>CAYFHQ010000085.1:0-16148 GCA_964342805.1 uncultured Peptostreptococcaceae bacterium | reverse complement strand
GAGCGCACGCCTGATAAGCGTGAGGTCGCTGGTTCGAGTCCAGCTATGCCCACCACTTGCCCAGATAGCTCAGTCGGTAGAGCAGTGGACTGAAAATCCACGTGTCGGTGGTTCGATTCCGCCTCTGGGCACCATGTAGAACGTCTTCTCAATGAGAAGGCGTTTTTACTATTTTGATTTAATTGTTGACCTTATACCTACTCTAAGGATTATACTGTCTAATGTAATCAAGGAAACTTTTGGAGGGAATATGTTTATATTAGGTGTATTATTAACGGCGTGGGTAGTCTATGACTTATTCGTGGGAAAAGTATGGTCCTATAGGGAAATTCGAAGAGACCAAGAACCTGGCATGTATTGGTTCTTTACCATGGTCTGGGCTCTGATCGCTGGGTCAACCCTGTATGCAGGTCTTTATTGGTGGTAAGTAAGTCCATAAAGAAAGATATAACAAAGGTCACACGGGCAATCAACGCCTGTGTGACCTTATCTTGTTTCTGCTAGTCCCTTTGCGAAAAGGCATGGGTACAGTAATCCATAAGAAACTGGTGAAGATTATACATGTTTAGGTCCTTTTTACTTCCCATCTGAAGGGCCTGTTTGTCAGCTGTTGGGAGGTCATTAAACTGAATGTCTCCCTGGCTAACATGGTCAATGTCTAAGAAGAGTGACTTCTCACTGCCCAGGTCCAACTGAAAGCAAGGGAGGGTGAGAGAGAAGAGATTTGAGGAGACTCCATAGGACCAGGGGACGGGAGCCTCGAAGTGTTGCTGGTCTCGCTGAAATAATTGGGGTATAAAGACCTGGACCATGATTTGGTGGCCTTGCACCTTTACGTCATGTAAATAGCCCAAGTGGCCGAAAATTGGGACGCTGAGCGGAGCTTCTTTCCATATGATGTCCCAGCCAATATGGTTGAGGATGTCCATGCAGGGCACCAGGTAGAGAATATCCTCATAATTGTGGAGGAGGATGGTCTTCTCCAACTGGGGATTACCTGTTCTGGCATACTCCAAATACATCTCCACACTTTCCTTGCCGCTGATCTGGTCTTGCCTTTCAATCCCTAAATACTTTTCTACCGTTTTTAGTTTATAGTTCTCAAACTGAAGTTGTTCTTGTGCCTTGCGGACACACCGAAGGACATCCAAACTGAATCGTTTGTCCAGCTGGAAGGGGATGTCCAGTAGCCGGTAGCGACTATTCATAAAAGGGATATCAAAACTCTGGCCATTGAAGGTAACCAGGCAGGTCTTTCCGATCACATCCTGCAAGAAGTGCTGGAGCAAAAGGGCCTCTTCTTCAACTCCCTTACAAAAGAGTTGTTTTAGCTGAAAGTGGTCACCCACCCAGTGGATATAACCGATCAGGATCACCCGGGAATGGGTATGGTTCAATCCAGTTGTTTCAATATCAAAAAGGAAGAAATCTTCCAAGCTATAAAGCTGGTTAAGGAAAGGTAAATTGTCCGGAGACAGGTCCAATCGTTCCGTAATGATTTTCATTGCATACCTCCATAGATATTCTACACGAACATATGCTATAATGTCTCGTAACCGTCTAATTCGGAGGTCGAAATGTTGTCATTTGATACCCTAAAACGTGGTTTTCAAAAAGGACTGACTACCTTGTTCATTTTGGCAAAGGTGATCATTCCTGTATATTTTGTTGTTACAATCATTAAGCACACCATCCTCATAGACTGGATCGCCCAATTGTTTGCCCCCGTGATGGGTGTCTTTGGACTACCAGGTGAAGCTGCGATCATTTTGGTCTTGGGGAATGTACTCAACATCTACGCTGCCATTGGTGCCATAGCGTCCATGACCCTAACCATGAAGCAGATTACCATTCTCTCAGTCATGATTTCCTTTTCCCATTCACTACTGGTGGAAACAGCTGTTTCTAAACGCATTGGTGTTTCTGTACCCTTGATCATTGCAGTCCGTATGGGACTGGCCATTGTTTCGGGTATTGTATTGAACTTAGTTTGGATGTGATCATATGAATGGATTTTATGACGGAACACCCCTATGGGATGTTTTCATGGAGGCGGCAACTGGTAGTTTGACCAGTGTGTGGAGCATTGCTATTATCGTCTTTCCTCTTATGATTGCCCTTGAGGTGGCAAGAGATCTGGACATTTTAAAGTATTTTAGTCGGGCATGTAAGCCCATTACCCGTCTGCTAGGCATTACCGATCATTCGGCCCTGCCCTTGGCAGTTGGCCTTGTTTTTGGCCTGTCCTATGGCGCGGGTGTAATTATTCAAGAAGCGGAATCCGGCTTGCTGGACAAAAAGAGCTTAATCTTGCTCTCTATCTTTTTAGCGACATGTCACGCAGTCATTGAGGACACCCTCCTTTTTGTTGCGGTAGGTGCCAATGGTTGGTTCTTGCTGACGGTTCGATTGATCGTAGCCTTTATTCTGACAGTCGTCTTATCCAAAGTCGTAAGGTGGTCAAATGTGAATGGACCTAAGGACCAACAAGCTCGACAGGAGGCCTAAATGGAAGTTTATTTAGACAATGCTGCAACCACCCAGGTGGACCCAGCTGTAATCGACGTCATGGTTGACATGATGGCGTCTGTATATGGAAACCCTTCCTCACTCCACCGGTTGGGTATGCAGGCTGAAAAACGTGTAAAAGAAGCCCGTCGGCAGGTTGCCAAGGCCCTTGGTGCAACACCAGAGGAATTTATCTTCACCTCTGGGGGGACTGAAGCCAGCAATCTAGCCATCCAGGGCATCTTAGAGGCCAATGAAAAAGTCGGCAAACATATTGTCAGTACAGAGATCGAACACCCTGCAACCTTGACCACGTTGGAAGCCATGGTAGACCGCGGGTGGACACTGACCCTAATCAAGCCTGACGAGACTGGGGCCATTCGACTGGAAGATATACAAGCAGCCATTCAAGACGACACGATTCTAGTGTCTATGATGCACGTCAACAACGAAACGGGCACCATTCAACCTGTGGAAGCCCTAGGCAAGTGGTTGCTAAAACAAAAGAGGAAATGCTTCTTCCACGTGGATGGAATCCAAGCTGTGGGTAAGATCCCAGTCAAGCTAAAACGGCTTGGGGCAGACCTATATTCCATTAGTGCCCACAAGTTCCACGGACCCAAGGGTGTGGGTGCCCTCTACGTAAAAAAGGGAACACGACTTCAACCACGGGTGTACGGTGGTGGCCAAGAGTCCAGTGTTCGCCCTGGAACAGAAAATGTACCAGGCCTTGTGGGTATGGGACTGGCAGTGGAAAAAGCCACTAGAGCCCTACAAGACCGGATGAACCACATGGAAGCCATCAAACAAAGGATGTACCGGACTATAGTGGCAGAGTTGCCGAATAGTAGATTGAACGGTACAATGGAAGATGGCAAAGGCGCATCTCATATATTGAACATAACCTTTGCTGGCATGCGGGGCGAAGTCCTGCTCCACACCCTAGAGGGGGCGGGTATATCCGTGTCAACGGGGTCCGCATGTGCATCTAAAAATAAGTCCTACTCCCACGTGCTTACGGCCATGGGCAAGACGGAAGCACAGATGGAAGGTGCCATCCGTTTTAGTTTCAACGGGGACTTAACAGAGGAACAGATAGATTACGCCATCGCAACCATCGTTGAATCGGTGAGGGCCTTGGACGCCATTATACAAGGGAGATAGCATGAAGAAGTTTCTGATCGTTCGTTATGGCGAGATTGCCCTAAAAAAGCGCAATCGTCATTTCTTTGAAAACAAATTACTAACAAATATTCGTCGTGTCCTTACTGACATGGACGACACCCTGGTAACCAAACAACATGGTCGCATGTTTGTTGAATACCAGGAAGAGGACTTTGAAGAGGTTGTTGACCGGGTGATCAAGGTCTTTGGCGTGGTGTCCGTCAGCCCAGCCACACGTATCGAAAATGACATGGAGACCATCCGTGAGACGGCCCTGGCGGAGGCTAAGGCCATTATCGAGGAACACGGCCACAAGACCTTCAAGGTAGACTGCCGCAGGGCCAACAAGGGCTTCCCCATGAAGTCCCCAGAGGTCATGTATGATGTGGGCGGCTACGTCCTCCACGGAACGGAGGGCCTGACCGTCGACGTTCACAATCCTGACTTTGTACTGAATGTTGAAATCCGCAACTACACCTATATTTATGCGGACGTCATCCCTGGGCTATCAGGCATGCCATACGGGTCTGCAGGCAAGGCCATGCTCCTACTTTCCGGCGGGATCGATTCACCGGTTGCAGGTTGGTTGATGGCCAAGCGAGGGGTCCAGTTGGAAGCTGTTCACTTCCATTCATATCCCTTTACCAGTGAACGGGCCATGGAAAAGGTCATGGACCTGGCTCGAATTTTGACCAAGTATACGGGTAAGATTAAGGTACATTCCATTAACCTGCTGGACATTCAAAAGGCAATCAACGAGAATTGTCCATCCAGCCAGATGACCATCCTTTCACGACGATTTATGATGGCCATCGCTGAGCGTCTGGCCCATACCTATGAGTGTAAGGCCCTGATCACCGGTGAGTCCATTGGCCAGGTGGCCAGCCAGACCATGGAAGGCCTGATCGCGACAAATTCTCGGGTGGAAGCCCCAGTCTTTAGACCCCTGATCGCCATGGATAAGACAGACATCGTTTCCATTGCCCAGAAGATTGGCACCTTTGAAACATCCATTCTTCCTTTTGAAGATTGTTGTACAGTTTTCCTACCGGACAAGGTGGTTACCCGCCCACGCCTGGAGGACTTGCACAAGTCTGAAGAGAACCTGGATGTGGAAGCCTTGATCGAGGACGCAGTTTCCAAGCGTGAAACCCACGTGATCGAGTTTGAGTAATCGCAGTAAGCATATATTGAACAAGCAAAGGACCCTCTCAAAATGGAGGGTCCTTTTTGTATGGGAGGAATTCGAGGAAGGGTTACTTTCCTTCGAATGCATTGATGTAGAGTTGCTTGAGTTCACTGATCAGTGGGTAACGGGGGTTGGCACCGGTGCACTGGTCGTCAAAGGCGTTTTCGCTCATCTGGTCCAAGGAAGCGTAAAAGGCCTTTTCGCTAATGCCTGCTTCTTTAATAGATGCGGGGATGCCGATGGCTTTCTTCAACTTGTCAATTTCCTTGATCAGGTTGGCGACTTTTTCATCGTCGGTTTGTCCGCCCAGGTTCAAGTAGTCTGCGATGCGGGCGTATCGCCATTTGGCATTGGGGTACTTGTACTGGGGGAAGGCGGCCTGTTTTCTTGGGTTGTCCACTGCGTTAAACTGAATGACCTCATTGATGAGGAGACCATTAGCAACGCCGTGGGCCAGGTGGTGTTCGGCCCCTAGTTTGTGGGCCATGGAGTGGCAAATACCCAGGAAGGCATTGGCGAAGGCCATACCTGCCATGGTGGAGGCATGGGCCATTTTTTCCCTGGCCTTGACATTGGCAGCCCCCTCAGCATAGGCCTGGGGCAGGTACTTGAAGACCAGACGGATGGCTTCCAGGGCCTGACCATTGGTAAACTCTGACGCCAGGACAGACACATAGGCTTCCAGGGCGTGGGTGAGGACATCGATGCCAGAGGCTGCTGTAAGGGACTTGGGCATATTAAGCATGAGCTCCGTGTCAATAATGGCCATGTCTGGCGTTAGCTCGTAGTCTGCCAATGGATACTTGACCCCTGTTGTCTCGTCTGTGATCACGGCAAATGGTGTCACTTCTGAGCCAGAGCCTGCGGATGTGGGCACAGCCACCATCATGGCCTTTTGACCCAGTTTAGGGAAGGCAAATACCCTTTTACGTATGTCCATAAAGCGCATGGCCAGGTCCTCAAAGGCCACTTCTGGGTGTTCATATAGAATCCACATGATCTTGGCGGCGTCCATGGGGGACCCACCACCCAGGGCAATAATGGTGTCTGGTTCGAATTGCTCCATCTCCTTGGCACCTTGTCGGGCGGAGGCCAGGGTGGGGTCAGGTTGCACATCGAAAAATACCTTGGTGTCGATGCCGATGGAGTGGAGTTTTTCTGTTACGCGTTCTGCAAAGCCCAGGTCATAGAGGACCTTGTCCGTTACGATAAAGGCCTTCTTTTTGCCCATGTCCTTCAGTTCGTCCAGGGCAATGTTTAGGCTGCCAGACTTAAAGTAAATCCGCTCGGGAACCCTGTACCACAACATATTTTCCCGTCGCTCTGCCACTGTCTTCACGTTGATCAAGTGTTTTACCCCCACGTTTTCACTAATAGAGTTACCGCCCCAGCTACCGCAGCCCAGGGTAAGGGAGGGGGCAAGCTTGAAGTTATAGAGGTCACCGATGGCCCCTTGGGAAGAAGGCATGTTGATGATGGTTCGGCCTGTTTTCATTCGGGCACCAAAGGCGTCAATTCGGTCCTGCTGGCTGGTTTGGTCTGTATAAAGGACTGACGTGTGGCCCAGGCCACCCAATTCTACCAGTCTAGCTGCCTTGTCCAGGGCTTGGTCAAAGGTGCTTGCCTTGTAGAGGGCTAGGACTGGGGATAGCTTTTCGTAGGAGAAGGGCTCGTCCAATTCCACTGACTCCACTTCACCAATGAGGATCTTTGTGTCTTCTGGTACTAGTATTCCAGCCATTTGGGCAATGGTAAAGGCTGTTTGGCCCACAATGGCTGGGTTGAGGTGGCCGTCTTTGACGATTATGGGTCGTAGGGCGTCTACCTCTTGGGGTGTAAGGATATAAGCCCCGCTCTCAGCAAAAGTTTGTTTGACCTGGTCGTTGACAGGCTCAAGAACGATGGCAGCCTGTTCAGAGGCACAAATCACCCCATTGTCAAAACTCTTGGAGAGAAGGATGGAGGAAACCGCCATTTTGATATGGGCTGTTTCATCAACAATGGCAGGTGTGTTACCAGCACCTACACCAATGGCGGGCTTGCCTGAGGAGTAGGCCGCCTTTACCATGCCAGGGCCGCCTGTTGCCAGGATCAGGTCAGCTTCTTGCATGACCGTGTTGGACAGGTCAAGGCTGGGTTTTTCGATCCAGTCGATAATTCCCTTGGGGGCACCGGCTTGTACAGCTGCTTCAAGGACAATGCGGGCGGCTTCGATGGTGGCCTTCTTGGCTCTTGGGTGAGGGGAGAAGATAATGGCGTTTCTGGTCTTCAGGGCAATCAAGGCCTTGAAGATGGCTGTTGATGTTGGGTTGGTGGTTGGGACAATGGCTGCAATGACACCGATGGGATCAGCAATCTTTTTGATACCAAAAGCGGGATCTTCTTCAATGACACCGCAGGTCTTGTCGTCCTTGTATTGGTTATAGATATACTCTGAGGCAAAGTGGTTTTTAATGACCTTGTCTTCAACAATGCCCATTTGTGTTTCTTCCACAGCCAGTTTGGCCAAGTGGATGCGAGCATTATTGGCAGCTAGGGCAGCCTGGCGGAAGATTTCATCCACCTGGTCTTGGGTATAGGTGGCAAACTCTTTTTGAGCCTGGCGGAGTTGGTCCATTTTTACTTTTAATTGTTGGATTTGAGTAACCTGTTTCATGGCGACCTCCTTGAGTGAGGAACGATCAAAATGTTAAAAAATTAACAAATTGATATTGAAAAATGAGCTATTGTGTGGTGAAAATAGCCAGTGTAAAAACAAAATATTTAGAAAACACCGGTGGAACTGGGGTGTTTGCTGTCTATGTCTGAAGAATAACATGGGATTGTACAAAAAACAATACTTATTTAGTTAATAATTTAACGAAAACGTTTTCTTTTTCTACCCTAACTTGGTATAGAATGATCCAGCCCCTATTTCAACCCCAAAGAGGTCAACGCCCTGGGCTGATTGAGGGGGTGGGAAAGAGATTCCCCAATGAACCAGGAGGTCAATATGCAAACCATGGGCAAGGGGGACAAGTAGGACAAAGAAAAACACCAGCCATGAAAACCATGGCTGGTGTCGCACTACTCTTTGTTTATGGGTGACCCATGAGGGTCAATTTACTGTTAAGTTCTCACAGATTAGGTCTAGTTCCCACCGCTAGGTTGGTCTGTTTCCGTTCCCGTGTTGACACCTGTATCTACACCTGTGTCAGGGATTGGCTCAGCCGGCGTTGGAACTTCTGGCTGGGGCTCAACCTTACGTGGCTCTGGGACGATAAATCGCTGGATTTCAGTGATAAATACAAAGCGTCCGTCTGGGAAGCTAATCCCATTGCTTAAGATCCGTGTACCCGGTGTCAGCTCAAGGATAGAACCGTCTTTCAGAATGGCATCGAAAGCAAAGTTTACGATGTTTGATCCATCTGGAAGGGTGGAGTAGGGGTGAAGGAAACCATTGACTGGTTGTGGAATGTACATGTCGATGTTTTCCACATTGTGAAGGTCACACTCTTCAGTCGGTAACTCAAACTCCCAATCTCCTGGGTAGATAATCTCTCCCTTGCTGTCCAAGTGGTCTTCTGGAATGTAAGGAATAGGTCGCTTGACAAAGACTTTGTCCTCAATCAAGGTTGTTGGGCAATAAGGGGTAGCAAGTTTGCCACTTTCAGTATCAATAGTCCCCATGACATGGAGGTCGTCAACTTCTGTTGGCTCTGTACCTGGAATAAAGTACTCGCTAATAATGGTATAGTTCCGTGAATCCAGGGCAGAAAGCTCAGAAGGCAACTTGCCGGATATGGAGTCCACGGTAACCTTAATCAGATTGTCAGGTTCAACAAAATCTTTATCCGGTAGGTCCTTATGAACCTGGGTCATGACATTTTGCCAGAACTTGGCGGCAATGGCAGACCCATCACTCAGGGGCATGTTGACGTCATTGCCAAACCAAATGCCTGCGGCATAGTAAGGTGTGTAACCGACAAACCATGCGTCAAGCTTGTTGGACGTCGTACCCGTTTTACCGGCGACTGGTATGCCTTCGTTGTTGGTGCGGATTTTAGCGGAGCTTGCCACACCGTATTGTACGCCCGTGCGCATCATATCCTGAACAATAAAGGAAGCGTCAGCGTCAACCACCTTGGTTTTTTCGGGGTTGTTGGCCATGACAACGTTTCCTGCATGGTCCACGACCTTGGTGTAGGTGTAAGTAGAAACCCGAACACCCTCATTGGCCATAGCGCCAAAAGCTTCAGTCAATTCCAGGGGTGAGATCCCCTGGGTCATACCACCCATGGCCAGAGGGCCCAAATCGTGGTCAGACTTTTCTATAGTACTAATGCCAAACTTCTCAAGATACTCCACACTGGTTTCAATGCCGATTTCTTGGAGGAGCTTGGTTGTGATAACGTTTTGTGAGTATTCAATTCCCTTACGTAGGGTTTGAAGGCCAAAGTACTTGGGATAGTACTTGGACTTTTCATACCAGTTGAGGGGCCAGCGGAGCTCGGCTTTTTCTTCTGGTGTCAGTTCGGGTACGTCATTGACGATCTTTTTAATGGGACCGTCTGTGATCAAGTAGGTAGGGACGTCGTCTAAGACGCTGGCAGCCGTCCAGTTGCCCGACGCAATGGCCGGTAGGTAAACGGACAAGGGCTTAATGGCAGAGCCTGGCTGACGGGGGTTGTTGGCCCGGTTATAGATCTTCTGACCGGAAACATTTCGACCGCCGACAATGGCCTTGAGTTCGCCTGTCCGGTAGTCAATAATAACCATGGCGGACTGGGGCTGAACAATACCTTTTTTACTAATCACAAAGTTTTCCCCGTCTACAACCAGGTCGCCATTGCTAGATTCCTGGAAGAAGTCTGGGTACTTGTCAAAGAGAGACTTGTCGATAACCGCATTGCCGTTATCATCCATGGTCTTGTATTCGTCTGGAACCAGGAGGTCTCGACCTTGATAGGAATAGAGGCCGACAATGTCCCAGGTGCCATCCTTGTTTTTACTATTGGCTTCGCTACCTTCGTCGTACTTGAAGGTGCTCTTGACGTCGATCTTGATTTTGACAATTTCGCCGTCCCTGCGAACAGGGTAGATGCTCAAGCGACGACCGGACCGGAGAACTAAGTTTCCTTGGTCATCGTAATAGTAGTCGGACTTTGGAATGACCAATTGACCCAGCTCATTGACTAAGTTGCTGTACTTATGCAAGAGGAGTCTTTTGCTTTCCTTGGAAATAATGTTGCCTTCACCATCGAAGGACACGGTTACTTTAGGGAAGCTGTCATTATACTGGAGCATGCCCATGCCGTCCAGGGCCTTTTTCAGTAGGACCACGTCCTCGTGCTCTGTTCCTTTTCTATAAGAAGAAAGGGAGAAGAGGGAAGGATCAAGGAGGCCCATTTCACCCATCTTGGCAATGGTTCCCTTGCCGACGATACCGTCAGCTGTCAGGCCATTTTGCTTTTGGAAGGCCTTAACCGCATTGTGGGTCGGCTCTCCGAAGAAGGAGGTGAAGTCCTGGTTAGAATAGGCGTTTTCAAGAACACGTTGAAGGTCAGTGTCAATGGTTGAGTAGATCGTTAGACCTTCTGTGTAAAGCTTTCTTGTTGCCTCGTCTTTGGTATAGCCTTGTTCCATGAAGTCAGCAATGACTTCGTCAATTACCATGTCGGCAAAGTAAGAGGTGATCTCCGTGTTGGAGGTCTTACCTGGATTCAGAACCGTACGGATGTCCGTGTCCATGGCTTCTTGATATTCAGCGTCTGTAATGTAGCCATTGAGTTTCATGGTATACAGAACAATTTCATATCGTTTTCGAACGGTTGAGTTGCCTTCGTCATCCAAGTTGTCCTTATAAATAACCGTGTAGAGGTCATTGGAGTCGTCGATGATATAGTCGTCGGGCTCAACGTCTTCTTTATTGATGGTTTTCAGTGGTGCGTAGCTGGTTGGTGATTTTGGAATACCCGCTAGCATGGCGGATTCCACCAGGGTAAGCTCGGAAGCGTCTTTGTTAAAATAAGCCTTAGCAGCTGCTTGAACACCATTTGCATTGGCGCCCAAGTAGATTTTGTTCAGATATGCCTCGATGATTTGCTTCTTTGTTAAAGACTTTTCCAGCTCAATGGCGTAATAGGCTTCTCGAATTTTTCGATCTACATTTCGGGAAGATCGTTCATCTTCTAAGTAAATATTACGGGCCAACTGCTGTGTAATGGTACTGGTACCGCCCAAGCGCTTTTCTCCAAAGCTGAAGACCGTGTCCCTAACCGCACCCATAAGCCGGATGAAGTTAAAGCCATTGTGCTCCCAAAAGGTTTTGTCCTCAATGGAGATAAAGGCGTTGATCGTGTGTGGACTGATATCTTGATATCGAACGATTGTCCGTAGGCCACCTTTTTGAATGGTTTCCAAGATGTTGCCGTCGGCGTCCACAATGGTGGAGTTTTCCTCAAGCATTTCTGGAATGCGGGATGGGTCGATGTCAGGCAACTTGCTGACAACAGAGTTGACATAGAATGCCGCCCCCCCTGCGCCCAGTAGTCCAAGTATGATTCCGACTAGAATAAATACCTGTAAGAACTTTAGAAACCCGTTTTTCTTTTTTCGTTTCTTTTTCTTCGTTGTACGCTTGTTTGAATGATTTTCATTTTGCGCGCCCATGAAGACCTCCTTATTAAGGGCTTTCTGAACATGGCTATTATACCACACGGTCCGTAAAGACCACTGCGCCTTCATCAAATTGTAACAAATGGGGACAGACGGCTGGAACAGTGGTAAAATAGCTTTGTAAGCTCTCACACTGTTAGATCTGTACGGAATGACGTGACGTAAAATGGATAAATTACGAATGGACATGACTGCTTAAGAAAACAATAACCAAGAAACGTACAGAGAGGACGTACTTATGACAATTATAAATGACCAATTTGAAGAAATTACGCAAAAAGCGATTCTAGTGGGCTTTAACCGCAACGAACGCTTTGCAGAATATGATATTGAAGAGTCCATGTTGGAACTGGCAGAGTTGGTCAAGGCTGCAGAAGCAGAAGTCCTTGGCTCCATTGTTCAAAATAGGGCCAATGTTGAACCGGCTACCCTGATCGGTAAGGGCAAGGTAGAAGAAGTCAAACTTATGGCGGAAAGCCTTGGCGCTAATATCGTTATTTTTAATGACGAATTATCCGGTGCCCAGCTACGAAACCTGGAGGGACTTTTGGAGGTTACGGTCATTGACCGAACAGCCCTGATCCTGGATATCTTCGCAAGACGGGCATCGACACGTGTAGCCAAGCTCCAAGTGGAACTGGCCCAGCTGCGCTACAGGCTGCCACGCCTGGTAGGCCTAGGACAATCCCTATCCAGAACCGGTGGCGGGATTGGTACAAGGGGTCCCGGTGAGCAAAAGCTAGAACTGGACCGACGACGTATTAATGAACGAATTACAGAAATCCGCCGCCAGCTCAAAGACCAGGTCATGGTCCGGTCGACCCAGCGGGACCAAAGAAAGCGAAGTGAAATCCCTGTTGTGGCCGTAGTGGGTTATACCAATGCAGGCAAGTCAACCTTAATGAACCGTTTGTTAGCACAAACCCAGCCCGATGCGCCCGACCGCCAGGTCTTTGCTAAAAACATGCTTTTCGCTACCCTAGACACCTTTTCACGTCGGATCGAAATGGATGACAACAAGACATTTGTCCTGACGGACACAGTTGGTTTTGTCTCTAAACTGCCCCACTCCCTGGTAGAAGCCTTTAAGGCCACCCTGGAAGAGGTCAGCGAAGCAGACCTATTGATCCACCTGGTGGACGCAACCAACGAACACTACAAGATGCAAATCAATGTAACCAATAACGTTCTAGGGGAACTGGGGGCCATCAACAAGCCACAGATCATCGCTTACAATAAGATCGATGCGCTGGAGAATACGGAACTCCTGCCCAAGGGCAAGGACGTCCTCCATATCTCTGCCATGAATGGGGACGGTATGGACCTCCTCATTGACCGCATTAATGCCCAGATCTTTTCTGACTTTAAGCGGGCCACCTTCCTGATCCCATACACAGACGGCCAAGTCTATTCACACATTTGTGAAACGGCTACTGTCCTGGAAACCAAGTATGAGGAAGAGGGGACCTGGGTGGATGTGGAGATCAAGGAGAAGGACTACAACAAATATGCCCAGTACTTGGTTGAGGCATAAAACAGTTAGCGTATTTTTCTATAAATTCTATCTTGACGAAGTTGTCAACAGTCTCAGTGGTCCATTTAGCGATGGACCACTTCTTATATGAGGTGAATCATGGGATACAAAACAGTTTGGGCTGATGGTCAAGCGGAGGACGTGATCAACAAGTCCCGCTTCATCGGGTACGCAAAGCCCATTACTACGGAAGCAGAGGCCACTGCCTTTATTGAAGAGATAAGAAAAAAACACTGGGACGCCTCCCATAACGTTCCGGTTTATGTGATTGGTGAAAACTACAATGTCCAGCGGTATAGTGACGACGGTGAACCGGCGGGAACAGCGGGAGTACCCGTCCTTAGTATGCTGAAAAATGAGGGTATCACCAATGTGGTTGTTGTGGTTACCCGCTACTTTGGCGGGGTGAAGCTGGGCAAGGGTGGTCTGGTTCGCGCCTATACCCACGGGGCTAAAATCGCCCTGGAGGCTGCCACGGTGGTCACCAAGGAGGTCTATCAAGAAATGGCCCTGACCATGGACTATACCACCCACGGAAAAGTTCAGAACTGGCTGATGAACCAGGAGGCCTACTTGCTTGCAGACACGGCCTATACGGACCAGGTTACCCTCAAGGTTTTTGTCCTTCCAGGGGACTTGGACCGCTTTACTGCAGATTTGACTGATTTAACCCATGGAAAAATGGACATAAATCCAATAGAGGAAACTCTCTTGACGATCAATCAGGACAAGATAATGGAGTTGTAGACCCCTAGCAGGAGGCATATATGCATCAGATCATTGAAGAAATGTTAGACAAGAAGACATGGGCAGTTGTAGGCGCAACGCAAAACCCATCCAAATACGGGAACAAGATTTTTAAGCGCTTGCAAAGGCATGGTTATGAAGTGACCCCCATTAACCCCGTTTATGATGATGTGGAGGGGGTAGCCACCGCCGCCTCTTTAGAGGACATGGAAACACCACCGGAATGTGTTAATGTGGTGGTGTCACCAGAACGGGCCAAGGTGGTGGTGGAGCAAACAGCAGCCCTGGGCATAGAGTATATTTGGTTCCAGCCAGGTTCCATCGACGACGAAGTGATTGAGCTGGCGGAAGGCAAGGGCCTCAAGGTTGTGTATCACAACTGTGTCCTAGTGGAGTTGGGACGCAAAGGGTAATATGCAAGTGGAATTTGGAACATCGGTCTACAAGCTGTGGGCCGATGTTTTTTCGTGTGAAATTTCTGAAAACGTTGCCATTAGCCCGCTTTCTTGCGTACCTCTTGCAAGTCAGGTATATTAAAGGCATAAGACTAGGAAAAGAGGTAGAGAAATGGCTATCGAACAAAGAATTGACCACGTGGTGTCCTGGTTACGTGACCAGGTAGACGTGTCGGGTACAAAGGGGATTTTGGTAGGTTTGTCCGGTGGAATTGATTCCTCCGTGGTTGCCAACCTGATTTTACAGGCCTTTCCGGAAAATGCCCTGGGGGTAATCCTTCCTTGTAAGAGTAATCCCAAGGACGAGGCTGACGGCCTAGCAGTGGCTGAGGCATGTGGCATTCCCCATGTACGGGTAGACTTGACCCAGGCCCACGACCAAGTCCTGGGACAAATCAAGGAAGCGGTTAAGAACCTGCCAACGACAAACCACCAGCTGACAGACGCCAACTTACGGGCCCGTCTTCGTATGTCGACCCTATACGGTATTGCCAACAACATGGGGTACTTGGTAGCAGGTACGGATAATGCAGCCGAGCTACTCACAGGTTACTTTACCAAGTATGGTGATGGCGGTGTGGACATACTCCCCATTGCCCACTTAACCAAGCGGGAAGTGTTTGAATGGGCTGCCCACTTGGGTGTCCCAGCGTCTGTTCTCAACCGTGCGCCAAGTGCTGGCCTTTGGGAGGGTCAAACCGATGAGGACGAAATGGGTGTCACCTATGACGCCATTGACGACTTTATTGAAGGCAAGCCTGTCAGCGAAGCGGACAAAGAGGTCATTCTACGGATGAATCGACGGACAGAGCACAAGCGAACCATGCCACCAGCACCTCCTGCCTTTCCAGAAGGTATGTAAATAAGCGCTGAACCGGTCCCCTGATCAATTTCTGATTGGGGGATTTTTACGTTCAGGGCCCATTGAGTAGGGCGGAAAACAGGAGTGAAAAAGTTTAAACGCAAAAAACGTCAAAAAAATTCATGGATATGTGCGAATCTAAGGTCAAAACCATATAAATAATACTGGAAAGTTAGTATTGATAAACACGCGGATAGAATAAAAAAGAAAAAAGCTAAAACAAGTAGAAAATGTCATAAATGGGACATAGAGCATTGTAATGGTTGGGTCTACCCAAAACACGCTGGGAAACCAAAAAAAGTTACAGAAAATTATATTTGATGAAACGTTGATATATCAATGTGTTAGCCTATAACTTTCCGATTGGGATAGGAATTGACCCCCTGTGACCTTGACAAGAGAAAAATCCTGAGTATATTTAGTATTGGTAAACTTAAAAAATACACCGAGTAAGAATTTGAAAAAGAACACTTAAGCATCCTTCTCGGTTTAGTATTACTAAATTTTTATGATGATTATTTACAGTAATCCATGGGTCCATTAGGGGAATTGAACGAAGTAGGAGGACAAACTCATGAAAATGGAATTTTTAGGACGTCATATCTTGGTTGAATACTACAATTGTGATGAGAACATTCTGAAAGATCACAAATTGGTAGAAGAATATATGGTACAGGCGGCAAAGGTGGCAAAGGCGACCGTAGTGGAGTCCGCTTTCCACCACTTTAATCCTTGGGGCGTGTCTGGTGCGGTGATCATTTCTGAGTCCCACCTCACCATCCACACATGGCCTGAATTTGGTTATGCAGCGGTTGACCTCTTTACTTGTGGGGACACCATTAACCCATGGGTAGGCTTTGACTACCTGGAAGAAATGTTTAAGGCTGAGCGGTCTGAGTCCATGGAAATTGCCCGGGGCATGACAGACAAAATCCGTCGCTATGGCAATATTGACGGTCCCATTTATTTTAAGCCAGTTGACGAAGAAGCTAAAGAAGAAGCTGAATAGGAGGTTGAACGATGGAACTTTGG
>CAYFHQ010000084.1:0-16443 GCA_964342805.1 uncultured Peptostreptococcaceae bacterium | reverse complement strand
AAGTCTGCCAGGGGAGAATGATAGAGGCCCATTCTCCCTCCTTCTTTCCGGTCCATCATGGTTTCATGCGGTCCACGTCCATACCAGCTTGCCCAAGTGAAGTGGGGGGCCAACTGGGCTTCCAAACCAATCCGTGGAATCTCCTTCTTTGGAGTCACTTGATAGGTGACTTTTAAGCCACTTGTACCAACCTCATAAGTGAGGTGCATGGGGTCTGAAAATGCTAGGTGTGTCAAGGTGGCTGTCAGACGGATGCCATGTTCTTTGGCAGTGATCACGTCCTTATGGTCCACTTGCAGCCCCCTGCAAACCAAATTTTCACTGGCCTTACGCCAACGGTCACTGAGGAGGAGGGGGGCCAGGTGGGGCATGAAATTGCTATAGCCCCGGTCATTGTCCGTCCTTGCCCGCCAAAAGACAGGGCGGAGGGGGGAAACCAGGGTGGACTGGCCGTTAACCACTAGGTCAACCAGGAAACCAGAGGACTTGGACCAGACATAGGTGGTTTTGCCATGGGCGACACGGATGTGGTCTCCGACCTCTTCAAGGTCAATCATGTCCTTTTCCTCCGCTTCTACCGCTGGCTCATGCACCTGCGCTCCCATAGTATCTAGACCGTCTACATCTCGGTGATCCGACTCACAAGAAAATGCTAGGCCCTTATTGGCCTGGGGGAGTTCTTCCTCCTGGTCACTGGACTTAAAATCGTAGTCGGTCCTCAAGGAGAACTGGTCCCACGCCACCTCAAAGCCCTCTGGTGCCCAAGGAGTGGCATGCTTTTGAACCAGGTTGACCTCAAGAATCCATTCGTTTTTAAGGGTTTTTAAAGACGCTCCTTCATTTATAGATGGCCCTTCATTAGCAGATGAACCTTTATAAGCAGATAAATCTTTCATAACAGAGGTGCTTTCATTTGCTGAATCAGTTCTCTTCTCAGTGTTTCCGAGGTTAGGCAAGTCAAGACTTACACATTCCCTTAGACCAGGCAATATGGGTGGCAGGTCAAAAGAACGGGCCATGACCTCATGACCATTTTTCAGTAGCTTGTAGCTGGCCTTCAAATCCTCCAAGTCCTTGTGGCTGTGGAGGTTGTGAATGCCTAACTGGCCCTTGTCATAGGTAAAGGCCACCGGCTGGTAGACCTTCTTGACCTCCCAGGCAGCAGGCTGCGGGGTCCGGTCGGCCTTGAAAATCCCATTGGCACAGAAGTAGCGGTGGCTCTTGTCTTCCCCAAAGTCACCACCATACAACCATTGGTCTTGCCCATCCACAGTTTTCCGTATGGCTTGGTCGCTGAAGTCCCAAATAAAGCCGCCAATCAAATGGTCGTACTTCAAAAAGGCGTCCATATAGGCCCTGAAATTACCCAGGCTGTTTTCCATGGCATGGGCATATTCACAGAGGACCACGGGTTTGCCCCTGTATTGGTCCGGGTGAATGGGTTTGGTGTCGGTAAAAAATCGATTCATGACCGAGGTCAGCGGTGTAATGGTCAAGGCCTCAAATCGACCAAGGGCCTCCATGTCCTGGGGGGTAGCATACATCCTGGACAGCATGTCGCTGACCGACAAATCGGGATCGCCCTCATAGTGGAAGGGTCGGGTCTTATCCAGTCGAAGGGCGGCTTCTTTCATGGCCGCAAAATTACTACCAAATCCCGCTTCGTTCCCCAGTGACCATATAATGACACAGCCATAGGACCGGTCCCGCAGAACCATCCGTTCCATCCGGTCCACCACTGCCCCCGTCCACTGGGGATGGTCCCCAGGGCAGTTCTTCCGTCTGACCCCGTGGCTTTCCACATCGGCCTCATCCATGACCCAAAAGCCCAGTTGGTCGCACAACTGATAAAAATAAGGTCGGTTGGGGTAATGGGCCGTCCGAATGGCGTTGACGTTAAAGCGTTTGAGGAGCAAGAGGTCTTCGAGAATTTGGGCGTCTGTCATGGCCCAGCCTTGGTCGGGGTGGTACTCATGGCGGTTGATCCCCCTGAGGAGGATGGGCCGGTCGTTGACCAATAGCTGTCCTGCAGACGAAGTTTCAACCCACCGTAGGCCGGTGACCACTTGCTTTCGGTCAGAGAAATGGTCTGCAAAGATTTCGCAAGAGGCGTTCTCCTTCAGGCTTTTTCCCTGAGAGTCTGGGCAGTCATAGAGGGTCAGGTCAAAGCAGTGAAGACGCGGGCTTTCAGCATTCCACAGGTCCTCAAGGTCTACAGGATGTTCAAAATAAATGGTTTTCAGCTCTCCAGGAGCCAGGTCCACCAAGAGGTCCTGGCTTTTTATGCTTGTCGTGTCCAAATGGGTCTGGTCCAGCACGGAGTCCTTGGCTAGGGGATGGCCCGTAGCGGTGATACGGCCAGTCTTGAGCAGGAGACGCATCTGCTGGTTTTTTTCACTGGTATTGTGGATTTCTCCTTGAATGATGGCTGTCGCCTGTCCATTTCTCTTTTCAGTGCGGACGTAGACGTCCCAGATATGGACCGGGGACTCTGCAATCAGGTCCACGTCTCGGTAGAGGCCGTTGAAAAACCACATGTCCTGGTCTTCCAGGTAGGTGGCGTCCGAATACCGGGTGACCACCCCATGAAGGGTATTGTCCCCGACTTCAAGGTAGTCGGTAATGTCGAAAGAAGCCGGCGTCATGGCCCCCTTGCTGAGACCCACTTGCCGTCCATTGACAAAGACAGTCAACATGGACTTGGCGGCTCCAAAACGGAGGATGATCCGCTTTCCTACGAAGGAGTCAGGAAGGGTAAAGGTCTTTCTGTAGACCCCCATGGCCTGGGCGGTGTGGTCGATCTTTGGAATTTGAGCCTTTTTTGTGCTGATGGCTGGCGGATAGGCATTGGCAATATAGTAGGGTGTGCCATAGCCATGGAGCTGCCATACGCTGGGGACGGGGAGGCTTGCCCAGGAACCAGCATTTGCCTCCCTTGGATTTAAAAGCCACCTGGGGTCAATGTCTAGAGCCCCTTTGTGAAACTGAAAGTCCCAGTCTCCGTTTAAGGAAAGGACTTGGGCCTCTCCTTCTAGATCAAGTGGTGGAGAGGAAAACCTAGGAGGGAGTTTGTTGATCCCAATGAGGGTAGGGTCTTCCCATGGTCTTTTGGTCATACGGCAACCTCCTCTTGGTTGGCAAGTGCTTCAACAATTTCGGCATATCGTTCTTCGGTCAAACCATAGAAGAAGAGGGGGATAATGCAGAGGCTGTAAAGGACACCTGGTATGAGGGTGAAGATCCAGTGCATCTGGGTTAGGACTGCCTGGCTTTGGACCACATTGGGGACATAACCAATGCGGGATAGGGCGTAGGCCCCCAGGGCACCCCCGATGGCCGAGGCCACCTTGACCCTAAAAATGTTAGCAGAAAAGATCATGCCCTCTGACCGGTGGCCGGTCTTGTACTGGCCGTATTCCACCGTGTCCGTCAGCATGGTCATGGTGGCAATGTTGGCCATGCCAGTACCAATGGACCCCACAGAGGCCCAGGCCAGCATGAGGACAAGGCTGTCATAGCCTGTAGCAAACATGCCAATACCTGAAATGATATTGAGGACGTAGCCTAGAATGGCGGTGCGCTTTTTCCCTAGTTTTCGGCTGATAAAGGGGGACAGAATGGAGCCAGCAATCATGAATATGAGGTAAAGGCCCATAAAGACGGAGATCATTAACTCGTCTGCCCCAATGTTGTATTTGAGGTAGAAAACAGAAAAAGAAAAGCGGAACTTGTCAATGAGGTCAAAGATCAGCAGGTTGTAAATGATCATTCTCAAGGGTTTGTTGACACGAAAGAGCTCTATGGCCCCCTTGAAGGACTGTTTTTCCTTACGGGGGACTGTGTAATTCTCTTTGACAGTGAAAAAGGTGAACCAGGTGAGTAGTAAAGAAGAAATGGAAAAGACCAAGGCAGTCAGGCCCCAGCCAATTTGGCTGGTCAAGGGCAGGGTAATGACGTTGGCCACCAGGAAGCCCACAAAGGCCATGGTTCTGGACACGGTAATGACCTTGGACCGGGTATCCATGTCCCGGGTAATTGAGGCCGTCATGGACCAGTAAGGAATATCCATGGCCGTAAAGGACATGCCCCAAGCGATATAGGTCACATAGGCATAAATGAGTTTACCCTGGTCGCTGAGGTTGGGGTTGAGAAAGCAGGCCACTGTGGCTAGACCCATGATGATGGGTACAAAAAACAAGTAGGGTCTAAACTTCCCCCACCGGGTGTGGGTGTTGTCTACGATCATGCCCATAATGGGGTCGTTGATCCCGTCCCAGATCCGGGCAACCAAAAACAAGATGGCTACCGAAGCGGCCGATATGCCAAAAACATCGGTGTAGAAAATCAGTAGATAGGTAGAAATAAAGGCAAAAATAATGTTGTTTCCCAGGCTGCCTAAACTGTAGGAAAATGCGGTGCGCCATGCACCTCTGGTGGTCTCTTGACTCATGGGGTCCCCCTTTGATGGTTTGGTCCTAGCTTGGTTTAGGAGTAGCATATCATAAAAATGATAGTCGGTCTATCAATTATCTGACGACTATATGGCAACTGGACGATCCAGCCTCGGGTGGCGTATACTGGAAGGGTGTAAGAGGAAGAGTTGAAGGCCCCTTGGCCTTGTCAAATAGAAGGAGTTTGTCATGAATTTAGCTGTATTGGAACTGATTGCAGAACGACTCAACCAGTATGAGATTTGTTGGGGCCTGGGCGCGTCCAGCATGTTGTACTTCTATGGTATTGTGGACCACCCCAGGGACTTGGATGTTTTGGTCCAGGCCGACCATGTGGAAGCCGCCTTCCATGCCCTTAAGGGCTACGCAGACCATATAGAGTTTGACGAAAGCCCACCGGCAAAGTATGCAACTGACTTTTTTGCAACCCTTGTGATCAGGCAACAAGAGATTGACCTGATCGGTGGATACAAGATCAAACACTATGAAGGGGTCTATGACTTTGCCATGGGGCCGGAACGTATTACTGCCGTTCGGACCATTGGCAAGCAACCCATTCCTTTAACGTCTCTGGAGGACTGGTATGTGGCTTACACCGTAATGGGGGACCCCAAGGGTCGTAAGCAGCTGATCCTGGACTATGTGAAGGAGAAGAATGGCTTTAACCATCCCAATCTTTTCGCCTCAGCCCTATACCGGTTGGAAGGCTACCTCAAGGACCAGCTCCTGGAAGAACTCAAGGAGTTGGGAGTAGAAGTGTAGGCAAAACCTACAGAAGTCCCTTTCACAAGCCGATAACCATAGGGGAGGGCCTCTAATGAAACGACATTTTCTTGAAACAAAACGCTTGTGGCTGGTGTCCTTAGAAGAAACGGACGCCCCCATGTTACTCCAGTATTTCCTAGACAATCAAGACTTTTTGCAAGCTTGGGAACCTGCCAAGGAAGCAGACTTTTATACAGAAGGGTCCATGGTCAACCAGATTGCCGCTGACCGCAAGGACATATTAGAGGGGAGAGGGGTACGCCTCTGGATTACCCTCAAAGACAAGCCCGACCAAGTCATTGGGTCTGTGGCCTTGTCCAATATCGTCATGGGTCCCTTTCAGTCCTGTTTTATGGGCTACCGCTTAGACCACCGCCACGTGGGCCAGGGTCTAATGACCGAAGCCCTACAAAAACTTGTGGACTTTGGTTTTGACCGCATCGGTCTCCACCGGATTGAGGCCAATATCATGCCTGTCAACAAGCCGTCTATACGGGTGGTCCAGCGACTGGGTTTTGAATACGAAGGCACCAGTCGAAAATACTTAAAAATCAACGGGCAATGGGAAGACCACATGCACATGGTTCTTCTGAACGAAGCAATGGAAAAGAGGAGGAAGACATGAAACTACGTGCCGTGGCCATGGCATTGGTCCTAACCATGACCCTGACCGGGTGTGGTGCCCTGCGGAACAATAGCCGGTCCTATCGCCAAGAACAAGAGGTGTCCTACCTCATTAACCAAATGGTGCCCTTTGGGGACAGCCTTCCCCTGAGTAACAATGCCACCTTTTCCACAGTGGACCTCTTTTTGGTGGGAGAAATCCCAGGGGTTTATGGCAATGCCAACCTCCAGTGGATGCTCATGGACACCTATAATCGTCAAACGACCATGGACTACATTTTACTCGATGCGCCCGCTTCGGGGGCCTATTACTTAAACCAATGGCTGGCCACCGGCGACCGGTCTCACCTGGAAACCTACTACACCTTTATGGAGAAGACACCCAAGTACACCAAGGAAGACTTTGGCCTCTGGCTCAAGGTACGAGAGGCCATTGTCCAAGGGGACTTGTCCAGTGACTTGAGAGTCGTGGGACTTGACTTCGAAACCAGCCTACCCATGGCCCTGGCCTATGCCTTGACCCTGGTACCAGCGAATTTTGAAGCCACAGACCCCCACCTGGCAGACCTGCTGGAAGCAGGACGGCAAGCCTATTATGACGAAGTCTACCTCAATCTCAAGGTGACCCATTTCTTAGAAAACTGGAACGAAACCAATGACGATTATGCCCGCTTGGGTGGTGTAGCAGACCAGCTCTTGATCCTCATTCAGGGGGCCCAGGCAGCCCTGGAGGCCAGCCAAATCGACGACGACTACCAGTTTAACCAGCTGAGGTCCGACTACATGGCAGAACGTTTGATTGACCATACCAAGAAGAATCCTGGCAAAAAGTATTTTGGCCAGGTCAACAGCCTCTACACCATGCAGTCAGAACACTTTGGCTACAAGTGGATGACGGCCAAACTCTTAGACCAAGTGGACCTTAATACCGTGACCTTCCTCCTGAGTTATGAGGAGTGTGAGCGGCTCATGTTGGTCCAGGGGGTTCCAGATCGCATTCAACTGGACCTTTTTGCCTTTGATGACAGAGGGGTTCTCGGTGCCCTGGGGGAAGAGTTCACCCTGATTGAGATCAATAAAAAGGACACTCTTTTTAACAAGGAAAATATCATTTTCAAAAAGGATTTTGAAGAGCCACCAACGGCCTATTTCCAGTACTTGATCGTCCTGAACAACATGCCGGCTGAGACCCCCTTGGAGTTGGAATAATGACTGTATCAAAAAAGGAAGCCCTGGACCGGGAACGGTCCTACCTCATGGACAAGTATGCCTGGGTTGACCTCCACCAGGTGGCCTCAGAGGCCCAGGGGGACAACTTTGAAGTCTTCTTGTATGAAAACAATGTCCCCTACCGGAGGCAGGGCCTGACCTTTCAAACTCCCAAACCGGTCTATCCAGAGTCCATAAAGGTTGTGGAAGCCCAGTTACAGGGGCGCTTTGAGTCCATCCATGGAAGTGAAGACCCCATGGCCATTTCTAACCCCTATGACTCCTATGAGCCCAAGGTCCATCCGTCACCACGGATGCCTGTGGGCATGTACGCCCGCTTTCTCATTATCCTCTTTATTCTCATGGGCCTCTTGCGGATGCTCTTTGTATTAGGCTACTTAGATTTTTAGGTAGACCATTGCCAATGGCCTGCCCGGTATGATAGAATACAACAAATTCATAGATGGATCCTTATCAAGAACAGGGGAGAGAATTCGCTCTACGATCCTGTACCAACCTGCCTGGTGGCGTGGTGGTCCGACGAATGCAGATAAGTGCTAGAGAAAAAACAGACTCTTCGCCCTGTCGAAGGGTCTTTCTTTTTTTAGGAGTGAAGATATGGACAAACAAGGCATACTCAAAATGGCCCTGGACTTCCTGGGTGTCAAGGGTCAGGCAGACCCAAAGCTCCTTGGACAGCTTGCCCAGGCCTTTGATCAATTGGACAACCTGGCACCCCCAAGGCCCATCAGTAGACGACTGGTTCGAACCAGCGGCCACGAGACGCCCACACTTGCCCTCCAGTACGGAGCCCTAAAGCTTGAAGGGGAAAGTATTGTTGCCTTCTTAGAAGAGGCCCCAGAAATCTGTATTGTTGCCGCCACCCTGGGCCAGGCCGTGGACCGCCAGCTAAAGGTCCTCCAGCAAATGGACGTCCAACAAGCTGTGGTCTTTGACGCAGTGGCGTCGGCCTACTTGGAAGGCCTCCTGGACCAGTGGAACAAGGCCTTTCAATCAAGTCTGTCTGGCCAAGGTTACTATCTAAGCCCACGGTTCAGTCCCGGCTACGGGGACTTTCCCCTATCCACCCAGGTGGGACTACTGGCTGCCCTTGAGGGCCAGAAACGTCTGGGCATCCACCTCAACAGCCACTACCTGATGGTGCCCCAGAAATCTGTAACAGCGATTATAGGGATTCACTCAAAACCCTTTCAATCTGGATATCAACGGTGTGATGCCTGTCAAATCCGCCATCACTGTCAGCATAAAGGAGGCAAATGTGTCTATTCGTGACCAAATCAAAGTTGGGAAGTGGGTCTTCGACGGGTCCATGGGGTCCCTGATCATGGAAAGAAAAATCGGCCAGGGGGGAGAACTCTCCCTGCTGAACATGACCCATCCAGAGGACATCACCCAAATCCATGGGGACTATGCGAAGGCGGGTGTGGACGTTATTACCGCCAATACCTTTGGTGCCAATCCTTTTAAGTTGGCTGACAGCCCCTATACGGTGGAAGAAGTCATAGGCCAAGGGGTCAAACTGGCCAGGCGGTCGGGCAAACTGGTGGCCCTGGATATTGGTCCCCTGGGTCAACTGATGAAACCCATGGGCGACCTGACCTTTGACCAGGCCTACCAGGCCTTTAGCCAGATGGTTGAGGCTGGGGAAAAGGCAGGTGCCGACCTGGTCTTGATCGAAACCATGTCTGACATACTGGAAGCCAAGGCTGCGGTTCTGGCAGTCAAAGAAAAATCGGACCTACCGGTGATATGCACCATGACCTTCCAGGCCGATGGCAGGACCCTCAGTGGTAACCCACCGGAAGTTGCAGTCCGGGTCCTAGAAGGCCTGGGGGTAGAAGGCCTTGGAATCAACTGCTCCCTGGGACCAGCAGGCCTATTGGATATTGTTAAGGACATGGTAGCCCTGTCCTCCTTGCCCGTCCTGGTACAGCCCAATGCCGGCCTGCCCCAGTACATAGAAGGGGAGTCCAGGTACCTCCTGGGGCCAGAAGACTTTACCCAAGACCTTTCCATTCTAGTGGAAGCTGGGGCCTCCATGGTGGGCGGATGTTGCGGAACAAGACCCAGCCATATGGTTGAGGTGGTCGACCGATTAAAGGGCCGTCTCCAGGCACCCACTCCAAAACCCTCCCGAGCCTCTGTCTGCTCGGCGGTTCAAGAAGTCACCTTCGGCCAGGGGCCAGTGATCATTGGAGAACGGATCAACCCTACGGGGAAGAAAAGACTCCGTGAGTCCCTCCAGGCGGGGTCCATTGACCTTTGTATTCAGGAGGCCTGGAAACAGCGGAGTGCCGGTGCCCAGGTCATTGATGTCAATGTCAGTGCTAGGGGGACAGACGAACGGACCCTGTATGAGGCCTTTATCCAGGAGACCAACGGAAGTCTGGACACCCCCCTGCAGATCGACAACACCAAACCAGAAATATTAGAACGGGCCCTCCGCCTGTATGCGGGTGTCCCTGTGATCAACTCAGTCAACGCCAAGCAGGCTGCCTTGGACGCCATTTTGCCCATCGTCAGCAAGTATGGAGCCATGGTCATTGGACTGGCCATGGACGAAAGTGGCCTGCCTGAAACGGCCGACGACCGGGTGAGACTGGCCGGCAAAATCGTTTCAGAAGCGGCCACCCATGGGATTGCGCCAAACCGTATCCTGGTGGATTGTTTGACCCTAGCAGCTGCCTCCAACCGTGACGGTATGGACAAGGCCTTTGCAGCCATGAAGCGGGTCAAAAAAGACTTGGGTGTCTTTACGACCCTGGGGGCCAGTAACGTCTCCTATGGTTTGCCCTCTAGGAATATCCTCAATGGGGTCTACCTAGCCATGGCCTTTGCCAATGGCCTAGATGCGCCCATTACAGACCCCACGGTGGACCAACTGCGTCGGGTGATTGACAGTTATCGGTTCTTGATCGATGCAGAAGTACCTGGTCAAGGCTATGTGGACCGGTATGGCAAGGAGTCGGAGGGGGAGGCCCTTGAACAAAGCGGCCAAGTCACCTTAAAGCAGGCGGTTATTGAAGGTTTAAAGGCCGATGCCGGCAGGCTAACTGCCGCTTTATTGGAAACTGATGCACCTGACTCGATTATTGATGGCCACCTGATCCCAGCCCTAAATGAAGTGGGGGATCGCTATGAAAAAGGCCAGATTTACCTGCCCCAACTCCTTGGAGCTGCGGAGGCGGTAAGGGCAGCCTTTGACCATATCCGCAGTGCCTATGGTTCTAGCGGTGCTGTAAAGGTAAAGGGGACAATTGTTCTGGCCACAGTCGAAGGGGATGTCCACGACATTGGTAAGAATATAGTCCGGGTCCTTCTCGAGAACTATGGTTATGAGATTATTGACCTTGGGAAGAATGTCAAACCGGCAGCCGTACTGGAAGCGGTTCAGAACCACCAAGTGGCCCTGGTAGGTTTGTCTGCCCTCATGACCACAACTGTTCCAGCCATGGAGGCAACCATTGACCTCTTGAGAACTGCTGGTTGCCAGGTGGAGGTCATGGTGGGCGGTGCTGTACTGACCCAGGACTTTGCAGAGGAAATCGGTGCGGACTTTTATGGCAAAGACGCCCGCAAGGCCGTGCAAATAGCAGACCGGGTCTTCTCCAAGACGGCTGCCAGCAAGACAGGCTTACTCTCATAAATGAAATCCCCCCTGACGTCGGGTCGCCAGGGGGGATTTGTACATAGAAGTTAAGTAAGGGGTTTGTTCTTGGAGGAGTTTACCTGCTTCATCGGGTAATTTTATCTTACCTTTAAAATGTGAGAGAATAATGAAGACGGCGTTAACAGCATGTTAAGGATGGGAAAATGAACATTTATCAATTGAGCATTTACGGTGTTTGGATCATCAATATTTTGGTTTTTGCCTTATCGGGGATCGACAAGCTAGCTGCAAAATCCCATAAAAGAAGAGTACCTGAAAAGGTACTCTTTGGTCTCAGTTTGCTGACAGGTAGTCTGGGAATGGGCCTGTCAATGTTGCTCTTTCACCATAAAACTGGCAAACCTTTGTTCCGGATTGGCGTTCCCCTACTGGTGATTGTCCACTTTGGTCTCTTGTCCTACGGCCTGCTGACGCTTTTGCAGTAGGATACGAAGGGTAGCTATGGTTAAAAGAACAAAGAAGACAAGAACTGCCCATTTTCCATAAGTATAGACCCCGGCAAAGCCGTCTGGGGACCAGTGTTTAATGACAATGCCCATGTAAGACCACATGAGGACAAAACCGTAGAGGACGTCCTTGAAGTGGTCCATGGTGGCTAAACCTATGATGGTTGCGACCAATAGAATGGCAATAAACCATATTTCCTCACCAATACCCCACTGGCTCCACTGAATGCTGACCAAGAAGGCTGTGATATTGGCAACGGTTGCCACGGTAATCCAGCCCAGGTAAATGCTAAAGGGGTTGCGAATGCAGAAGACTTCATGGTCGGTGAGGATGTGCTTGTGGACTTCAAAGCGAATGAGCAGCAAGGACAAGAGGATGACCATCATAAGTATGACGGAGACCAGTAGGAACTGGTAATGCCAGGCAATCATCCATAGTCCGTTGGCTAGATTACTAAAAACGAATAACCATGCGATCTTTAGGTGCCAGTCCGATAGGTGCCTTTCTTTTTTGTTGATAATGCCCAAGACGGATAAGACATAAATGGCCAAAAAACCATAGATCAATCCCCAGATGGCAAAGGTATAGCTGGCTGGCGTGAATAGATTTATGTAGAGGTTAGAAACTTGTCCGGTGTCGATACCATTGAAGGGAAGGATGTTGGCAAGGGCGTTGACGACCAGGGCGAAAATAAAGCTGGCTAGTACGCTTGCCTTGATGTGGATTTGCTTGTCCATGGAACCTCCTCCTTAGTGTTTGGATAAAATGGCTCTACTTACTTTAATTATAGTCTCTTTTGCAGATTTGCAAACGGTGAGACTGAGATTTTGGTCATTTATCAAGAATATTGGAGACTTGCCCAAGGGCGAAAGTGGGATTTTCCATCCTATAGAGGCTTTGTTTCCTATAAAAAATAAGTTGGGAGGGGGCGTTTGCCTTTTTTTAAGCTTGAAGGAGAGACAGGTGAACGTTTATTCCATATACATCCAAAAATGACTTGCCATGAAGTATAGTATTTTCAAGGCTTTGTCGCCAAGAATGTTACATCCTGTTCATGGGAGTTAATTTTATGGATTTGATCCTTGGTCAAGACAAGGGTGGGGACCGAAGGAAACTTAGACATTGCAAGGCCTGTGGAAAGGATCGATCGGAAAGCCAATGAAGTGTGTATAAAAATGTATGAAACTGGGCATTCTGTTCGTTGTCCATTGGGCCAATGGTTTTTATACTGGTAAGTATAGTATGAAATCGTTCTCACAGGTGATTGTGAGGTTGTGGAGGTTATCATGAGTAAATATCAAGAATCAAAGCGTATTGTACGTGCTTATTTTGACGCTTTAGAGAATGCGACACCGGACCAAGTCAAAGACGTACTCCGTGAACATATGGGTGACCAGTACAGCTGGAAGGGCGTTTACCCCTTTAGAGACCAAGAGGGTACGGACACGGTGGCAGAGGTTTTCTGGCAGCCCCTTATGAAGTCCCTTAAGCATATGCAAAGACGTCAGGACATTTTCATTGGCGGAACCAATGAGATCAGTGGTGAAGAATGGGTCATGTCCATGGGCCACTTCATGGGCCTCTTTGATGAAGAATGGATGGGTGTTCGTCCAACAGGAAAAATGACCAGCCTGCGGTATGCTGAATTTTCTTGTGTAGAAAACGGCAAGATTACCCGTACGGGGATCTTTATTGATATTATTGGCTTTATGCTACAAGCAGGTGTGAATCCACTCCCTCCATCGACTGGCCAGTACTTTGTCTACCCAGGTCCAAGAAATCATGACGGTCTTCTATTTGAAGATGCGCCTGAAGCGGAAGGTGTACGGACCCTAGACTTGGTTAACGAAATGATCGATGACCTGTCCAACCTCAACGACAGTGGTGCCATGGGATGTCCTCCAGAAGTCCTTGAACGCACCTGGAAAAAGAACATGATCTGGTATGGTCCTGGTGGTATTGGTGCCAGCTACACCATTCCACGATACCAGCTCCAGCACCAGCTACCCTTTAGAAATAATCTAAAAGACAAGAAATTCAATGGCCACATTTGCCGATTTGCTGAAGGTAACTTCGCTTGCTTCTTCGGATGGCCAAACCTGTCTAACACCCCCATTGGCGGCTTCCTTGGCCTACCAGGTGGAGAAATCCGCGCAGACATGCAGGTGGTAGACGTTTACTACCGCGAAGGTGACAAGCTTTCTGAAAACTGGGTACTGATAGATATTCCATTCTGGCTCAAGCAGCAGGGACTGGATATTTTTGAGCGGACCCAGCAGATTTTGAACCCGTCGTTTATTTAGCCCCATATAGCCCCATCAGTTTAAACTGAATATGCATTGTATACATTTCCGACGCAAAAAAAACAAGCAAGAGGCCCCCCTCTTGCTTGTTTTTTGTTCAATTGAACGGATTCAAAGTTAAATGTGCAAGGTGCAATTTATTGCCATTCGCTTACTGTGATATGATAACTCTATATCCACAATAAAACAATTGATTGATGGAAGAATGAGGCATAGCGTATTGGTAACACTAGGATTTTTGTTGGTTTAAGTTAAGAAGGTTGATGATGAGAAAAAAGTGGATTCTGCTTATTGGTCTTGTAGGTCTAGTAGTTTGTTTGCTTTTAGTTAATAGCACGAAGTTGGTTGGTTCCAACAGAGTGACGATAGAAGATTTCCAAGACAACACAGGATATACCATTGTCAGTGTCTATACGAAGGAGGGCTTACTTCCTGTTCGGGTGACACGGGCAGAAATTCGGGCCAATGAGGCTGTTCTGTCAGAGACCAGTACTCCCTTCGACTGGAAACTTCGAGCCAGTCAGGACCCTGAAAGGGCAAGGGTGGTTCAGAAGGATGGCTATGTGGACATCGAAAATACCAAGCCCCTAATAGGCCTGCCTGTTATGGACGATTTTTACCTTGTGGGAGCCATTCAGTCAAAGACTCTGACTGGAGAAAAAAAGACCTACCTGCTGGAGGTGGAGTACTCCGTTCTAGGATGGAGGAAAACCAGTCAGCACATGCTGAGGGGCTATTGATTTAAATCTCATGTTTCGTAATAATGTCGACCAGACCATCATCAGAAATAACAATGGCCATGGGGTCTTTTCTATCTTCTAGGCTGGCTATGGTTTCCACATAACGTACTGCAGAGTTATACCGCGCACCCCGGGAGGCGTCGCCTCTGCGGGAAGCCATGCCGTCTAATATGGCACCAATGCCGTGACAAACCCCTTCCATATCAATGAGTATGGCCCCATCAATGCTGATGATGGACTGCATGATGTCAGGAGACAGTTTGATCGGTGTCACTTGGAAACATTGGTTTTTCAAACGTTTTGCCTCGTGCTGGGCATCTGGTGCTACGACCAATAAGGTTCCTCGGTTTTGGTCGATGGCCTTCATTGTCAGAATGTATAGTTCACGGACATTACCTGATGGAATGTCTGGGAAAATCTTTCTAGCAGCCTCATAGAACTCATCGTAGGAAATTTTGTCCTTGGGCATGTAGACTTGCTCATGGGAAACCCGCATGAGCTTTTTGTCTCCGTGGGACAGTTCCCAGGTATAGTAGCTGGTGAACTCCAAGGAGAAGAGGTCCTCACGTTCTAAATCATAATTCCCCCGCAATTTGCCCAGGCCGTAAATGGCTTCGGAGTCCGACAGGAGAGCGATGTCCCCCCTGGACAGTTCCAGAAGTTTACGAACGTGGCGGTAGTTGGACAAGGGGATCTTTGACGAAAAGACCATTTGAACGTCCAAGTTGGGGTGGCCTTCATCGGACACCAGGTGGTCCCGGTGGGTAAAGAGGATATGGCCCCTGATGGCCTTGCCTTCATAGTTTAATGAGGAAATTTTATTGAGCTTGTCAAAGGTCGTGTCCCACAGACCTGCATAGCCCAGTAGTTTAAGTAACTGCTTGGCCCCCTTACGAACGGTGTCCTGGAAGTTCAGGGTTTTGGCGTAGTCTTCACGACCAAATTGGTGAATGAATTTATTGATATCCCGGTGGTATTCGTGGGAAACCGCATCGAGTAAAGAACGGGGAATGCCGTCCTGGTTGCCGGATAGCTGGTGGTGGGCACTGTAGACCTTGGCGTTGATATCCACAAGGGCCATGGTGGACCAGTTGTCCAGTTCAACGATGTCTGTGTCAAAGAACATACGGTCCTTGAACTGGGGGTCGTTGACCAGGGCATACTTGATTTCGTCGGCCAGGGACTCCAGGAACTCCGGCGGGAGTTCGTCTGAGGACTCGATGGTAATGGACCGGAAGGTGTCCGTCATAAAGGCATAGACCGCCTTGGCCACATGGCTGTCCTCTGGTTGGACTTCCACTTCAATGCCAGCGTCCACAATGCGGAGCCGAATGAGATTGACAAAGGGGTCAATCTGCCGGTCGAATAGGTTAAAAATCGCCTTGGAATGGAGGCGTAGCAAACGCAAAAATTGCTTGATGACAGGTATGGAAAATGCAGTTGTGTCCGTGGTCATTTGCGTCCTCCTTTTAAACATTGGTACCAACCATTATATCATATTTGCATAACAATACTGCCTCAGCAAACCTGGTAAATTTGCTGAGGCAGTATGATATGGTTCATGCATATGAGGGCTAAAGATTAAAGTGCTGGGCGATAACGTCCACAGCCTTGTCCCGGTCACCGGCGTCGATGGTATAGGAGATTGAGATCTCCGACGTGGTCACCTGATAAAAATCAATGTGGTTCTTGGCGAAGAGCTGGAAGAGGTCTGCTGCAACACCTGACGCATTCATCATGCCGATTCCCACAACGGAAACCTTAATAATGCTGTCGTCCAAAATATAGTCAAGGGTAGGGAAGGAAGTTCTCATGTCCTCTACCACTGTTTTTACCTTGCGTTTGTCGTCCTCGTAAGTGGAGAAGGAGACGTTGACAAAACTCTCATAGGGAGCCGTTTGCGAGATCATGTCGATAAAGATGTTTTCGTCAGCCAGACGAGCAAAGATACCTGCGATGTTTTTCGACTCGAATGGAATTTTATTGAGTGAAACCATGAGGCAGTTTTCCTCGATGGTCAGTCCAGTTACTACTTTCTTTTCCATGGTATTGTCCAGCTCCTTTATAGTCGTTCCCTTATAGTCTCCAGTAGATAGGGCCACGTAGACAGGTACCTTGAACTTACTTGCCAGTTCCACTGCCCGGGTTTCCAGGACATTGGCACCTAGGCTGGCCATTTCCAACATTTCTTCATATGAAATGCTTTCAAGCTT
>CAYFHQ010000083.1:0-16701 GCA_964342805.1 uncultured Peptostreptococcaceae bacterium | reverse complement strand
AAGCTACAAGAGGCTGTGATACTGATGGAAGACGGCTTCTTTACTGAATTGTCATGACTTTCTCATGATCCTTTCATCTCCCTGTGCTATACTAGGCACTGCAATAGAAAAATACACAGCTAAGCATTTGTAAAGGAAGTGACAAGTATGATGATTGTATTTCTTATCATCGTAGGGGCCGCCATTGGTTGGATGACCAATGTCTTGGCCATTAAGCTATTGTTCCGTCCCATTGTTCCCGTGGTTGTGCCTGTGGTAGGCTGGGAAATCCAAGGGCTCATACCCAAGCGGAAGGCGGAACTGGCCAGGTCCATCGGGGAAGCAGTTGAACAGGAATTGGTGTCCATGGAAGAGATCATGGACCGGGTGATAGAAGAAGCCGACAAGAGTCAGTTTGTAGAAATGATCAAGGAGCGGGTTGTGGAAGTGGCAGAACGGAAAATGCCGTCTATACTCCCCAGTTCAATGAAGTCCATGTTGCTCAAGTACATTGCAGATATCATTGACGACGAGGGGGAAGCCATGATTACCAACCTGAGTGAACAGGTGGTTCATCATGCTGCCGAGTCTGTTTCATTGGCTGCAATTATTGAGGAAAAGATCATGGCTTATCCCTTTGAAGAAGTAGAAGCCATTGTCCTCAAGATCGCCAGCAAGGAACTCAAGCACATTGAAGTCCTGGGTGGCGTATTAGGCGGTGCCATCGGCCTCATCCAAGGCTTGATCATCACGTTTGTCCTATAAGGAAAAGGGTATAAATATTGCCGTATGGGCACTTATCCAGCAGATGGACCGTCTGCCCAGGATAAGTGCCTTTTTACTTGAACAAACAAGAATGTAAGCTGCATACAAGCAAATCCAAGTCCTAGGGAACTAGGCTTTTAAGCAAAAGGGAGGAATACGACATGGCTCAAGTGAAAATCACCTTACCCGACGGTGGCATAAAAGAGGTGACCCAGGGAACCACACTCCAAGAACTGGCCAAAATGATCAGCAACCGCTTGGCCAAGGAAGTGATTGTAGGTCGCGTGAATGGTCAAGTCAAGGACATGACCTACGCCCTCCATGAGGACGCAAGGGTTGAACTCCTGACCTTTACCGATGAAGAAGGGGTCCATGCCTTCCGCCATACCAGCGCCCATATCCTGGCCCAAGCCGTCCTACGCCTCTTTCCGGGGACCAAGTTGGCCATTGGACCGCCTGTAAAAGACGGTTTTTACTATGATTTTGACTCCGACCATACCTTCACCCCAGAAGACCTGGTAACCATTGAAAAGGAAATGCAAAAGATCATCAAGGAAGACCTGAAACTGGAACGGTTTGAACTTCCCAGAGACCAGGCCCTTGCCTATGTTACAGAAAAGGGAGAGTCCTACAAGGCAGAGCTGATCCATGACCTACCGGAGGACGAAATCATTTCCTTCTATAAACAAGGGGAGTTTTCAGATCTTTGCGCTGGCCACCATCTGCCCAATACCAAACGGGTCAAGGCCATCAAACTCTTGTCTGTGGCAGGGGCTTATTGGTGGGGGGATGAAAAAAACAAAATGCTCCAGCGCATCTATGGAACCTCCTGGCCAAAGGCCAGTTTACTGGAGGACCACCTCCACCGCTTAGAGGAGGCTAAAAAGAGAGACCATAGAAAATTAGGCAGGGAGCTCAAGCTCTTTACCCTCATGGAACATGGTCCCGGATTTCCCTTCTTTCTGCCCTATGGTCAAATCTTAAAGAACCAACTCCTTGACTATTGGCGCATACTCCACCGCAAGGCTGGTTATGTGGAAATCGAAACCCCCATGATTTTAGACCGAAGCCTCTGGGAAACCTCCGGCCACTGGCACCATTACAGGGAAAACATGTACTCCCTGACCATTGACCAGGAGGACTATGCCATCAAGCCCATGAACTGTCCAGGGGGCATGTTGGTCTATAAACAAGACATGCATTCCTACCGGGACCTGCCCCTGCGGATAGGCGAGATCGGCCGGGTCCACAGGCATGAACTGTCCGGGGCCCTCCACGGCCTCATGCGGGTTAGGGCCTTCACCCAGGACGACGCCCATATTTTTATGTTGCCTGATCAAATTAAGGAAGAGATCAAGGGCGTGGTCAAACTGATCGACATTGTCTACCGCCAGTTTGGCTATTCCTATCATGTGGAACTGTCCACTAGGCCAGAGAAGTCCATGGGGTCAGACCAGGACTGGCAAGTGGCAGAAGAGGCCCTTCAAGGGGCCCTGGATGAAATGGGCACCCCCTATACCATTAATGAAGGAGACGGGGCCTTCTACGGTCCAAAGATCGATTTTCAGTTGGAAGACAGCTTGGGACGAACCTGGCAGTGTGGAACCATCCAACTGGACATGCAACTGCCCCAGCGGTTTGACCTCCATTATATAGGAAGCGATGGAGACAAGCACAAGCCTGTCATTATCCACCGGGTGGTCTTTGGGTCCATTGAGCGTTTTATTGGTATATTGATTGAACACTATGCAGGTAAGTTTCCCGTTTGGTTGGCCCCAGTTCAGGTGAAAATCCTCCCAATTGCTGACCGCCACCATTCTTACGGCAAAGAACTCCAGGAACGGTTAGAGGCCGAAGGAATCCGGGTGGAGCTGGACGACCGGGCTGAAAAAGTGGGCCTCAAGATCAGGGAAGCCCAGTTAATGAAACATCCCTATATGTTGATTGTGGGTGACGAGGAGGCAGAGCATAACACCCTGTCTGTCCGGTCCAGAGACCAGGGGGACATAGGCACCATGCAGGTGGACCACTTCATAGAAGAAATGCAGTACTTGATCCACCACCGGATCAGTGATACAATTGCTTTTGTTGAGGAAAAGAAAAACACCTAAAAATCCCTTGACATGACCTGCTCAGGTCGATATAATCAATATGTTGTCAAATTGAATACATTGTGATTCAAGTAGAAGTTCCGCTTCTCACCATACAACTTTCGTTCGTATGGTACTCAACACAAGACCTTCAGCCCCGGCTGAATAGGATTGGTTTATAAGCGGACAGGAATGTCCGCTTTTTTATATGCAATTGTAGGACGGATTTACAAAGTATGAGCACAGGAGGTGTACATTATCAGAAACTCCAGAGCACCACGTAAACCGGAGAAACGTGAAGAAATGAACGAAATGATCCGAGACAAGGAAGTTCGTCTAGTTGGTCCTGAAGGGGAGCAGCTGGGGATCATGAGTGGTAAGGATGCTTACTTCAAAGCCCAAGAGTTCAAAATGGACCTAGTAAAGATCGCACCTCAGGCCAAGCCGCCAGTGTGTAAGATCATGGACTACGGTAAGCACAAGTATGAGCAGCAAAAGCGTGACAAAGAAGCAAAGAAAAAGCAAAAGCAGGTACAGGTGAAGGAAATTCGTCTGAGTCTGTCGATTGATAAACACGACCTTGATACTAAAGCGAAGAACGCGGCTAAGTTCCTGAGCAAAGGCGACAAGGTAAAAGTGTCCCTTCGATTCAAGGGCCGTGAAATGGGTCACAAGGATCAGGGATTCGAAGTGTTCAATCGTTTCGCTGAAATCGTTGCTGAAGAAGGCGAAATGGAAGCGCGTCCACGTATTGAGGGCCGTTTCATGAATGCAATGTTCACACCAAAGAAAAGCTAGGGACAACGAGAGGAGGACCCATTATGCCAAAGATGAAAACGCACAGAGGTGCTGCGAAGCGTGTTAAGTTGACTGCTCGAGGTGGTCTGAAGCGTCACCACGCATACACAAGCCACATTCTAACGAAGAAAAGTGCAAAGCGTAAGAGAAATCTACGAAAGTCTGCTATGATTTCCAAGGGCGATATGAAGCGAGTTCGTAAGCTTCTACCATATCTGTAAGTCGCAGCATTGAAGGAGGTAATTTAAAATGGCAAGAATTAAAGGCGCTGTAAACGCTAAGAAAAAGCATAAAAGAATTCTAAAGCTCGCAAAGGGCTTCTACGGAGCAAAATCTAAAATCTTCCGATGCGCGAACCCTGCAGTTATGCGTTCCCTACGTTCCGCATACATCGGTCGTAAACTTAAGAAGCGTGATTTCCGTAAGCTATGGATCGCTCGTATCAACGCAGCGACTCGTCAGCACGGCATGTCTTACAGCAAGTTCATGCACGGTCTAAAGCTAGCAGAGGTAAACATCAACCGTAAAATGCTATCTGAAATGGCTATCCATGACGCTGAAGGTTTCGCTAAGCTAGTTGAAACTGCTAAAGGCAAGATCGCTTAAATAGCAAAACAATAAAACCAGAGCAAATCCCGTACGTTCTTAGAATGTAACCACGGATTTGCTCTTTTTTATTTTGAGGAGACCACCTTTTGGGTAACAACTAAAAAAGTGTGTAGACAAGAAAGGTGGTGAAGCAGATGCTTTACTGCGAGAAATGCCACATACCCTATGAAGAAGGCCATGGCAATTGCAGCAAGTGCAAGGGGGAACTCAGACACTTCCAAGCCGACGACAAGATCGACGCGGAGGAACTGGCCCGCCACGGCGCATTGCAGTGGATTCGAATAGCAGACGACTTAGATCAAATCGAAGCCCAATCCATCGCAGATTTACTAAAAAGTCGCGGTATTCCTGCCCTCACCAATGTCAGCGAACATGGGATCACCATGCAGGTCTATCTAGGTCACTCTGACTTTGGCTATGAAGTATATGTACCCATAACTCTCTCAGCCCTGGCTGAGGAGGAAATCGAAGGATTTTTTAATACACCAGCAGACTTATAATGAACAGGGTGGTCAAATGCGATACAGTCACGATAAGGTGCGAGATGTCGCACGGGAAATCCTAAAAAACCCTGCGGTAACCGTGGAACCCATTGGTAACCATGAACTCAACCGTCACTTGGTCTACCGGGTCAATGGGGCAGAGCGGCCCATGGTCCTGAAAATCTACTATAAGGAAAACCGCAGAAACCGAGAAATCGCCGCCCACAAGTATGCCGAGTTGGGATCGGTATGTGCACCAAAACTACTGGATTATGGCAGGTTGCCAGACCAAAGAGAATGGATGCTCTACGAGTTTGTGGAGGGTACCATCCTGGAAGACCTCTGGCCTGACCTGGACGAGGAAGACATCGTCCATGCCTTTCGCCAAATTGGCGACCAGCTGGGAAAGATCCATGCAACTGCTACCTTTGACTTCTTTGGCGATTGGAATGAGTTTGGGGAAGCCAATGAACGGTCAGGTAGCTTTAAAGAATGTTTTATCAGGCGTCAGGAATCCTACGTCAAAACCATGCGGGAGTATGAATTGCCCGAGGAGCAAATGCTGGAATCAGCCATTGCCCTCATGCGGGACCTCTACGTCTTAGTGGACGACGTTCAGGTTTCCAGGGTCTGTCACAGGGACTACGACGGACGAAACATCCTCTTTGTCCGCAGGGACGGCCAGCTCAAACTAACCGGCGTGATCGATTTTGAGCAAAGCACGCCTTATTACGTTGGGGCAGACTTGGTCAACCTATACCGCAAGTACTTCATTGACGCGCCTGAGCTGGAAGAGGCCTTTATCCAGGGGTATGAAAGCCATTTACCCATTGACGACCAGTTCAAGGGGCTGATGGACTACCTCCTCCTCTGTCTGGGGATTGGGATCTGTTCCTGGTCCTATGACGACGCCAGACCCCACTATTATGAGGGTATCCGCATTTTGGACTTCCTGCGCTTACACAGCCATCTGGACTTTTAGACCAGGTCTAAAGACAAGTAAAAAAAGATGCGTTCCAGCCGAAACCTAGGCTAGACCGCATCTTTTTCTCATTTTTGTCTATGGTTGTGCTGAAGACCCAAAATCTTGTTTCCAATTTGTAAGGGAATTAATGGCATACCCCATGGAGCATGGGGAAGAATTAGGCTATAATAGGGCATGTTTATCAATAAAAGAGGTGTGACAGAATGAATGAAAAGGCATTTGGCAACTTAATGACCACGGTGGAGTGGGCTGATATTAAAAGGGAACTGGAAACAACTTTCTCAAAAGGGGACTTGCTAGTCCGCAAGGCAGGCCTCCTGTGGAAGCGACTGCTCCAGGTGCACCTGTTTGATACCTACCAGTACTACGGTTTTGAAGGGGATAATATTCGCGTCTTTACGGCCAGTGGCCAGCTGGGGCTAGAGATTTTGGACTGTGCCCCAGAACTCCTGGTGTCGGCAGAAGTCTTGGTTGAAGAAGAGGACCTGATCTTGTTCATGGCCACAGTGATTTTGGCCATGTTGGGGGAGACTGTATAATGACCCAAACCTAGCCTATAAATTCCGATATATACTTGAATATGCTATAATAAAGACTGCTAAATAGGAAACCGAGGTGACGGCTATGGAAGTCCAAAAGGACATACGAAAAAGAGAATTGAACCCAGCCCAAGTGTTGGTACTCGGCTTTGCAGGAATCATTTTGTTTGGTGCCTTATTGCTGAATCTACCCATCGCGACGCAAAGTGGCCAGTCGGTGGGCTTTGTAAACGCCATTTTCACGGCTACTTCAGCCGTTTGTGTTACGGGACTTGTTGTTGTGGACACGGGAACCTACTGGAGTGTTTTTGGTAAGGTTGTGATCCTTATGCTCATTCAGATCGGCGGCTTGGGCTTTATGACCATGGCCACGTCGGCTGCCTTTGTGTTGGGGCGGAGGATCTCCCTGAGGGGGCGTCTGATCATGCAGGAAGCCCTCAACCAGTTCAGTCTGTCTGGGGTTGTTCGCTTGACCAAGTACATCCTCTATACCACCTTTGCCATCGAAGGGATTGGGGCCCTGATCCTCACCTTCCGTTTTGCAGAGACCTATGAACTGCCGAAAGCTATTTTTTATGGAATCTTCCATTCCATATCTGCCTTTTCTAATGCAGGGTTTGACTTGATCGGCAATGGTCAGAGTCTGACCCCCTTTGCAGAAGACCCGGTGATCAACTTCGTTATTATGGGTTTGATTATCATCGGCGGGATTGGCTTTACCGTTATCCTGGACGTTGTCCAAAATCGACGGTATAAAAAGTTTTCCCTACATACAAAATTTGTCCTACTGATCACAGCCATATTATTGGTCGGCGGCTTTTTCCTCGTTCTCTTGTTCGAATGGAATAATCCCAACACCATTGGAAATATGGGCTTTGGCGGCAAGGTCCTGGGGTCCATGTTCCACTCGGTAACTCCACGGACAGCGGGTTTTAACACCCTGCCCATGGACCAGCTAACAACACCAACCAAGTTTTTGACCATCATCCTCATGTTCATTGGGGGGTCTCCTGGCTCAACGGCAGGGGGGATTAAAACGGCAACCTTCGGCCTGGTAATCCTGACCATTATGTCGGTGATCACTGGCAAGGAAGACGTGGAATTCAGCTACAGGAGATTGTCCACCGTGACCATTAACCGGGCCCTGGCAGTCATGTCCATTGGACTCTTTATTGTGATTCTCATTACCTTGGTCCTGTCTTATACAGAAGTGGGCCAAGACTTTATGGATATATTCTTTGAATCCGTTTCAGCATTTGCAACCGTGGGCTTGTCCCTAGGCATCAGTTCCCAACTGACGGTTATGGGTAAGATCATCATTTCCATCACCATGTTCTTTGGTCGGGTGGGGCCTTTGACCATCGTAGTTGCCCTGGCACAACGTGACACCAAGAAGCCTCTGATCCGCTATCCAAAGGGACGGATCATGGTCGGCTAACAGGACGATAAAGGAGAAGACAATATGAACAAACAATTTGTAATTATCGGCTGTGGCCGTTTTGGGTCCAGCGTGGCCATGAAACTCAGTGAACTGGGCAATGAAGTTATGGTTGTTGACAAGAGTGAAGACACCATTCAAAATATTGCGGACACGGTAACCTTTGCAGTCCAAGCGGACGCAACAGACGAAAATACCATCCGGTCCTTGGGCATTCGTAACTTTGACGTTGCGGTTATCTCCATTGGGGCGGACATCCAGTCCTCCATCCTAGTCACTCTCATGGCCAAGGAACTGGGGGTTAAGTATGTGGTGGCCAAGGCCCAGAATGAACTCCATGGCAAGGTCCTCTACAAGATCGGTGCTGACCGGGTTGTATTCCCAGAGCGGGAAATGGGTCTACGGATTGCCAAAAACCTGGTGTCTGACAACATTCTTGACTATATTGAACTGGCGCCAGACTATTCCATTATGGAGGTTGTGGCCCTACCGGACTGGATTGGCCAGACCCTGAAAGAACTGGACATGCGTAAAAACTATGGTATCAACGTTATGGCCATTAAACATGGCCTGGACATCAACATAGCCGTTGGGGCAGACGACGTTGTAAAGGACGGAGACGTCCTGGTGGTCATCGGTCATAACGATGATCTTAAAAAGATCGAAAAGGAATAAACGTGATCACATCCAAAAGCAATGGCCTATTTAAACTGGCCATGAGCCTAGACAAGAAAAAATACAGAGAGCAACACGGACTCTTTAAGATTGAAGGCCTACGTTTTGTAGATGCGGCCGCTGACCAAGGACAATTGCAAACGGTCCTCTATAGCGACCGGGTCCTGAAAATGGAAGGGGCCAGAGACCTCATTGGTAAACTGCAAGCCAAGGGCCTGGAAGTGGTTGAAATGGACCACAAGCTGATCACTGACCTTTCAGACACGACGAGTCCCCAGGGCATGATAGGCCTGGCCAAACCGCCAAGCCCCTTTGCTTGGGAGGCCCTCAAGGACATGAAGAGGCTCCTTGTCTTGGACCGGGTCCAAGACCCGGGCAACTTGGGCACCATCATTCGAACGGCGGACGCCGGAGGCATCGACGGGATCATCCTGATCAAGGGGACGGTCGACCCCTTTAATGCCAAGGTCCTACGGTCCACCATGGGGTCAGTCTTTTCCCTGCCCATGCAGGTAGCGGTGGAAACTGAAGACTGCCTTGAAAGGTTGAAAGAAGCCGGTTTCGAGGTCATGGTGACAGCCTTAGAAGAGGCCCAAGTTTATGACCAAGTTGATCTGGCCAAGGGTGCAGCGGTGGTCATTGGGAATGAAGGCAAGGGCGCATCGGCCCAGTTTATGGACCAAGCCGACGTGCGGATTACCATTCCCATGGTAGGGTCAGCAGAGTCCCTCAATGCAGCAGTGGCTGCGTCCATTTTGATCTTTGAAGGCGCCAGACAGGCCCGCCAATAATGGTGGTTGTGGCCAGAGGGGTCCTGTGCTATAATAGATCGAAACAAATAGCTAACAACTTTGAGTGAGGAAAGTAGCCTGCTAAGCGGGGGTCTAAAGAGAGTAGACGGTTGGTGTGAGTCTATGGCGACCACAGGTGAAGTTCCCTCAGGAGTTGCAAGGGTGAACGGGATCGTATGATCAGTAGTCCTTGCCGGTCCATCGCCGTTATGATAAGCAGAGTGGTTTTGTCCTAGGACAAGACTATTTGGGTGGTAACACGGATTTTAACCTTCGCCCCATGTTTTATGGGGTGGAGGTTTTTTATTGTTCTGAGGACGTGAGTCCCGGACGATAGTATGGACAGTTCACAACGACGAAAGGAGTATGAGGAATGAAAGACCAACTCATGCAAATCCTTGGTGAAGCTAAAGAAGCCATGACCAAGGCAGAGAACCTACAGGGTTTGGAACAGTTACGTATTCAATATCTTGGGAAGAAAGGTGAGCTGACGAGTATTCTCAAGGGAATGGGTAAGCTTTCCAAAGAAGAAAGACCTATTATTGGCAAGGTGGCCAATGAAGTACGTGAGGCCATTGAAGGTGGCCTGGAAGAGCTGAAGACAGCCCTGGCTGAAAGAGAACTGACGGATCGTCTGGCTAAAGAAAGCATTGACGTGACCATGCCTGCCAAGGAGCACAAGATTGGTAACCGTCACCCAATGACCAAGGTACTGGACGAAATCAAGGAGTCCTTCATTGGTATGGGCTTTAAGATTGCAGAAGGTCCTGAAGTGGACACGGTCTACAATAACTTTGACGCTCTCAATGCGCCACTGGACCACCCGTCCCGGTCCATGTCTGACACCTTCTACATTACAGACGGTACTGACGACGACCTGCTCCTTCGGACACAGACATCCACAGTACAGATTAGAACCATGAAAAAAATGACACCACCGATCAAGGTGATTTCACCAGGTCGTTGCTTTAGAAATGATGAGCTGGACGCTACCCACTCTCCTATGTTCCATCAGATCGAGGGTCTAGTGATCGACAAGAACATCACCATGGCTGACCTCAAGGGGACTCTGGACATGATTGCCAAGCGTCTGTTCGGTAGCCAGACACAGACCAAGTTCCGCCCCCACTACTTCCCATTCACAGAGCCTTCAGCAGAAGTTGACGTGACTTGCTTTAAGTGTGGTGGTTCCGGTTGTCGCGTATGTAAGGGTTCTGGTTGGATCGAAATCCTAGGCTGTGGCATGGTTCACCCCAATGTACTGGCCGAGTGTGGCATTGATCCAGAAGAGTATTCAGGCTTTGCTTTTGGTATGGGTCTAGACCGTATTGCCATGCTAAAAATGAATATTGACGACATCCGTCTATTCTTCGAAAACGACATGCGATTCATTGATCAATTCTAATAGGAGGTGGCAAAATGTTTGTACCTGTATCATGGTTAAAGCAATATGTAGATATTGAAAACATAGATATTAAAACCTTGGAAGACCGACTGATTATGTCCGGTTCCAACACGGAAACTGTAGAAAAACTGGCTGCTGGTATTCAAAAAATTGTTGTGGGCAAGTGTCTGTCAAGAGACCAGCACCCCAATGCGGACAAGCTTCTTGTCCTTAAGGTAGACGTGGGTGGCGAGGAGCCCCTGCAAATCGTTACCGGTGCCCAAAACGTATATGAAGGCCACTTCATTCCTGTTGCCCTACACAAGTCAACCCTGGCTGATGGTACGGTAATTAAGAAGGGCAAGCTTCGTGGTGAAGTGTCTCAGGGTATGTTCTGCTCCCTTGAGGAACTGGGCTTCGAGAGAAAAGTCATTCAGAAGGAATACGACAACGGCATTTACCTGATTCCAGGTGAGCCAACCCTCGGCGAAGAAGTAGTTGACGTACTGGGTATTAAGGACGAGGTGATTGAGTTTGAAATCACACCCAACCGTCCTGACTGCCTGTCCATGATCGGCATGGCCCGGGAAACAGCAGCAACTTTTGAGCTGGACGTGAGAATGCCTGACCTCTCCATTCAAAATGAAGTGGGCGACGTGAAGGCCTTTGCAGCCATTGAAATTGAAGACCCAGACCTGTGTCCACGTTTCGCTGGTCGAGTGGTGAAGGACGTTGTGATCCAGGACTCTCCAGTCTGGATGCAAATGGCCCTCATGAAGGCGGGTATGCGACCGGTGAGCAACATTGTTGATATTACCAACTTTGTTATGTTGGAGTACGGTCAGCCTATCCACCCCTACGACCTGGACACCCTAAAGGGTGGCAAGCTGATTGCCCGTCGTGCCAAGAATGACGAAATCCTAGTGACCCTGGACGACCAAGAGCGTAAACTGACAGATGACATGCTGGTTATTGCTGACGGTGAGCGTACGGTTGGCCTAGCAGGGATCATGGGTGGCGCTGAGACGGAAATCACAGCAAACACAAAGAATATCCTGATTGAAATCGCCAACTTCAATAAAACAAACATCCGGAAAACATCCAAGGACCTTGGCCTTCGTACTGAGGCGTCTGCGCGCTTTGAAAAAGGTGTGTCGCCGGCCTACTGTACACAAGTACTGGACCGTGTTTGCCACCTGATTGAAAAGCTAGGTGCCGGCACGGTAGTGGGTGGTACCATTGACGTGTATCCAAACCAGCCTGAGGAGATTGTGATCAAGGCTCGACCAGAGCGGATTAATGGCCTGCTGGGAACCAAGCTGTCCACAGAGGAGATCATGGACATCCTCAAGCGGGTTTACCTGGACGTTACCCTTGAAGAGGGTCTCCTGGTTTGTAAGGTGCCTGACTTCCGTCTGGACCTCAAGCATGAGATTGACCTGGTTGAAGAAGTGGCTCGAATTTACGGTTACGACGTCATTGAACCTACGCTGCCTCAGGGTGCTGAGTGGGGGGCCAAGACCAATGGCCAGATCATTGAAGACGTTGCCAAGGACTCCCTGACGGCGTCTGGTGCCAACGAAATCTATACTTATTCTTTTGTAAGCCCTCGGTCAGTGGATCGAATTGGCCTGACAGAAGACTCCCATATGCGCCGTGCGGTTATGCTGATTAACCCACTGGGTGAAGAGTTCTCCATGATGCGTACGACCCTACTCCCCAACATGATGGAAGTCCTAGCCCGCAACTACAAGCGGAATGTGGAGAGTGCCCGTGCCTTTGAAATCGGCAATATCTTCATTCCTCGCGAAATGCCAGTCAAGAACCTGCCAATCGAAAAGAAGGTCATGGCCCTTGGCGCTTATGGCAAGGAAGAAGACTTCTTTACGGTCAAAGGCATGGTGGAAAACCTCCTGGCTGACCTGGGTATTCAGGGCGTTTCTTACATGCGTGAAGAAAACAACCCAACCTTCCACCCAGGCCGTTGTGCCACATTGGTGCTGGGCAACCACATCCTAGGAACCATGGGTGAGGTGCATCCACGGGTTGCGGCTGAATATGAAATTGAAGACCGTTGCTACCTGGCGGATATAGACTACAATATTCTTATGCAGATTGCCCGCATGGATCGCTACTATTCTGCCCTTCCAAAGTACCCTGCGTCCACCCGTGATATTGCCATCCTGGTGAGCGAGAAGGTAGAGTCTGCCCAGGTAATGAACCTGGTCAAGGCCAATGGGGGAGACATCCTTGAAGAAGTCAAACTCTTTGATGTTTACCAAGGCAAGCAGATCCAAGCTGGTTTCAAGTCCATGGCCTATGCCCTGACCTTCAGAAGTAAGGAAAGAACTTTGACGGACGAAGAAGTCAACAAGGTATACGACCAGATCCTAGAAGTCTTGAAAACAGAATTAAAAGCTGAATTGAGATAAGTTTTATCGGCGTGCAGGAGGATTTTCCTCCTAGCACGCCGAATCTTTATGAGATAGTGAGAATGCAGAAAAAGGAGTTGCTATCTATGACAGTGAAGAACAAGTGTGTCGTTCGCATACTGGGCCATGACTATACGTTGGTTTCCGATGATTCTCGGGAGTTTGTTCAGCGTGTTGGAAACCTGGTGGACGACAAAATGTCCGAAACCTACGAAAAGAATAAGAAATTGTCCACTTCAATGGTTGCCGTTCTCACTGCCCTGAACCTAGGTGACGACTTGCTGAAATTGCAAGCCAAAAACGGAGACTTATTGGAACGCCTAGACAACCCCAGTGGAGAGTTGGGCCGCATGAAAGACCAGATGGAGGACCTCCACCAAAACCTCCGGGACAAGACAGAAGCCTTTACCAACTTGGAGTCCGATTACGAGAAACTCATGCAGAACACCGTGAGTTACGAGCATGGCATATTAGAGTTGCGGACCCAGGTTAATGCCGTGTCCAGTGAACTCCAGGACAAGGACCAGGCCTTAACAGCAGTGACCGGTGAACGCAATGCCTTGGAGTCAGCCTTGACCCAGGAGCAAAAGAAGAATGAGGACCTGACAGCCAGACTTCAAGCCCTTGAGAAGGCCCTAGAGGAAAGCCAGTCAGAACTCAATGAGTTTATTGAGACCTTTGACACAGGTCAAGTCAAATAAGTGTATTCAGGAATCTACTTACGGTAGGTTCCTTTTTTGTGGCCTTGTACAAGGGGAAATCATGGGAAAGTGAGTTCAGGCGACGTTAAAAATAATGAAATGACAAGTCCGTGACAGAATGGGCAAGGAAAAGCTGGTTTGTGGTATGATTAAGGGTAGGGTATTCACCCATAGATGAGTTTTGGAGAATGGAATGAAAAGAATTGAATTGTTGGCCCCAGCAGGAAGCTGGGAGGCCATGGTAGCGGCGGTGAACAACGGTGCCAATGCCGTATACCTGTCTGGGAAAGCCTTTGGTGCCAGACGCTTTGCAGGAAACTTCGATAGACAAGAGTTAGAAAAGGCTGTTGCCTATTGCCATATAAGAGACGTCCGGGTGTATGTGACGGTGAACACCCTTATAGCGGACCAGGAGTTCGCAGACCTGACAGACCACTTGGCCTTCTTATACAGGATCGATGTGGATGCTGTTATTGTACAGGATATAGGGGTCTTACGAATGGTGCGGGAGGCCTTTCCCCTTATGGAGGTCCACTCGTCCACCCAAATGACGGCCCATAGCCTTGAAGACGTCCGCTTCCTGGTGGACCAAGGGGTGTCTCGGGTGGTTCTGGCCAGGGAACTCACGGCCAAGGAAATCAAGACCATCTCAGACGCAAAACTTGCTGATCTGGAAGTCTTTGTCCATGGGGCCCTGTGTGTGGCCTATTCTGGCCAATGCCTCATGTCCAGCATGATTGGCGGAAGAAGTGGTAATAGAGGGTCCTGTGCCCAGAGCTGCCGTCAGGTCTATGACCTGGTGGACCTGGACACGGGCAAGGTGGTCAGTGACAAATCAGCACCTTATTTGCTGTCCCCCAAGGACCTCTGTACCCTGGAAGACATACCTGCCATGATTGAAACAGGAGCTCATTCCTTTAAGATCGAAGGCCGGATGAAGCGGCCTGAATATGCAGCAGTTGTTGTTAAGGCCTACCGGGAGGCCATTGATGCAGCCCTGAGTAATCAGAAACTGGACCCCCAGTGGATTCAAAAAACAGAGCGGATGTTTACCCGTGGCTTTACTCGAGGGTTTGCCATGGAAGCCCCTCAAGTGGACCGGATGTCCACAGACGCACCGGGCCACCGGGGTGTGGTCATTGGCACGGTAAAAGCCTATGATCCCAAGAAAAAAGAAATGCGGGTCGCCCTTACAGACACTTTGAGACCTGGAGACGAAGTCCGGATTAACCGAGTAGGCTCCAATGTTGGTGCCCGTGTTGAATATATCAAGTTTAAGGGCCAGCGCCTTATGGAGGCCCATAAGGGCCAAGTGGTAGACCTGGTCATGAAGCACCCTGTAAAGCCGGGTGAAGCCGTGTCCATCACCGTAGACGACAACCTACTGAAAGAGGCCAGGGGTACCTACCACAAGGACGCCCAATTGGTAGCCATCAAGGGCCAGGTTGACCTACGCCTTGACCAAGCCCTGACCTTGACTGTGTCTGATGACCGGGGCAATGTGATCACGGCCCAGGGAGACCTGGTGGAAAAGGCCCTCAAGACGCCAATTACCCTTGACCGGATTGAAGGTCAAATGCGTAAAACCGGTGGAACCCCCTTCTACTTTACTGACCTAGAGATCCAAGTGGAAGAGGGCGTGTCAGTCCGTATGAGTAGTATCAATGCCCTACGTCGGGAGGTTATGGACCAGTTAACCCTGGCCCGAGAAAACTGGAATGGCCGAACGTCCCTGGCCCTGAAGGAGACCATGGACCAGGACCGTGAGCCCTACGAGCGGCTTGAAGACTGGCTGGTCGTAGAGGTTAGAAATGAAGCCCAAGGCTTTGCTGCCCTGGAAGAAGTTCCAGATGAGCTGATCCTTCGGGGCTTTGTCTCCAAGGACCTCATGGACCAAGCCAAGGCTCAACAAGTACCCTGTTATTTTGCCCCCCACCGGATCATGCGGAACCATGAGTACCTGTGGTTGGAGAAAAACTTAGAGAATTTAAAGGCTTTTGATGGTGTCTATGCGACATCTTGGGGGCTCTTAACCTGGTTAAAAGTCAAAGGCGTTAAAACGATACGAGCAGACTGGTCTCTCAATGGCTTCAACAGCTTCTCCATAGAAGCCTTAAGGTCCTTTGGGGCAGACCGGGTAACCGTTTCACCTGAGGCAACCCTGGCCCAAATTAAGGCCATGGCCCACAAAGACGCCCGGCTGGAGCTACTGGGTTATGGATATCAGCCTGTCATGATTACAGAGTACTGTCCAACCTCCCATATCCTTGCTGGTGGCCAGCTTCAGTGTGGTGTCTGTAGCAAGAGCAATTATGGTCTCAAAGACAAGACCGGGGCCACATTCCCAATCTTAAGAGTAGGGACCAGTTGCAGGACAGAAATCCTCAACAGCAGACGGCTGGTTATGGAACACCTGGACAAGCTTTATGAGACTGGGGCCCAGGCCGTACGAGTGGTATTTACCATGGAAAACAAGGAAGACGTACAAGCCATTCTGCAAATGGTACAACATACAATTGACAAACAAATGACGACAGCAGATTTTGAAACCTTGCGCAAGCTAAAAGAGTCGGCCACCAATGGCCATTATTTTAGGGGTGTAACAGGGGAATAAGAGGAAGACAAAATGAATGAAAAAACATTACGGGTCTTAGAATACGAAAAAATCAGGGAAATGTTGCGTAAGCGGGCTCACTCAGCAGTGGGCAAGGTCCATGTGGATGAAATGGCCCCCTCCAGCTCCTTGACAGAGGTCAAGTACATGCTGGACCAGACGTCTGAAACGGCGTCCATACTCATGAAGCACAACACCTTCCCCCTGGGGCCGGTCCATGACCTAACCAGCCATATACGGGTTGCAGAGATCGGATCATTTTTATACCCCAACCAGCTCATGGAAGCGTCTGACACCTTCCGGACAGCTAGGCGGATGAAGCGTTTCATAGAAAAACAGAACCATGATGAGGTCCTGTATCCCATTCTGGGAGAGTATGGCGGGTTTTTGACCGAAATGAAGGTCGTTGAAGACGAGAT
>CAYFHQ010000082.1:0-16715 GCA_964342805.1 uncultured Peptostreptococcaceae bacterium | reverse complement strand
TTCAAAACTGGGGACAGATCTTGCTTCAGCTATCCATCTTCTTCCCAGATAAAGTGGAGTCACATTTACGTTAGTAGCGTTGGGCAGAGCACAAACTTCTTTACAGACTCGCCTATCTTTAAATTACCATGGGTTCAGCCTGATCTATATCCATTCGATCAAGGTGTTTCATATTCAGATATCGTTTGGCACCCCACTGCGTACCAGCAACATGGCGTAATCTAGCACAAACTAGCATGAGTGCAGAGTTGCCATCTGGAAAGGTTCCCACAACCCTAGTACGACGACGGATTTCTCGATTCAATCGCTCAATACTGTTGTTTGTTCGAATCCTAGTCCAGTGCTCGATAGGAAAGGACATATAGGTAATGGTTTCTTCGATACCATCCTCTAGCTTCTTGGCTGCCTGGTGGAGTTTCATTTCTTTCAAGCGCACCACTACCTGCTTAGCCTTCTGTCTAGCTGCGTTCTTGTCCTCGCTAGCATGGATTGCTTTGAGCATTTTCGTGACCACCTTCATCCTTGAACGAGGTGTGACTGAGAATACGTTTCGATAAAAGTGAACGGTACAGCGCTGATATTTTGCCGTAGGGAATACCTCTGGAATGGACTCCAACATCCCTAGGCTTTTATCTCCAATGATCATTTGGACACCTTTTAGACCACGCATTTTGAGCCAAGAGAGGAAGGCTTTCCAGCTTTCTTTGTCTTCATTCATGCCTTCTGATGCTCCTAATATCTCACGGTGGCCATCTTCATTTACTCCTATGGCGATCAATATGGCTACGTTCTCATATTCGCCGCCCCAAGCTCGTTTCAGGAAGATACCATCTACATATACGTAGGGGTAGTTTCCGCCCTGAAGGGGGCGGTTGCGCCAAACTTCTATATGTTCATAGGCTTTTTTGTTGAGGTTGCTAATCGTACCTGGGGACACCTTGGTTCCCCACAGAGCTTCCGTGATGTCCTCGACTCTGCGAACAGACACACCGGCCAGATACATTTCTATGAGAGCTTCCTCGACTGAGCACTCTCTGCGCTTATAACGTTCGATAATGGCGGTTTCAAAGGGCACACCTTTGAGCTTTGGTACTTTTAGCTCCACCTCACCAGAAGTCGTTGCCAGTTTTCTCTTGTAATGGCCTGATCGATATCCGTTTCGATCTTTCGTTCGTTCATAACGAGATGCATTTAGAAGTTCATCGGCCTCCTGGTTCAAGAGTTCATTGAGGGTTTCCTCAACGCTATTTCGTACAAGATCCTTTATCTTGGTTTTGATTACCTGTTCGTTTAGCTGTATAATGTTATCGGACATGGTTTTGTGCCTCCTTGGTAGGGATTTGTTGTGGTGACTTAATTCTACCAAACGGCACTGGACACATGTCCATTTTTGTTTTTGCGAAACTTATTATACGTTATCCTATGAGTACAAAAGTAGCTCTTTCCAAACGCCATGTAGATCAGGCTTACAATCTTGTGATAAAATGGCAAGGATTAAATGATAAAACATGAAGGGGAAATCCGTATTGAAAAAGTACTACTCGTCCTAGCTATTGCAGTTGGGTTCATGGCCTTGGCGCCACAAGTAGCGTCCCATCCAGCACCGCCGGATTGGGCCAAAGAAATAGTGGACCAAGCCATTGAAAAGGGGTATGTTCCTGGCATTTGCAGTCGGAATATCAAGAGCCGATTACAGTAGTGACAACATGGTCTGACAAACGGGGGGCAAATGGACAACAAAACCAGCAAAAAAGACTTTTTCAAACTCTATCTGTGGACACTGGCCTACTTCAAACCCTTTCTGGGTCTAACCCTTGTATATGTCGTAAGTGGTGGTCTCCTCATGTGGGGAGAGCTAATGATTCCCCGACGGATGGGCTACTTGATTGACCATGTTATTCCTCAAGGAACAAGGGGAGACCTTCAAGAACAAGCCTTGGTTTTGATAGGGGTTGTTGGCATTATATTGGTGACTAAGGCTATTTTTAAGCACTTGGAAAATGTCTTAGCAAACAAGATCGTGAGGCGTCAGCAAACAGACCTATTGGTGAAGCTTCAGGATCTGGGCTTTGCTTATTACGAAAAAGTACCAACGGGTCAGATCATTGGTCTTTTTGAAAACTCCGTGCGTGAGGTCCAAAAGACTTATACTTTTCTCTTTCCTCAGTTCGTTTATAGTTTGGCACAGTTCCTTGTGCCCTCTGTCATTCTCATTCAAGAGCAGCCGATCTTCTTTTTTGCTTCCATGGTTGGGAATGTTCTATATGTTTCTCTCAATCAGTTGGCCAACAAGAAAATCCATCATTATCTGGGCAAAGAAACCCAGGCGGCCCATGACCTGCAGCAGTCCTTATATGACGCCATTACATCGGTCACAGAGCTAAAGGCGTCTGGTCGAGGGGAGTGGTTCATTGGAAAAACAATGGACCGGTTTAAGGCGTATCGGAATCCCAGAATGGGGTCCATTTTTTGGAGGCACTTTCGGTTCACAACGGTTGGCTTAACCCTGACCGTTTCGACGATTCTTTTTTACGTCTTTGGCTTGGAGCTCATACAAGCAGGAGACCTGCTTTTGGGGGAGTTTATCGCCTATAGCTTTTTTATGGGTCTAGTCTCCAGAGGATTCTCTGTGTTTTTCTACATTGTCCCAGCCCAGTACCATGCCCTCAGTTATGCCAAGGGTTTATATGATTTCATGCACTTGGAACCCCAGGTAGCAGACCTTGTAAGGACAGCAGAAAATAGCGGGGAGTCGGAGAGCCAAGTGGCGTCATTCGATGTTTCATTTGACCAAGTGACCTTCTCATACGATGAGGGCCAACCCATTCTTAAGAAGGTCTCGATTGTTATTCCCGAAGGCAAGAAAACAGCAATCGTTGGAGAAAGCGGAAGTGGCAAATCCACTCTACTCAAACTCATTGGGCGCTTTTATGATGTTGACCAAGGCCAAATCTCCATTGGAAAAGTGAAACTCAGTCAGATCCCTACCCAGGAACTTAGAGACCATGTTGGATATGTTTTTCAAGAGACCCACCTCTTCAATGTATCCATCAAGGATAACATCAGAATAGGTAACCCCCATGCCCAGGACGCTCAGGTTGTTCGAGCAGCCCAACAGGCCATGGCCCATGATTTTATTATGGCAACAGAAGATGGTTACGATACCATGGTTGGAGAAAGTGGATCACGCCTATCTGGGGGACAACAGCAGCGAATAGCCCTGGCGCGTATGATCTTGAAAGGGTCTCAGATCATTCTACTAGACGAAGCTACATCTGCCCTCGACACGCAAACGGAGTCAGATGTCAAAGCGTCATTAAATGTATTAGCCCAGGGGAAGACCCTTATAACAGTGGCCCATCGACTTTCTACAATCGTAGACTATGACCATATAATTGTAATGAGGGCTGGCCAAGTGGTCGAACAAGGAACGTATGACGACTTAATGGCCAAGCAAGAATACTTCTATACTTTGGTGATGGGAGGTGGCCAGTATGCGTGCTAGTCTAGCTTTCATTCTTCAACATGTCGAGGAAAAGAAATGGTTAATGCTCGGTTATCTAGCCCTTTTACTTGAGTCCCTAACACCGGTTATTGCGGTTGTCTTACAAAGGGACCTGATTGACCAAGTTTTCATGAGGGGACAGTATCAGGCCTTTCCAAGGATGATTGTCCTTTATGGTGTCTTCTTCTTTGGACCTAAACTCTGCTTTACCGTTAGAAAAGTTACTTTTTTTCATGTGAGTTATCAAGCTCAAGCAAGATTGACAGAGACATTTTTACGAAAGATATACCATCTGCCACTGGCTTTTGTAAGAAATGAGACCACTGGCAAGTTACTCAACCATGTCAGAAATGACATTGCCGATGCCTGCAACTTAGGGATCAACCAACTCCTATCGGAGTCTGTTCGGATTGGTGTCTCCTTGATTCTCTTGTGTGTTTCCCTAGCGTATATAAGCCCAATTATGCTAGTTGTTGTCTTCCTTATTGCACTGGTCTACTATGTGCTGTTAAGACGATTTGGAGAAACAACCAAGCAGTTGGCTAAGAGGACGCGTCAGGAAAAAGGACGGGTCTCTCAGTCCATCGAGGAAAGTATAAGTTCGGTACGAGAGACTGTAGCTTTTAACCGCCAAGAGTGGCAACTCAATCGATTTAGGGCCTCCTTTCACAAGTACTACCAGGCTGTACGTAAAGCCAGTTGGTTCAAAATACGAGTCCTTTTCGTTAGCGAACCCTTTCTCTATGGTAGCAAGCTGACCGTTATCCTGATTGGTGGTTGGGCAGCCATGGAAGGGCGTATGAGCCTGGGGGCCTTAGTAGCTGGTTATACCCTAGCAGACCAGATGGTTACTGCTATGGGTCAGCTCTTTGACCAAGGGCTTACTGGTAAAAAGCTTGTTGCGGCAGTGGAGTGTCTCCAAGCCATTCTAAAGCAACCAGACCAAACCAAGGGAGTCAGAGAACTGGAAGGAGAGGTTCATACACTTCAACTGGAACAAGTGTCATTCTCCTATTCAGATGATCATAAACCCGTGCTGAAAGACTTGACTCTTGATCTACCCATGGGTAAAAAAATCGCCCTTGTTGGAGGGAGTGGCAGTGGAAAATCTACCATTGCCCAGCTTCTCATACGAAACTATGAAGCCAGCCAGGGACAGGTAAGCTTAAACACCCACCCAGTTACCAGTTACAATAAAACGTATACTGAAGGGGTTGGAATTGTGTTTCAGAATCCTCACTTTATCCCCATGTCTATTAAGGAAAACCTGTGTTTTGGCAAGAATTACGGCTGGAGTGTAGTTGAGGAAGCCTGCCGAGCCATGGCGTGTCATGGTTTTATTGAAGACCTACCCAACCAATATGACACCCTCCTAGGGGAGAAGGGGGTCAACTTATCAGGAGGCCAAAAGCAACGATTGGCCTTGGCGAGGGCCCTCATCAAGGACCCCGAGGTTTTAATCCTAGATGAAGCGACATCTGCCTTAGACACTGAAACGGAGACCCTTGTTCAGACCAACTTAGACAGGATCAGAAAGGGCAAGACCACCATAGTGATCGCCCACCGATTGTCAACGATCAGCAACGCAGACTTGATCTATGTTCTAGACAAGGGGAAGGTGGTGGCCCAAGGCAGCCATGCTCAACTCATGGAGAGCTCTAAAACCTACCAACAACTCTATAAAAACCAACAGGTAAGCTAAATGTAGATCGTGTTCCGGCAAAGCAAGGGACAATTTCTGAGTGAACTTCCTGCCAAAAACCAACTGTCCGTCAGTTGGTTTTTTTTATAACCTCTTGACACCCCTCCCCAAAGGGGGTATTATGTCCATAACATCTATATGCAATAAACATATACAACAAACATATAGTCACCACAAGGAGGTACCATGTTTAATGGATTTTTATATGCCGTGGTAGGAGTCCTTCTCCTTCTCTCGGCGCTCAAAGACAGAAAGAAAACCCAAATGGCCCTGAAAAAGGCCTACAAGTCTCTGCTTAAAAACTTGACCATGATGGCCACTATCATGACCCTCATGGGGATTGTTTTAACTGTTGTGAATCCCCAATTTATCAGCCAATTGTTTGGTGCTGAGTCAGGCCTATATGGTATAGCCCTTGGCCTGGGACTGGGTTCAGTGTCCTTTATGCCCAGTTTTATCGCCTTTCCCCTGGGAGCCAGCCTCCTGGAGAGTGGGGCAGGCTACCCCCAAGTGGCGGGCTTCATTTCTTCACTCATGGGCGTTGGCTTCATGAGTTACAGCATGGAAAGCCAGTATTTTGGAGCCAAGGCAGCGATCCTTAGAAACGGGATTGCCCTAGTGGCCTCCATAGTCTTTGTCTTGGTTGTAGGAGGTGTCATGTAATGGACAAGGTAAAAGAACTACTGAATAAATACAAGTGGTTAATGGCAGTGGTCGCAGGGTTACTGGCCCTGAGTGTATTCAACCCAGCCCAAGGTAAGCAGGCCACCCTCTATACCTTAAGCAACTTTAAATCTGTGGGTATGGTTCTACCACCCATATTTATCTTGATTGGTTTATTGGACGTGTGGGTCCCCAAGGAGACCATGGTCAAGTTCATGGGACAGCGGTCTGGCTTCGTTGGGGGCCTGATAGCGGTCTTTATCGGAGCAGTGGGGGCAGGCCCCCTTTATGTGGCCTTTCCCATTGCTGCCCTGTTGATCAAAAAAGGAGCTAGACTGGCCTATGTCTTCCTCTTCCTGGGGGCCTGGACCAGCGTCAAGCTACCCATTTTTATGTTTGAATGGGCTTCCTTTGGGGCGACCTTCACCCTCATTCATGTGGTCTCCAGTATGACGGTTTATACCCTGGGTGCCTTTTTTATGGAAGCGTTCTTGTCACGTGAGACCAAGGACATGATCGTGGAGCGGTCCCAGGCCATGTAGTTGGCTGGGGCGCATCTTATTCAGTTTTGGTTTCCTGACGTGGTATACTGTACCCAGGGAAAGGGGTGACAGACTGTGCCAAGACAGAAAAGAGGACGACACGCACCGGCCTTTATATTGCTGGCCATTGCCATGGAACCGACCCATGGCCTAGGGATCTTGAACCGGCTCAATGACTTGGTCCCGGACAACCGCCTGGACACAGCCGTCATTTATAGGCAGCTGAAGGAAATGGAGGGCCAGGGGTGGATCACTTCCGATTGGGAGGATAGCGACGCTGGGCCTAAAAAGAAGGTCTATGCCATTTCTCAGGCGGGTAGAGACCAGTTGGCGGACTTCCAAAAAGATATTCAAAAGAGCATGGGTAACCTGCAGCGGTTTTTGACCTTGTATGAGGAAACCCAGGCCTAAGAAGAGTGATTGCAACAAATAGAGACAAAATTCGGAACAACCATTGAATCCTAAGGCATTCAATGGTTGTTTTTGATTAGGGGTCGTTAATGTCCCCATTCCTTGGGTATATTTTCAAATACATGTAAACGAAGACGGTGAGGTGGGCCATGAATGCCAAAAGGAATGCAATCGTAAGAATTGAACAAGAAAATCAATCCAAGCCGGTACGTATTACGGGAGAAAACAAGCCAAGGATCTCCAATGAGATCATGGACAAGTGGCAGGAAATGGTGGACCTTCTGGCGGATATTATGGGGGTGCCCTCAGCCCTGATCATGAAAATTCACCCCAGGAGTATCGAGGTCTTCTTGCACAATGAGGGAGAAAAGAACCCCTATGAACGCAATGAAAAGGCAGAACTGGGCCTGGGTCTTTATTGCGAAACGGTCATTGGGACCAATCGAAAACTGGAAGTGCCCAATGCCCTAGGTAGTGCCACTTGGGACCACAATCCGGACATTGCCCTCAATATGATTTATTACTTGGGCCTCCCCTTGCGGTGGCCTGATCAAGAAATATTCGGTACCATTTGTGTCCTGGACTCCATGGAACGGTCCTTCTCAGAGACCTACCAGCAAATGCTGAAAATCATTAGGGACACCATAGAACGGGACATGAGTATATTGGTCCAGACCCAGAGCTTGGAACAATCCCTCAGGGACTTGGAGGAGACCCAGAGTCAGTATGTGGAGGCGGAAAAGGCAGCCACCTTGAACTCCTTGATCAGTGGGCTGTCGGAGGAAGTCAATACGCCCCTGGAGGCCTGCCTGGACAATATTGATGAGCTCAAGCAGGTGGTGGGGGACTTGGAAGAGGTTATCGCTAAGAATGAGTTGTCCTCTGAGCGCCTGGAAGCCTATAGGAACAACCTCAAGCGGTCGGTGGACATCATGTCTTCCAGCCTCCTCAAGAGTATAGAAATCATGGAGGAAATGAAAAATGTGACCGAGGGTGTGGGTGCCTATGCAGTAACCGAGTTCAACTTGAAAAAGCAACTGGATTCAGTGGTAGCAACCCATTCCCAGCAGTTTCGATCCAAGCAGATCGACGTGGACATTGATTGCAGTGAAAGCTTGCGGGTGAAAAGTTATGAAACCATCTATTCACAGCTGATCCTCCACTTGTTACTCAATAGTGTTGAACATGGGTTTGCCGATCGAGACCACGGCCGTATTCATATTAATGTACGAGCTGACGACCACCGGGTGACCCTAGATTACAGGGACAATGGGGTGGGCATCCATAGGGATCATATGGGTCACTTGTTTGAACCCTTTTTTACCACCCAGGGGAATGACAAAAAGGCAGGCCTAGGCTTGTATATCGTTAAACACCTGGTCACGGCCTATCTTAAGGGGACCATAGAGGCCATACAAAATGCCAATGGGGCCCACTTTAAGGTGGTTGTCCCACTCATAGAATAAGCAAGGCCCGCAACGGGGAACTAGTCTCCGTCGCGGGCTTTTTATTTGGTATACTGTTATCCGAAGGAAGGATAACACATGATTATTCAAATGAAAGAGTTAAATATAGAGTTCAAACTGATCCGCCGGAAACGTAAGACCATGGAAATACGGATTCAGCCCCCTGGCCTTGTGGAAGTGATCGCCCCAGACCGCCTGTCCAAGAACCAGGTCCTGGACTTTGTGGCCTCTAAGGGCCAGTGGATTCAAAAGAAACTGGCGCAAATGGCTCTTGCCCAAGACCAGATCATTGAGCGAAAATATGAGACGGGTGAATACTTGCTCCTCCAGGGGAAGGAAGTTCCCTTTATCCTGCAGGTTGATCCTGAGCGCAAGACCATAAAGGTAAGCCATAGCCAAGACGGGATCACTGTAACCAGCCCGGTCCATGACAAGGAGGCCATAGGGTCCGTCCTGGAAAAGTGGTATATAACTGCTGGCCAGCAAATTGTAGAAGAAAGGATTGCCCACTATCAGCGGTTTTTCCCCATGGCTCCTTCCAAGGTCCAGGTCAAAAATCAAAAGAGACGATGGGGGACCTGCACCTCTGGGCGGGCTCTTTATTTCAACTGGCGGATTGTCATGGCCCCGGTGGAGATCATTGACTATTTGGTGGTCCATGAAATGTGCCACATGTTAGAGATGAACCACTCACCCCGTTACTGGTCCTTGGTTGAGCAAGTCCTACCGGACTACAAGAAGCGTCGCAAGTGGTTGAAAGAGAATGGTATGAGACTTTGTCTATAGACGGTTTAAACTTGCTTTCAAAATTAGGTCTTGAGCTTAGAGTTGGTTTAAGCTTTATACTTGGGGTGAGGTGATAATTATGAAGGTATTAGCAATCAAGGCTTGTGCACCAAGCCCATTCAAAGTTTATAAGAAGTTCATGGCTGCTCCGCCACAGTCGCTCTTTTCCTTGGCGGCCTCCACACCAGACCACGTGGAGATCGAATTAGTCGACGAGACCATCGACATGCAGGTTGATTTTAAGACCCAAGCGGACATCATTGTCCTATTCTTCTCAACACCAGACGCCCTGCGGGGCTATGAAATCGCAGACACCTTTATGAAACTTGGCAAGACGGTGATCTTGGCCGGACTCCACACCATGTTCAACCAGGAGGAGGCCCTTGACCACTGCCATGGGATCATGGTTGGTGAAACAGAAGGGATATGGGAAGAACTCTTGTCCGACTTCCAAAATGGTTTTATCCGTGAACGCTACCAGCGGACCACAGAAGTGGACATGGAGACTCTCAAGCCCTTTCCAACCGACAAGATTTCTCTGGAACAGTACGGCTATGTTTGGTCTGTCTTGGTTTCCCGGGGATGTGTCAACAAGTGTTCCTACTGCCTGGTGAATCGATTCTTCCACTCCATGCGCTACCGACCAGTGGACGACGTGGTTGAGGAAATCCGTCAGTCCAAGGCAAAAATCATAGAGCTGCATTCCGACAACCTGACAGCAGACCGAGCCTATGCAGTTGAACTGTTTACCAAGTTGAAGCCCTTGAAAATCAAGTGGTTTGCAGAGACAACCGTCAGCCTGGCCGATGATGACGAACTCTTGAAGCTAGCTGCAGAGTCGGGCTTGTCCTACCTCCTACTGGGGCTAGAGACGCCGTCCGGCAAGGCCCTGAAGGAAGCGGACAAGGAGTTTATGGACATTAGCAGGGTCAAGGAGCAGATCAAAAAACTCCACAAGTACGGGATCATCGTTGACTCGGGTATGCTATTTGGATTCGATGACCATGATAGAGAGATTTTCGACGAGACCATTCAGTATGCCAACCATATTGACCTGGACGTCATGCACGGCATTATTCCCATCCCCTTCCCTGGAACCAAGCTCTATGAGCAACTGGAAGCCGACGGTCGGATATTGACCAAGGACTGGTCCAAGTATGATGGTCGCCACCTGGTCTTCCAGCATGATCACTTAACGGAGGAAGAGATTCTCAAGGGAATTTCTAAGTTTGAAAACAATGTCTATTCCTTGAAGGCCTACTTCCGATACATGAAGTTTGTGACAGCCATGGGGCTGTCGGCCATGTCCTAGAAGGTCATCGATCTCCAGGGACTTAGCCCCTAACAAGGACCTGTAAGGCTAGGAATAACAAGACGAAAAAAGGAACATCGTCCGCCCGTTAATGGGGTATTCGATGTTCCTTTTGTTATGCATAGAAAGTGCATGCTACATTTTAAATTGACCAATGAGTTCCTGTAGTTCCTGGGCCAACTGGGACAGGCCTTCGCTGGCATTGGAAATCTCCTCGATGGAAGCGGTTTGTTCCTCCATGGCAGCAGAGGCCTCTTGGGTGGAGGCCGCATTTTCCTCAGCAATAGCAGAAAGCTGTTCAATTGTTTCCTGGACAGCATGCTTCTTTTGCTCCATGACCTGGCTGGTTTCATTGAGAACCACTACAGCTTGTTGGGACCGGACCATGGCGTCAGAAATTTCCTTGAACTTAATTTCAGAAGCTTCAACACTTTTCTCTTGTTCTGCAACGAGGGAAGCGGCTTCTTCCATTTTCGACACTGCCATTTCAGCGTCGTATTTTAAGGTCTGGACCATCTGGTCAATGACCTTGGTGGAGCTGGTGGATTGCTCTGCCAGCTTTCGAATTTCTTCGGCGACAACAGCAAAGCCTCGGCCGTGTTCCCCAGCCCGGGCAGCTTCAATGGCTGCGTTGAGGGCCAAGAGGTTGGTTTGTTCTGATATGGAAGCAATCAGGTTACTGGCTTCCTCAATTTTCAAGGACGATTGGTTGGTTTTCTGAATACTCTCGAATACAACACCGGCCGCCTCACCGTTGGCTCGGGTCTTTACCTGTAGGTCGTCCATGATGGTCAGGCCATCGGAAACCATGGAATCTACCCGGTTATTGGCCTGGGTGAGCTGGTCAATATGGTGCTTGTCTTCCTCAATATGTTCACCCAGTTCGGAAACCAGCATGGCACCGGTGGTGGTGTCTGACGCTTGTTCCGATGCGCCCCGTGCGATTTCGGTAATGGTGCTTGCGACTTCGTCAGCCGAGGCGGAGGTTTGTTGTGAGGTTGCAGTCAGCTCTTCAGAAGAAGCAGCCACCTGCTCTGAAGTTCTTTGGATTTCTCCCAGGAGCTTGCGGAGGTTCATGGTTACACTTTGAACACCCAGGGCAATGACCCCAAATTCGTCCTTGCGCTTGACCATGGTCTCTGGAAGGTCCTGGCTCAGGTCGTAGTTGGCAATGGACTGGGCCGCTTTTGTAACGGCTGTCAGTGGCCGAGTAATGGACCGGGTCATGATAAAGCCAAGAATAATAGCGACGGCTACAGTAAAAATTAACAGGCCGGCACTGGTTGCCTGGAGGTTGTTAAGGCCCCTAAAGGCTTCACTCTGGTCCAGTTCAATGATCAGACCTGTTAGCTTGCCACCCACTTCCACAACGCTGAGCGAACCAAACACCTCACTACCCATGTAGTCGGTATAGCGACCTGTATAAGTAAAGTCTTTGTTATTTTCGCCAATGGCCTTGATCAATTTCTGTGAGGCATAGGTATCGATTGATACCTTCATGGCAGCCCCTTCTTTATACTCGCCAAGACGGGTGTCTGTCAGTAAGAGACCTGTACTGTCGATCAAGTAAGAGTCCCCAGAAGTCCCCAACTCCTCAATGCCGTCATGGACAATGTCATTGAGCTTGGTTTGGTCAAAGAGGATGTTCACTGTGCCTACAACAAAGTCCCCATGGCCATAAATAGGTGTGGACAAGGCCATCACATTGGTATTGACCACGTCTGAATAAAATAGGCTTGACCAGGTTTGCTGGCCACTGAGACCACCTTGAATATAGTCCCGTGTGGAGAGGTCAGCACCTTCCAGCTGGTCCTTGAGACCAGAGGCTATAATCACTTCACCGTCTCGATTGGTGATATAAATGGAGGTATATCCAAACTGCTCATTGACCATGGTCAGGTAGTCATCCAAGGTGTCATAAGCTCCTCTTCGGCCAAACACGTTGCCAGAGGGGCTACTGAGGGTTTGGGTCTTGCTGACAACATTGTCTGTTCCAGCAATTACACGTCCATCTCCCAGTCGTTCTGCGAAGAAGGAACTCAATTGGTCCTTCGTTAATGTAGAAAAAACAACATTGGACTTCAGTACTGCGTCTTCCAGTTCCATTGCGGCGATCGTTGAACTGATTCCTGTCAATGCCAACATGGGCAAAATGCCTATGATGGTGATCATCAGGATCAACTTCGTCCTCATCTTTAGATTCTTCATGCCACTCACTCCCTTAACATATAAATCATAGAAGATTGCTGGGCTATTTACAGCTGTATAAGTATATGTAAATAACTGCACCGTAAGAATAGCATTCCATCTATTTCCTGTCAACAAATGGTGGCATAGGAAATCTTCATGCTACAATGGTTTTTAAAAGATCTGCATGCGCAGGGCTCTTTTTGCGGCAGGAATCAGTTACGACTTGATTACTTCAAATCAGAAATGAAGAGCATGAACCTAGACCTTTAGTGACTATTTGGTCTCTCCTTGGTAAGAAGGATAGCCTCGTTGCAACATGAGCAAGCAGTTGAACAGGCGTCATGTTTGACTACTGTGATTTTCTACGTGACACAATAGCTAAGGATAGTGTGATACAACACCTAAGATGAACAAGGCCATAGGCATGAAAATGCGTGACAAACGCAACATGTTAATGGTCAAAAATTAGCTCATTGAATGTGGAAATAAGCAATATGCCCACAGGAGTGGGAACAGCAAAAAAAGGGCTACCAAAATGAATTAGTGGCCCTTTATATTTGCATGTACCTAGTTTTCTGCCTTCATTGCAATGTAATAGTTATAGATAACGAGTATTACTGCTAAGAATAAAAACTCATATCTATCATGAGGTACTTTATATGCATAGAAAAGCGTACCAACAAACATTAAGAAGAACACTCCAATTGATGCAACTGATCGCCGAAGCGATCCGTAACGAGTACTTGCTAGCACAAACAGAAAATATAAAAACCAAAGTAGTAATAGATACATGTGATAATCCTTTCGAGATTACATTGGGGAATCTACTGGAATCAATAGGTTTCTTTCAACAAGAGGACCTAACTGCACGTAGTGATACTTCAGGAACACTCTACCGCCGATTAACTCCGATGTTATGTTCTTGTCACGCACAAACCAGATGCAACCTTCTTCATCAGCAAGTCGCTGTGCATCTGCGCCTAGTAGAGCACCAAAAACGCTTCCAACAGTTGCGCCAATAACTCCACCTTGACCACCTCCCAAAAGGGCGCCGATCATTGCTCCAATGGCACCTCCTACGCCCCATGATGGTGCCTGAGTAACTTTGTTAGAATCATAAACATTGACTTGCGTATGTGTCTTGGAGTAGCCGTCTTTTGACCATGTGATATAGGGCGAAACACCATAAAAATTCCTGTCAGGATGAGCATAAGGTTGTTTCATGCCTGCACTTGTGTAAGCAATGCCATCAAAAGTATAGTTTGATGAAGTAGTGCTCATAAAGTTGGCTGTATATGCTTTTTCGTTGTTTGAAAGAGGATTATTCGCTTTAATTGCAGATTGTACCTTCTCGCCAAATGCAATAGCAGAGTCAAGTGATACTTCCTCAGAATACTTAAACTCATTATTGATATAGTAGCTGTATGTAACAGTGGACTTATTTTTTTTAGATATTGTCTTATGAGTTTCTCCGTCAACAGTATAACAGAAAATATAGGTGTTTTGATCTGGCATACTTGTTTCGACACTTGTGTTATGCTTTACTACACGTCCATTTGATAGACCAACCCCGTTAGTGCTAGCAAAACTTGCTGGCACTGAAAACAACATTGCTAGTACCATTACTAGCGCTAATAATTTTCGCATGTTACTCTCCTTGTTAAATATCCTAAATTCATATACTAAAAACTGTCAATGTTCGCGAACGATAACATAATAGCATTAATATTCTCGAAAAACCATATTATTTTATAAATTGTAATAAATGCCATAATGAGAGTGTGTAATGCTTTACTGTTTATAGGTATCTGTTTTTCTAATGGAAAGTGAATGATTGACATTTTGACAGCTCAAAGAGTGATTGGGGCTGTGTTTCTGGGCGTTCAGTAACCAGATTGTAACCAATTATCTGGCTTTATTCATATTTCTGCCACAACTATCTGCTACAGTAGAATGGAGTCATACAGAATTTAACTATTGGAGGCAAACATTATGCATTTGAAAAAAAGAATGGCAGGCCTGCTTTCTGCGGTACTACTGGCAGCTGTCGTAACAGGATGTGCTGCTCCAGCGCAAACTACAGCTTCAGATGGTGAACCCATTATTGTTGCGTCTTATACCCAAGGCGACATCAAGCAGGATGAACTATATAAACAATTGATCGCCAAGTCAGGCATGCAAACCATGCTGGAAATGGTGGACGAGGCAATCTTAAATGAGGTTGAGCCAGCAACAGACGAAATGAAAGCCTCAGTGGAAGAAAACCTGGCAAATATTAAGGACTACTACAAAGAAGACTTTGAAAGTTCCCTTAAGGCCAGTGGTTTTAGGGATGAGGCGGAGTTCAAAAACTCCATGCTCCTCAACCTACAGCGTAATGCCTATATTCTAAAGTACATTGGTGCTGAGATGATCACGGACGAAGAAGTTCAAGCCTACTATGACAACTTCTCACCCAACATTGAAGCCAGCCATATCCTGATCAAGCCTGAGGCCCAAACGGAAGAAGCCCTTGCTGCTGCTGAAAAGCAAGCCAAGGACCTCATTGCCCGGATTAACCAAGGGGAAGACTTTGCTGAACTGGCAAAGGAGTTTTCTGCTGACCCAGGTTCTGGCGCCCAGGGTGGCGTACTGGGTTCCTTCGGCAAGGGACAAATGGTTCCAGAGTTTGAAGAAGCCGCTTTTGGTCTTGAAAATGACCAAGTAACTGCTGAACCCGTTCAGACCCAGTTCGGTTTCCACATCATTAAGCGAACTGGTGGAGAAGAGAAGAAGGCCTTTGAAGACATGAAGCCGGAAATTTTGGACGCCCTGGCCCAGGCCAAACTGCAGGCAGACCAAAGCCTGACCTACCGCGCCCTGATCCAACTTCGTGAAGACAATGGTTTCACCATTACCAATGACGTGATTGCACCTCAATATGAGACCTTTGCCGACCAGGTCAAGAAGCAGACCGACCAAGCAGGTGGCAACTAAGGTATAGCCACAGGCTGACCAGATAGGTGTAGGTAAGACCTATTTACAGGCAATTGATGCTTACCAGGTCTAAATCAAGCAAGATCATTATAAAAGTAAAGCCCTCAGGATTCAGCTACGTTCTACGTCTGAATACTGGGGGCTTATTTTTATGCTAAAAAGATGTCGAGGATTTCCTTGGCTTCGTGGACAACAAACTGGGCACCATGGGCGGTTAGCTCCTCCACGGACCTGAAGCCCCAGGCGACGCCAATGGAGGTAAGGTCTGCGTTTTTTGCTGTTTCCATATCGGTGTTGGTGTCCCCCACATAAAGAATTTGGCTCCGGTCCAATGCCAGGTGGGCAATGACGTCGTTGACCCCATGGGGAGCTGGCTTGACGGGGACGCCTTCCCTTTGGCCCAAGATCATATCAAAGCAATCAGAACCAAAGAAGTATTCTGTCATCTGGACAGCCGAGTCGTGGGGCTTGTTGGAGACTACCGCCAGGCGACATCCCTCCCGCCGAAGCGCATCTAATAAGTCTACAATTCCGGGGTAGGGCTTGGTGGTTTGGTTCCACCGGTGGGTGTAGGCCTCTTTCATGGTGTAGATTAAGTCTTTCTTTAGTTGGTCACAGTCTTCCCAGTGGGCCGGGTCAGGCTGGTCGTGGAGGACTCTTTCAGCCAGCATATAGACGCCGTCCCCCAGGTAGTGGTTGTAGTTTTCCACTGGTAGGGGGTTGAGGTCGTGGACGACCAGGGAATGGTTCATGGAGGCGGCCAGGTCTGGTATGGTGTCCAGGAGGGTGCCGTCCAAGTCAAAAATGATGGTTGTATACATAAATTGCTCCTTAATTGTAAGATTGAGTTTCTATCAGAGTTCGTCAGAGCCAGGAGTTTTCCTCCACAAACAAGGGAAATCCACAAAATTTCTAGGAGGTAGTTGGGGGCGGACTGACGAATCATGAATCCCTAGGGAGATCTATTTATGTTTGGGAGGGGGTACAGATGAACCGGATGGTTAAAATGCTCATTGTTGCCTTGATCATTTCAGTGGGTGCACAGTTTTCATTAAATCTATTTGTAGACGGCTTCATTATTACCCTGGCTGTTGTGATATTGCCAGTGATCCTTTACAAAAATCATGACCTCCACCCTGTGTGGACCTGCTTGCTCACGGCC
>CAYFHQ010000081.1:0-17600 GCA_964342805.1 uncultured Peptostreptococcaceae bacterium | reverse complement strand
TCAGTATTTTTGCGTCCTTCAGTAATTCCAGTTCTACAACTTCTCGAACCTTTACGCCGATGTTCTTCTGCATTGATGGTCACCTCTACTATAATTATACTCAATTTTCAGTTAATTTATTGTACAGTTTTATGTGACCATTTAACAATATATTCTGCTTATACCGTAAGTTCTTTATGATATGACGCCAAATCAAAGCCGGTAAAAGAAGGAGTCTCTTACCGGCTTCATTTTGATCAACGAGCAACACATCTCTTTCTATTCTGGCAAAATAACGTTCAGTAGGATACCTGCGATAGCCGCAAGTGCCATACCTTCAATGTTTACAGCCATAGAACCAATGCTTAGGGGCAGTACAGCGCCACCAAGACCTAGAACTACGATTGTTGCCACGATAATAAGGTTTCTTGATTTGTTGAAATCAACTTGGTTCACAACTAGTGTCTTAGCACCGATGGAAGCGATCATACCAAATAGGATGATAGAGATACCGCCGATGATAGCACCAGGGATAGTAGAAATCACAGCACCCAGCTTAGGGATCAGACCAAGGATCATAGCGAAGATTGCAGCAATACGCATGATCTTAGGGTCCCAAGCACGTGTCAGTGCCAATACGCCAGTGTTCTCAGAGTATGTAGTGTTTGCTGGACCACCGAAGAAAGCGGAGATTGTCGTAGCAACACCATCACCCATGAGGGTTCTAGGTAGGCCTGGATCTTCTAGGAAGTCCTGCTCAACTGTTTCACCAATAGCGATAACGTCACCAACGTGCTCAACCATTGTAGCCAGGGCGATCGGTGCAACCGTTAGGATGGCACCAAGCTCAAACTTCGCCATTTCAAAGGCTGGGATACCAAACCAAGCAGCTTCACCAACTGGCGTGAAGTCAACCTGACCAAAGATCACAGCAACGATGTAAGCGCCGATCAGACCAAAGATAACTGGAATAACTTTTAGGAAGCCCTTGGCAAATACGCTGACACCTGCAACAATACAGAATGCCAATACGGCTAGCCACCAGTTACCAGAAGCCATGTTAATGGCTACAGGTGCAAGCTTTAGACCGATAACAATGATGATAGGTCCCGTTACTACAGGAGGGAAAAATTTGATAACCCTTTCAGTCCCAAACACTTGCATGAGGCCCGCTAAAATAAGATAAACAAGACCTGCAACAACAATACCGCCTCGTGCAAATGCTAGACCGTGGGTTTCAGCCACTGCAAGCATTGGCGCAATAAATGCAAATGAAGATCCAAGGAATGCCGGTACTTTACCCTTTGTAATCAAGTGGAATAGAAGTGTACCCACACCTGCAAGGAATAGTGATACGGAGATGTCTAGCCCGGTAATGATAGGTACCAATACTGTGGCACCAAACATTGTAAAGGCGTGCTGAACACCCAGCGTCATCATTTTCGGCATGCCTAATTCTGCTACATCGGTGATTGCTTCTACGTTCTTATGCGATTCCATTCAACCCCTCCTTAAATTTCCTCCTGTTTAGCTCGTTGATCCTTGTTTCCTTTTACCCTTGCTGCTTTGCCTTGATGGCAGTCAGTACTTTTTCAGCCGTCATAGGCATTGTATTGAGTCGAATGCCAGTCGCGTCAAATATGGCATTCGCAATAGCTGGAGCCGACGGTACCATTGCAGGTTCTGCAACGCCCCTTGCACCAAACGGTCCAGTTTCCTCTGGATTTTCGATGAACTTAATGATCATTTCTGGCATGTCATCCGAGGTTGGAATCTTATAATCCACGAAGGATGGATTCATGACCTTGCCGTCAACAAGCATGAGTTCTTCAAATAGAGCTGTTCCCAAGCCCTGGACGATGGCCCCTTCAATCTGGCCTTCCAGTAGCTGTGGATTGATGACATTCCCAACGTCAAAGCAAGAAGCCACTTTTAACACCTTTGTTTGACCGGTCTGGAGGTCTACTTCTACTTCCACGCCCTGAACACCATAGGTCCAGAAAGCTACTGGATGGTCACCCAAACCTGTTTTCTTGTCTGCATTTCGAATATTCGGTGGGATAAATGATCCCCGACCAATAATCGGTCCGTGGATGGCAGAACCATCGTCAAAGTTTAGACCCAAGGCCAGATCAGCTATGGCCACCTTCTTGTCTGGATAGATCTTGGAAACCACATAGCCGTCACGAAGTTCCAAGTCCCGTTTGTATATACCCAATTTTATCTGGGATAGTTCAAGTAATTGGTCCATGGCGTCTTTTGCTGCTTCAAATACAGCCCGGCCTGCGGAATAAGTAATCCGCGAAGCTACGGTTTGCCATTCATAAGGGGTGTGGTCCGTGTCTCCGGTTCGGATGGTGATCTTGTCCGGTGAAATGGACAACACCTCTGCTGCGATCTGGGTCATGACTGTATCAGACCCCTGGCCGATGTCCTGGGCAGAAACCAGTAAGTGGGCTGACCCGTCCTCGTTGAGCTTGATCACCGCTGAAGAGGCTGCATTGTTGGGCATGGAAGGTGCCTTCCAACCACATGCAATCCCCTTACCCCGAACCTTATTGGGTCCTGACGGTTCAGATTTCTCATGGAGCTGAATATCTTCAATTACCTGGTCTAGACATTCCTGGAGACCAGACACGGAAACCACTTCACCTGTACCCGTTGTACCACCCGGCTTCATACCGTTGATACGTCGGATTTCTATAGGTGTGAGTCCCAGCTTGTCTGCGATCATGTCCAGGTTCTGCTCAATGCCAAAGTGGATTTCACACATACCAAAGCCCCTGTATGGGCCCCCAACCGGGTGGTTGGTGTAGACACAATAGGAGTCGGTCCATACGTTGTCAATATCATAGGGACCTGCAGAAGCGTAACCTGCGGCCTTGGCAATGTTTACACCGTATTCGTTATAAGCGCCGCCGTCCCAAACGAACTCATTTTGAACTGCAGTCACCTTGCCGTCTTTATTTACAGCTGTCTTGATGGTTGCATGGAGTCCCTGGCGGACATAGGCATTTTCAAACTCATCCTCACGGGAGTAGGTCAACTTAATGGGACGACCTGGGTTGGCCATGGCCATGGGAATAATGATCCCTTCCAGGGTCGTTCCTGCTTTTGAACCAAAACCACCGCCAACTGCCGGGGAGAGTACCCGAAGCTTGTTGAGGGGGATATCAAAGGCTGCAGCCAGGGCTTGACGTACAGCATAGGGTGACTGACAAGACGCCCACACCGTTAGGAAGCCGTCCACGTCCATTTGAGCAATGGCCGTGTGATTTTCAATGGGCACGTGCTGGACGTGGGGAACAAAGAAGTCATTTTCCACAACAAACTCTGCTTCCTCAAAGGCCTTTGGTGCGTCACCCTTCCGTAGGGTGTAGTGGTTGGAAATGTTGGTACCTGGTTTCGGGAAGAAGACTGGCGCCCAGTGGTAGTCTCCCAAGTCCGGGTGAACCAAAGGTGAGTCTGGCTTCATGCCATCCACTGCATTTGTTACTGCTGGAAGAACTTCATATTCCACTTCAATCAGTTCAAGGGCAGCCTGGGCAATGTCTTCTGTTTCCGCACATACAGCCACAACTGCTTCGCCCCTATATCGGGCCTTGCCCACGGCTAGGAAGTTTTTATCTTCTAGGTAGAGACCCCCACGTTTGACAAACTGGTCTCCGGTAATGATATTTTTTACCCCAGGCATGGCAGCCGCTTTTTCAGCGTTAATACTGACAATATTGGCATGGGGATAAGGACTTCTCTTGACTGCCGCATACATCATGCGGGACAGCTTGATGTCGTCTACATACTTCAGTGAGCCTGTTACTTTCTTTATACCGTCAACGCGTTTTACGCTCTTTCCTACGAATTTCACAGCCTACACCCCCTAAGCCCTATTCTCGTCTACAACATATTCAATTGCTTCGATGATCTTTTTATAGCCTGTGCAACGGCACAGGTTCCCACTGATCCCCTCTTTGATTTCTTGGGTCGTAGGTGTTGGATTTTCGTTTAGCAGGGCCTTGGCCGTCATGATCATACCCGGTGTGCAGTAACCACACTGGAGGGCCGCATTTTCAATAAAGGACACTTGAAGTGGATCTAGGACGCCGTCTACAGCCAGACCTTCAATGGTTAGGATCTCTTGTCCATCAGCTTCAACGCCAAAGACCAGACAGGCATTAATGGCCATACCGTTCATAATAACGGTACAAGCACCACATTCCCCTGCACCACAACCTTCCTTGGAACCTGTTAAGTCAAAATCTTCTCGGATCATTTTTAGTAGTGTTTTATGGGTGTCCACCGCATGCTCGACCACTTCGCCGTTTATGGTGAATTTAATTAGCTTTTTCATGGAGTCCCCCTTATAGCCATTCTTTCAGTGAGTTACCTAGCATTACCTGCACCATTTCCCGTCGGTATTCTTCAGAAGCCCGCAGGTCACTGATGGGTGCCACTTCACCGTTGGCTATTTCACATGCCTTGGCTATGGTTTCCTCAGTCAATGTTGTGCCTTGTAAGTATTTTTCTGTCTCAAACAAACGGATTGGCGTCGGTGCAACTGCACCAAAACTAATGCGGTACTCGTCATTCTTCATGAGGACAGTGGAGCAAACCGTGGACAAATCCACTTCTTTACGGCGGGACATCTTATAAAAGATTCCCTTGGTGTCCACATTGTCAAAAGAGATCCCAGTTACGATCTCATCCTGCTGTAAAATCGTTTTCCTAACGAAGACAAAAAAATCTTTCAGTGGAACAGTTCTGGTTCCTTCAGAGCCATAAATATGTACCTCTGCGTCCAAAGACAGTAGCGGTGTAGCTGTGTCTGCCAAGGGTGACGCATTGACGATATTGCCAATACAGGTAGCCCTGTTACGAACTTGCTTAGATCCAACTGAAAGTGCTGCTTGTGCCAAGTAAGGATATTTTTTCAGGACCACTTCGTCCATGCCCAGGTCATTTAATAGAACACAGGCACCAATGAAACAGGTTCTTGAGGTCATGTCTAGTTTGTATAATTCCTCAATCCCTTTAATATCCACAACCACCTTGGGAGCTGAATGACCGTCTCTCATGCGGACAATCAAGTCAGTGCCGCCATTTAAAATCGCAGCGTCCTCTCCATGGGTTTTTAGTAACGATACCGCTTCCTTTAGCGATGTCGGATTATGATATTCAAATGCTTTCATGCGCATCCCCCTCCATTATCAATCTACTCTCTATCATTATAAGCGCTTACACCGGATTCCCACTTTATTAGGCCCGACTAAATTTTCTGATAATTCCAACTACACATTTAGTATACAACAACAATCTATTTCTGGCATTTCCTTATTATCATTGTTGTATACTCACCAACACTATGGATTGTACCCAAGTAAACGACAAGTAAGCGCTGACTTTGGGTATAGGTGACAAGAGGTGACCTATGAAAACGACTATCCTATTACATAATCAACTGGATACACGCTTCTTTGAAGAAACCATCAACCAGTCCACCATCCTCTCCCGTTATCTTGACCAAGGAGATGCGCTTTTTAGCAACTATCACGACTTGATGCTGGACGTCTTTCTCTTGCTATACAAAATGAACCTAATCCTCACCCATAGAGAGGAAGGAACTATAAATGCCCAGTTGGTCATGGCTTTAAAAGAAAACCCCACCGTCGGAAAACTGAGAAACCGGACCAAGGGGAATGTAAGTGCCACCTATTTGGCCCTTAAAATGGTTCTGGACAGCCTCTTGGAACAAGTCCGGGGACGAATTTCCCTGCATGACTGGGCTGAAGACCTGGAAAGACTGGCAGACTTACAAGACCAGGAGGACCACCTCCTTTACTTGGAGACCATCTGTCAGACACCCATTGAAGAGGTTTTTAGTCAAGAGGAGATAGACCGCCTAAAGGACCTGGCCCAAGCCAGCCCCTCCCACCTGGACCAACCAGGAACAGAGGACCTGGCTAACTTGGTCGCTGACCTCTATAAATGGAGCGGAGACCGGGACCTGTCCACAAGGGACAAGGACCCTAGGCCAACAGCATGGGACAAGGCTAGGCCTAGCCTAGAGCCACCGGGACCTGATATGGATGTCCCTGAGTCTAGCTTGGCCCAGCAAGTCCAATCCTTAACGGAAGCCCTTGAAGACCAAGGGGACTCTGAGGAGTCACAAAGCCTGGAAGAAGAAAGCCAGACCAATGACGGAGACAGTGACGATTGGAAGGAAAAACTGAAAGATGACCTGGAAGGCAGGTATGAGCCCTATATAAAGGAACAAGCCCTGACCAGTGGTCAAGGGGACAAGAAGGGAACCAGCTTTTCAAGCCCCTTGGCCCATACAGAACAAGAGGACCAAAGGCAGGTCCAACAAGCCAGCCCCCAAGAAACATTTTCTGAGGAACCAGTGGATGTAGAGGTTGACGCGATTGACCGGCAGGCGGAAGACCAATTGAGGCGTGACGGTCACAGGGGTGCGGGCGCATCTTCTACTGGTTTGACTAAAATGATCCATAGCCAGCGGAAGTGGTTGGCCCAAGAGGTAGATTACTTGCGGGCCAGTCTGGCCAACCGGATTAGCCAAGTGGACTTTGGCGCCATGGTCGACAAGGCCGTTGCTGCCATCGACCACTTTAACGAGGCCACTGCCACCCTCAACATGTCAGGAGCTTCTGTTAATCAACTGGACTTTGACGACGTGATCTCCCTCTACCAACGGTTTAAAAAGCCCCAATTCGTGGCCTTTGTCAACAAGGTGGGGCGGAACAAGTTATATGCCCGCCAACTCCAATACAAAAAGAAGCGGTCCCGGAGCGTTCCCGTGGAAAGGGTTGTGTCTTCCCACCACCTGGACCTTATGATTGAAGACGAGTTGATGGGACTCTCCCTGGATATAGAAGCCTTTGAAAATGACTTTTATGACCGCTACCTGAGGGACGACCTATTGACCTTCGAGTTAATCGACCAACAGGACAAGCGTAAGGGGCCCATTATTCTTTGTTACGATGGGTCCGGGTCCATGGAAGGGAAAAAAATTGAAGAAACCCAGGCCCATATCCTGTCCATCATGGAGATTGCCCGGATACAAAAGCGCAAACTGGTCTTGATCCAATTCGCCAGTGCCACTGAACCCATGTACATTAAGGAAATCAACCCCCTGATGGTCAATGCCAATGACGTCCTAGAAGTCCTGGACACCTTCATTTGCGGGGGGACGGACTTTGAAAAACCCCTGTCCAAGGCCATGGAATTTGTTCAAAAAGACCACCACCGCAAGAGTGATATCCTCTTTATTACCGATGGCCAGTGCGAAATCCGCCAGGCCTTTCAGGACAAGTTTATGACAGTCAAGCAGGAACGGCAGTTCAGGCTATATACCATTATCATGCATTCCTATACCTACCAGGACTATGGGGACATTGGGCGGATTTCAGACGACATCCTAGATATCCGGGGCCAGGACGCAGGCAACTGGAATGAGGAAACCAATAAACGATTGTATACCATGATTTAGCTGACGATTGGGAGGGACCATGGACCACAAGCGATTGACACAGATAAGCAGCACCTTTCAGGATATTCATCAATTCATAACCAGCAAATACTATGAAGTAGAAGACTTTAGCCTTTGCATTTTACTTTCCATGATTTCACGAACCCATATGATCGCCCTGGGTCAGCCGGGCATTGCCAAGTCAGCTATTCTCCGGGAGATCGTTGACCTGATTGCCTTTAATGGCCAGGAGGGCACCCCCTATTTCCATATTCAAATGGGGTCCGACGTGTCCCCAAACCATGTTTTTGGGGCACCGGACATCAACTATTTTAAGACCCATGGCATTATCAAACGACACTATGAAGGCTTCTTGCCAGACGCCGTCATTGCTTTTTGCTCGGAGTTCTACCGGGTCAATGACCAGGTGGCCAACTCAGGCCTGCTGACCATCTTAAATGAAGGCGAGTTTAAGAACGGGGTGGACACCGTGGAAACCAAGTTGCGGTTTTTCATGGCGGACACCAACTTCTTCCCCAAACAAGCGGACGACCTGGACGTGGAAGAGAGTGACCTCAAACTCCAGGCCCTCCATGACCGCTTTCTGTCCCGGGTTCTGGTCAAACCCATTGTGGACCAGGAAAACAAGGTCCGCATGATCCTCATGGACGACGACCATGGTACCGACGTACGGATTGCCATTGAAGATATTATTTCCGTCCAGGACAGCCTGGACACCATCGATATTGGGGCTGACATAGCCAGGATGATGGTTCAGATTGCTACTAGCCTCCAGGACAAGTACCAGATGTTTATTTCACCTAGACGGCTGAAAATGAGTCGGAACTTGGTCAGGGCCCACGCCCTCTACCAGGGGCGGACCCAGTGCCTGCCGGAAGACCTGATTGCCCTGCGGTTTAGTTTTTGGCAAAAGGAAGAGGATATTAACAAGACCCTGGATGTCATTTATGAGGTCATGGACCAACCGGACCACGACGCCAAGGACTATCTGGGCGTCCTCCAGTCCATTGTGGACGAGTTGGACCGGGCCATGGACAACCATATTGAGGTGGACGATTTTGATATGGGCAGTCTCTATGACCAGGCAGTTGCAGACATGATGAAACTTCAAGAACGGATGGCCCTCCACTATCCGGACATTGACAAGTATCCAGCCATCAAGGCGGCTGTGGAGAGTATTTCTTTAACCTATAACCGCTTGATGAATGAGCGGAGTGCCATTGGATAATAAAAAAGTCCTGCCAGCTGATTGCTTATCACTGGCAGGACTTTTACTTTTACTCTACGGAGAGGTGGTCTACCCGTTGGAGGACTTTCTCCTGGGCGTCATTGACCGCGTCTCTGATCCCTTCATAGCCGGTACACCGGCAGAGGTTGGCACTGAGCCATTCCTTTTTTTCCTCTTCCGTGGCATTGGGCTTGGTCTCCAAGAGGGCATAGGCATTGAGGAGAAAACCCGAGGTGCAGTAGCCACACTGGAAGCCGTTAAAGGCAATGAAGGCTTCTTGGATTTCTGTGTCTGAAAGGCCTTCAATGGTGGTCACTTGCCTGTCCCCCACCTCAAAAGCCAGGGTCATACAGGCCTTAATGGGCTGGCCGTCCAGAAGAACTGTACAGGCACCACAGTCGCCATTTTCACACCCACCCTTGGCACCGGTGAGGCCAATAGACTCCCGGAGTACATGGAGCAGGGATGTGTTGGGTTTGGCGATGACCCTTTCTCTTTGTCCATTGACCTGCAAGGTCAATTCAGTATATCCGCTAACCTTCATGGGCAAAACTCCCTCCCCATTCTTTTTTCATGTCCTCTAGGGCCATGGCCAGTAAATGTCGCTTGTAGTCTGCTGTTGCCCGCTGGTTGTCCTTGGCGTGGGCCGCAAAGTCTTCCGCGATCCTTTCCTGGGTCAGCTGGGTCCGATCAAAGTACTGGTATACAGGGAAACTGCCATAGCCAGATAGGCCAATGAGTACCTGGTCCCCCAGGTCAGCCCCCAGCAAATGAAAAATGGGATAGTCTACCTTGGTGTTCTCCGTATGGCGAATGGCAAAGGTCTTGGGCCATGCTTTAGGAATGTGGAAGCTGACAAGCAAGTCACCAGCCCCGAGCAAGAGGCGCTTGTCAAAGATGTCTTTTAGGGCCAGGGTTCTTACCCCTTCAACAGATGCCACTGACACCTGGGCCTCCATGGCCAAGAGGGGCAGGACGGCCTCCCTGTATGGCAGACGTCCCGTGATGTTGCCTCCCAAGCTTAGGGCATTTCTCGTGGTATGGTCGGCAATCTTCCTAAGGACTTCATTTAAGGGCGTCAGGCTGGTTTCCTCTATGACCCGGGTCAAGGGAACACCAGCGCCAATTTCCCAGGCCTCTTCCCCTTCTGTCATCTGGTGGACTTGGTGGATGGCCTTGATGTCGATCACGGCTTGGACTGGCATTTTGCCCTTGCGGAAGTTGGTCATGAGTTCTGTACCACCAGCATAATAGCTGGCCTTTTCTTTGTTATCCATAAAGCCCTTCATGAGGCTTACTGCTTCTTGGATGGTGCTGGGTCTATAATAGTCAAAGTCAAATGGAATCATTACTTGTCCTCCATCATGGTCCGCCATAGGGTTTCCGGTGTAATGGGTATGTGGTTGAGGCTCTTGCCAATGGCCCTGGACAAGGCGTTACTCACAGCTCCAGGCATGCCAATCACCGACTGCTCCCCAAGTCCCCTGGCCCCGTAGGGTCCGTCTTGTTGAGGGGTTTCCAGGAATTCCACCTGGTAAGTGGGCGCGTCGTCATACCGCATGATTTTAAAGTCCCGCAGGGTGTCATTGGTAATCTGCCCCCGGCTATTGAGCTTAAAGCCCTCCATGGTGGTATAGCCGATTCCCATGGCCATGCCGCCGACGATCTGGCCCCGGGCAATTTGTGGGTTGATGACCCGGCCAACGTCTATACAGCAAACCGCCTTGTTGATGGTGTACTGGCCCGTTCTCAGGTCAACGTCAATCTCTACCCCTTCTGCCCCCAGGGTCCATTCCAGGTCTGGGTGGCCGGCTCCGGTTTCCGGATCGATGTCTGTCAGGTTCTTTGCGATGTAACGCCCCCGGCCGATGATCTGGCCAAAGATGGCGTTGCCATTGGGATAAACGTAACCCAGGGCTACTTCTGCCAGGTCTAGACCATGGTGGGGTTCGTCAGGCACGCAAACTCTTTCCTTGTCCACAACCAGGTCCTGGGGAGGCACCCGAAGAACTTGTGATCCCACTTCTTTAATTTGAGCAATGGCGTCTTGACAGGCCTCATAGACGGCATTCCCTGCCATGAACAAGCCCCGGCTGGCAGCTGTAGCCCAGTCACTGGGCGCTATTCGCGTGTCCACTGGCATTTGCACATGAACCTTTTCTAGAGGGATACCCAGGGTTTCTGCAGCAATCTGGCCTAGGCCTGTTTTGGTCCCCTGGCCAATCTCAACGACACCTGTATTGATATTGCATGATCCGTCTCCATTGAAGGTTAGAATGGCTCCGGCGTCTGTATTGGTCGGCATGGCTGGGGCCTTCCAAAGACCAGTGATGGCCTTGGCCCGTACCTTGTGGTCTCCTAGATCTTCCACTTGGCCAATCTGGCCACCTAACATGTCATTGACCCGGTCAAAACACTTGTCTATTCGACCAGTAGACTGGTTTAAGACACTTTGGACCGGCGTGGTTTGCCCCGCTTTGACTCCGTTTAGTCGTCGGAGTTCATAGGGGTCCATGTCTAGTTTTAGGGCCATATCGTCAATAGCTCTTTCTATGGCAAATCCCAGTTCAATGTGGCCAAAACCCCGGTAGGCTGTGGCGAAAGGCTGGTTGGTATAGACACAGAGGGAGTCGCAACGAATATTGGGCACGTAGTAGGGTCCCGTACAAGAAATCGCTGCTGCTCGAGAAACATTTACAGCATAATCGGCAAAGGCGCCGCTATTGAAGTGGTAGTCCAACTCCATGGCTGTGAAGTGGTTGTTAGCGTCCACAGCCAACTTGACCCTGCCTTCTAGGCCGATATGGCCTGGGGAGGCTAAGAGGTCATTTTCCCGGGTGTTGACCAGTTTAACAGGTCGTCCACCGACTTTGAGGGAGAGCAAGTAGGCCAAACCTTCCAGCTGGATACCCGCCTTGCCACCAAAGCCGCCACCCAACATGGGGGCATGGACAACAATCTTGCCCGGGTCGATATCAAAAAAGGCACTCATAAGCCCCTTGACAACAAAGGGGGCCTGGGTGGCCGACACCATATGAATGTCTCCGGTTTTTTTGATTTCTGCTATGGCCAAACGGGGTTCCATGGCCACGTGGTCACCACAGGGAATAGAGACCTGGGTTTCCACCACAGCGGATGCGGCCTCCATGGCACTGGCCACGTCACCCTTCCTGATTTTCGTCCGGTTGGCAATGTTGGAACCTGGCTCTGGATGGATGGGGTCAATGTGAGAATAGGTTCCCATGTCCGGGTGGATGAGGGGGGCACCCTCACCAAGGGCCTGAGAAGGGGTTGAAATCACTTCTAAAGGCTCATATGTAATCTGCACTTGGTTGACTGCTGCCTGGGCGTTCTCCAGGGTGTCTGCCACAGCCACAGCCACCACTTCACCGTGGTGTCTAACGACTCCTCTGGCAATGGGGGACTTGTCCCCCAGATAGAGGCCGAAGTTAATATCAAAATCGTCCCCCACCAGTATGGCTTTGACACCTGGCATAGCCTTGGCCTGGGAGGTGTCCACTGAGGTGATAGCTGCATGGGCGTGGGGACTGACTTTCACCGCACCGTGCAGGAGTCTTGGATCGTTGTAATCATTACCGTATAGCACTTGTCCGCTGACTTTCTCTAGGCTTTCCTTACGAAAGGCGGAGGTGCCGACACTACTGTTTTTTCCCATGGTCTCACTCCTCTTTGGTTTCTCCTTCTAGTATACCCTTTTCCCATGGCTTCTAGACTATAGTTTCCTCAGGAGGAAATTGTTGTTTTCTTACAAGAAAAAACAGAGACCACGAAAGGGGTCTCTGTTCGCTATCTGATTGGTTATTTCTTGGATTCTGGTTCGTCTCTTTTCATCCCGCCGATGACTTTCACACCACAACTTACCTAGATGACTGTCGATTGCGGACCAAAGCCTCAACGGCCCGCTCAGCCGACTCAGTAAAGGCAAAGAGGCCCACGCCAAAACTGGACTTGGTCTCTGGGTCAGGCTGTAGGCCCATGCCGCAGAAATAGACGTCTTCCTTAGTGCTATAGCCGTCAGCCAAAATGGGCATACCGCTTTGGTCAAAGATGTCCAGGTCCAGCCATTCATAGTGGGGCCGGAAGCCTGTGCACCATACAATGTTTTTGATGTTTTTCTTTTGGATATCCACCAGCATAATAGGGTCCAGCTCATGGCAGTTGAGGGTCCGTAAGTTAAAGTCCACCTGACGCTCAGACAGGTTTAAGTCTGCTGTTTCAATGACAGCGTCAATTTGCCTTTCCACCTGTCTCAAGTAGGCCGTTCCCTGGTCCAGGGCCTTGCAGAGGCTGTCGGAAAACTCAATGAAGTTGTCCCCAGCATTGACTAGGCGACCTGTGAGTTCCACCCCTTCTGCCTGGCAGTTAAAGAGGTTTTGGCTGATCTTATGAACGATATTCTCATTATGGAGGTCGTCATCCTTGTAGGGCAGGACCTCCTTGCCCTGGGTGTAACCTGACAAGCGGTTGAGCCAGTAGACCCCATTGACATTCCGGTAAATGGTAGGTAGGGGGGTCATGGACCCAACAGACAAGTAGACTTCTGAACTCAGTTCCTGTCGGATTTCCAGGGCAATCTGGACGCCTGATCGACCACTTCCCACCACGATAGTATTGCCTTCTACCAACTGCCGGGGATTAAAATAGTCAATGGAATGGATCTGGTTGACGGAGGCCGGGATCTTGGTGGTCACCTGGGGAATAAAGGGCTGGTTAAACATGCCCGTGGCCACAATGACCTGGTCCGCGGTGAAAATCCCACGGTCCGTATTGGCCACATAGGTCTTGCCATCTCGATACAGCCTTAAAATCTTGGTGTGGTCCACAAAGTTGGGGGCCACGTGGTCCATGTATTTTTTTAGCCAAGTGTAAATCTCGTCCTTGGTCATATACTCATTGTCATAGGGCAGGTCTTGGTCCACCCCAGGCAGGTTGGTCATCCAGTTGGGAGTGACCAGGTAAAAGGAGTCCCACCGCTCATTTTTCCAGGTTTGTAGCATGTCTTTTTGCTCTATAATGACATAATCAATCCCCTGCTTTTGCAGGTGGTCAGCGCAGGCAATCCCACTGGGTCCTCCACCAACTATGATTACTGAATAGTGTTTGTTTTCCATGTTCATAGGGTTTCCTCAATTCATAAAAATAGCGTAGTGCCCAGCAAGACGCCGAACACTACGCATATTATACCCTATTTCTGTGTAATTAACGTACCAGTATGTCCCATAATCCCCTCTTTGGCTTTTTCAAGGGAAGTAATGAGAGACTTACGGCCTGGCTTAGAAGACGCAAAGGCAAGCGCAGCCTGGACCTTGGGTAGCATGGAACCCGGTGCAAAGTGTTCTTCATCAATGTAGCCTTGGGCCTCTTCGATGGAGATTTCAGACAACCATTTTTCATCCGGCTTACCAAAGTTAAGGGCTACCTTTTCAACGGCTGTCAGAATGATCAAGTAGTCTGCGTCAATGATTTCCGCCAGTTTGGAGCTGGCAAAGTCCTTGTCAATTACTGCTGGAACACCTGTCAAATGGGCCCCTTCTTTCACTACAGGGATACCGCCCCCGCCTACAGTAATGACAATGTGACCCGCTTCTACCATGAGTTTCACAGTTTCTTTTTCAACCACGTCTACCGGTTTTGGAGACGGAACCACACGGCGGTAGCCACGACCAGCGTCTTCCACCATGGACCAGCCCTTGGCTTCCACCAACTGGTCAGCCTCCTCCTTGGAATAGAAGCTGCCCACAGGCTTGCTTGGGTTGGCAAAGGCCGGGTCTTCCTTGTCCACGATCACCTGGGTGACCACTGTTGCCACTGGGATATTCAAGCTCCGCTTTTCCATTTCCTCACGGATGGCATTTTGCAAGTGGTAGCCAATATAGCCCTGGCTCATGGCGCCACACTCTGGGAAGGGCATTTCCGGCGTCCCATGGTCAGACTGGGCAGACGTTTCCATGGCCAAGTTGATCATACCAACCTGGGGACCATTCCCGTGGGCCAGGATCACTTCATGGCCTTCTTCAATCAGGTCAACAATAGGTAGGGCCGTGTTCTTTACCAGTTCCAATTGCTCCACAGGGTTCTTTCCCAGAGCATTGCCCCCCAAGGCAACAACGATTTTTGATTTCATGTCTTTCTCCTTCTATCCCTCTACACGCTCACTTTATACATCTATGGTTCAAGAACCTAGTCCGTAGCATACTGGCCACGGAAGGAAATAATATCCTCAAGGGACAGCCCCAACTGGATAATGCCCCGCTGGTCTGTTCTCGAAATTCCAATAAACTTAAACTTGCGACCATCGATGTCTCGAATGGTCATGGCCTGGGCCACCTTCTTATTTGGATCATTCAAAATACCATAGAAAACATAAGCCTGGGTTTCAGGGTCATTTTCAATGGTAAAGCCAATCCCAAGGGGATTGTTGGAATGGGTGGTCACGCCGTTTTCATCGGTAATGTAAAACTCAGAAATGCCGGTCTTCTTGGAATACTGGGCCAGGAGGTCATTGGTTACCCCCTTCTTGCGGATCACTTCAGCAAGCTCAGCACCCGTTTGAAAGAGTTCCTCGTTAATGGCCTCGTCAAACTTATGGACAAAGGCATTCAACTGGCTGGAGATGTCTTGGATTTGCCCAGACAACTCCGCATTTTCTGCCGTCATGACCTTGTGGTCGTCAATATCCTTACTGGCCACAATGGTGGCTTCTTCAGAGTCTGCCGCCAAATTGGCCAGGCTGTCCACATTGTCTGCCAAGGACTCAGAAGCCGTCAGCTGTTCTCCAATACTGACAGAAATCTTCTCTATGAAGGTCAACATGCCCTCTGCACTCTGGACAATGTCGTCCAGGTGTTTGACAGCGTCTTCATTGCTGTTTTTGATCTCTTTGGTACTATCCACTGCCTCGTGGATCTCCGTGGTCACGGTCTCAATCTGCTTGCTCATGGAGGCCATTTCACGACGGATTTCCTCAGCGATCTCAGAAGACTCAGAAGCCAACTTGGTGACTTCACCTGCAACGACTGCAAAGCCCCTACCTGCGTCTCCTGCTCTGGCGGACTCAATGGACGCATTGAGGGCCAGGAGGTTGGTTTGTTCTGCTATGTTGCTAATGCCCGTGGTCATGTCTTGGATGGCCCGGATGAGGGACTCCAGTTCGTTGACCTTGGTCACCGACGCATTCATTTTTTCTTCAATCACGTCTATGCCGGCCAGGGCCTGGGTCACCGTCTGCTTGCCTTCCTTAATGGTCTGAAGTGAAGCCGACGTGATTTTCATGTACTCCTCACTATACCTGGACATCTGATCATTGGATGACTGCATTTCCTCTGACACAGAGGCATTGTCCGTGGAGGCCAGGGCCACACTGTGGGAGTTGGTCTTGATCAATTCTATTTGTTTGGAGATTTCCGCCATTTGCTCCAGGGTGTTATCTGAATTATGCTGGAGCTTTTTGGCATATTGGGTCAAATCAATTTCCGAAAGAAGGATGGTGTATAACCAGTCCTTCATGGTTACCTGCAAGGTGGCCAAGACTTCCATTTGACGCTTACTTCCCGTCAGGCGCACTTTTCCCTGTGCTTCTGCAAGAAAGTTCCCGTGTGCATACTTGTCAATGACCGTGGTCATAACTGCATTGTCACGCTTTTGAAGTTCCAGTATAAAAACTACAACTCCCGCAAAAATCAAGGTGACGCCGACCATAATCACCGGTGGAAGGGTTGGAATAAATATTAGTTGTAATATCGTAATCAATACCAGTACAATGAATAACAGGATCATCTTTCCCCTCTTTTCTTCCCCACGTTCGCCAATAGCTCTTTATTCCTTGTCAAAGAATCCCCGCATGACCAGCAAGGATTCCATCATATTTGGAAAACCCACAGTGGGCGCAGTCAAGAGAATCCCGTGTTCGATTTCCTCACGGCTACAACCTGCGTCAATGGCCTTTTTCATATGGGTTTCCAAAGCATAGTCATGGTCACTCACAGAAGAAATCACCACTTTCAAGAGTGCTCTGGTCTTGTCTTCCAGCGGTCCACCCTCTTGGTGTACCAACTGACCATAGTTTTTGTAGGCTTCATAGATGTCCTTGTGTTTGGTGGCAAAATACTTGAAATTGTCGTCAATCCGCTTCATGTTTACCCCTCTCTACTTTTCCCCTTCTCCTAAAAACTTGGTATCTTTATAGCTTTGGTGCCTTTCTTATGCTTTCAACTTGTTCATACCCATAGGCTATTTCAACCAACACCTCTTCTGTAAATGGCCGGCCCAAAATTTCCATGCCAATGGGGACCCCAAGAGGGGCACTTTCAGTTGGGCTAGAGAAGCCCGCTGGAACACAAATGGATGGGAATCCAGTAACAGATCCCAGGACGCCATTTCTTTCATTTTGGGACCCACCCACATGGCAGACCAACTGCTTCTGGTGGGGATAAACCAAGGCATCCACCCCATACTTGGCCATGAGTTTCATGACCTGGTCCTGGGTCTCCATACGCAACACGAGTCGGTCCCGGTAGACCTGAGAATCCGTCGATAGGGCCATGGCCTTGTTGAGGTTGTCCTCAATGCCCGCGTGGTACTTTCCACCCTCCAAGATCTCCACCACAGAATGAACCGGTGCGTCCTGGGGCAGGTTGCCCAGGTAGAGATTGAGGTGGTCTTTAAAATCATGTAAGTGCACACTGACTTCCTGAACCAGGTAGCCAGAATCAATCGGGTCGTCAATGGTCACAAGGCTAGCCCCGCCCGATTCCATTCTCTCCATGGCACCCCTAACCGCTCGGTTGGTCTCCATGTGGTGGGCGCCTTGACCGAAGAAGCCCGTCAGAACGCCAACCCGCTTACCCTTTAAGCCGTCCACCTTTAAGT
>CAYFHQ010000080.1:0-17605 GCA_964342805.1 uncultured Peptostreptococcaceae bacterium | reverse complement strand
GAGGCCAAGACTGCAGCTATTCAGGAGTTACTGGCAGAAAGCAGGTACTCTGAGGACCTGGCCACGGGTAGCGGCACAGACGGGATCGTGGTCGTAGCCAATCCTGCTAGTCCGGTTCAAGTGACAGATCTTGGCCAGCACTCGGTCTTTGGCCAGTTCATAGGCACCTGGGTCAAGGACCTGGTCAAGGAGGCACTCAGGCGCCATACAGGCCTGTCACCAGAGAGCCAAAGTGACCTAAGGGTTCGGTGGAGGCGGTTTGGCTTTAAAGGGAAGGACCATCCAGTCTGGAGGAAGCCCAAGGTAGTGGCCTTTTCCAGTTTGGTTGCCCACTTGAGGGACCAGTATCGCTGGGGACTCGTGGGGGCAGAAGGAACCATCTCAGCCCAGAAAGACCTGGTGAATGGTTTGGTGGCTGGGGCCAAAGTGGGGAGTGAGCGAACGCCTACCACTCTATCCCAGATAGATCATAGGGGGATGTGTGGCAACTTGGTAGACTTTCAGGCATATCTTGGCCAGTTGGCCAGCTTGATCCTTACCTTGGAGGCAGGTCTGAAATAGTGGTTAGAATAAGCTAAAGGGCTGTACGGAGTTATCATTACTCTGTACAGCCCTTTCCTGTTATTTGGAATACACCCCAAGCCCGGCCAAGGCCTAATTACTTCTTAGCCGGCTTTGCCCGATTTGTCCTTTTTGTCCGCTTGGCGTCATATTTCTTTTGGGTCTTCTTCTTCATGACTGAATGGCCGAACCTTCCAAGGGACTCCTTAAGACCATAATAATGGCCGTGGGAGTAGGCAAGTGGTTTAGCCCAGTCCAGGTGGAAGCTGTCCTTGTCGTCCAGGTACTTGTCATCCACCGTAACGGCTACCACTTCAGCAATGAACATGTCGTGGGACCCCAGTTCTTTGACCTCTGTTACCCTGCATTCAATGCTCACTGGGGACTGGTCAATAACTGGCGCCTTGACTTGGGAGGCTGCCACTGGGGTGAGGCCCGTTTCCTCCCACTTGTTGACGTCACGGCCTGACTTTACACCGCAGAAGTCTGTTGCAAAGGCTGTTTCCTCCGTACCCAGGTTAATGACAAACTCTCCTGTCCGCTTGATCAGGTCATAGGAGTGTCTTTCCTTTCGTACTGAGACATATGTCATGGCCGGGTCCGAACATATGGTGCCCGTCCAAGCGATCGTAATGATATTCCAATTATCTGGATGGTCTCCACAGGTGACCATGGCTGCAGGCACTGGATAGACCATTGTGCCAGGTTTCCAACTTACTTTTCCCATTGTCCACTTCCTTTCTCATGTATCACCCTACCATAAGTCTAACGACAGGTAAAGCCAAGGTGTTCCGGTGGTTTGTTCCTCCTGGGGCATGAAAAAGGCCGTGACCCCTAAAATGTTCCAAGTATGATTGCGATTCCCTTTGGAGTCCCCTATAATCAAGATAATGAGACCATTGAAATGAAGTCAGACTAGGTACTAGCCCCAACCCGGTTCAAGATCCATGGAGGCAGACATGAAGATTAGCAGACAGGCAGCACGACAGTTTATTCTGGAGCACCAGGGCTTATTACGTCCCCGGAAGGTGGGCGGCAAAGAGGCCGTCATGGCCTTTATCCGCAAGGTTGGATGCGTTCAATACGATCCCATTGACGTGGTGGGCAGGAACGCCGACCTCGTCCTTCAAGCCCGAATGAAGGGCTATAAACACCAGCAACTCTTTGACCTCCTCTACAAGGACAGGGTCTTGGTTGATGGTTGGGATAAAAACATGGCCATCTTTCCAACGGAGGAGTGGCCCTATTTTCACCGCTTTCGGGAGCGGATTCAACATTTTGAAAAAATGAAAGACCCGACAGTCAAGGCCGTGGCGGAGGAAATCAGACAGGACCTCAAAAAACGTGGTCCCCTGTCCTCCACAGACATTGAAAATGACATAAAGGTAGACTGGTTCTGGGCTTCTACCAAGGCCTCAAGGGCTGCCCTAGAGCATATGTTTTACATAGGTGAGTTGGTTGTAGAAAGTAAGGTTGGAACCCGGCGGATCTATGATTTTGCCTCCAACCACATAGAAGCCAAGGTTCTAGATGCGCCCGATCCCCATCCACTCTTGGAGGACTACCATAAGTGGTACGTCCTGAGACGTATCCGGTCAGTGGGCCTCCTTTGGAACAAGGGGAGTGACGCCTGGCTGGGGATCGATAAACTCAAACAAGGCCAGAGGCACAAGGCCTTTGACCAGCTTCTTGAGGAAGAAAAGATCGTTGAGCTAGCCGTTGAGGGAATACCTGAAAAAATGTATATCCCTGCAGAGTCCTTGCCCTTGTTACAAGAAGTGGTTGCAGGCCTCACCTATAGCAAGAAGGCAACACTGATCGCACCTCTAGACAATCTCATGTGGGACCGCAAACTTATTAAGGCCCTCTTTGACTTTGACTATGTCTGGGAAATTTACAAACCAAAGGCCCAGCGCAAGTATGGTTACTATGTTCTTCCGATCTTGTATGGAGACCGCTTTGTAGGCCGTTTCGAACCTGGTTGGGACAAAAAGACCAAGACCATCCAAATCTTAAATTGGTACTGGGAAGCGGGTGTGAAGCCGACGAAAACCTTGAAGAAGGCCATTAATACCTGTTTTAAAGACTTTAGCAAGTTCTATGAGGCCCAGACCTGTGTACCGTTTGACGGGGAGGGCAACCTCGTAGTGGAGTCAGGAGGCCAAATATGACTGGTGTCTACCTCCAAGGTGGTGGTGCCAAGGGAGCCTTTCAAGCCGGTGCCCTGGTAGCCCTCCACGAAGCGGGTTTTACCTTTGACGTGATCGCAGGGACCTCCATCGGGGCAGTAAATGGCTATTATGTCTATGCGGACCGATTTGACCAGCTGGCCCTTATGTGGACGGATATCGACGAGTCTTCCCTGTCCTATATCCGGGTGGAGAGCAATGTAATTGAAAATGACAAACTCCTGGACCGACTCAGGGAAATCCCAGTCCAAAGTGGACCTACCACCAAGTTTTTTGTCAACTATGTGACTGTACGCCAAGGCAAGGTTGAAGAGGTTTTTGAGGATATTGGCCCCCTTAGAAAACGAGACCAGTTAAGGCGAATTGGCTACTCCGCCTTGCTGCCCAAACCAAAGGGAATGGACCTCAGTCCCTCCACCTTGGAAACGTTTGATAGCAGGCGACTCTTTGAGGAATTCCATGAACAAGTGGTCAGGGGGGAGTATGAAGGCATGTCCCTGGACGGTGGGATTGTGAATAATCACTTTCTGGAACCCTTTGTGGACCACCAGGTGGACCACTTAATCCTGATTCCCTTCCAGGTCAATTATCAAGTGCCTGATTTTATTCAAGACGTGTACAGGTCAGACCAAATCACCGTCATTGACCCTGTGGTACCCTTTGAACCCATGGACACCCTGCGTTTTGAAAAGGTCTTTTGTAGCCTGCAGTATGAGGCAGGCTATAAGCGGGCCCATGAGGTGCTTGCCTTATCCCGGCAGAGGTAACTAGATAATAGGTAACAAGAAAAAAGAAGGAGCATTGAGACCTGTGAAGGTAGGTCTCAAATGCTCCTTTTACAATGGATCGGGTAATGTAGATGATCCTCTGAAGGTGTATTTATTCAAAGCGTAGGAGGTTCTGCTTGTAGTCGTGGTAAAGGGCCGTTAACTGGTTGACCAGGGTAGCCATTTCCAACTGGAGGCTTGAAGCGTTTTCGAAGGACTCCTCAGCCACAGCGGATCGGATTTGGGTAAAGAGGGACTTCTGGCTGAGGCTGTCTTTCATCAGCTGGAAACGAAGGGTGTTGATCTTCTCCCAGTTGACAACGTCCAAGTCAGTCAGGTCCTCAATGCCGTGGAGCTTGTGGAGGCGACGTACCAAATCCATGTTGCCGGGGATAATTCGGCTCAAGAGTTCCGTGGTCCACATGGACTGCATGGTGGCATGGTAAGAAGAAATAATCTGTTTATTAAAGACCGGCTCAAGGACAGCAAGTTTAGGGGCATTGTCCACAAGTTTCTTTAGATTTTCCCAAACCGTTGCTGGAGGGGCACCAAAATACTGGTCCCGCTGGTCGCTGGTATAGTCTTCAAATACATCTTCTTCAGACCGGTACATGCGGTCCGTTTCCAGATAGAACTTGTCCTCACCCCAAGGCTTGTTGAACTCCTTTTCCAGGTCAGAGGCAGACAGGTCACTGGCAACAGCTGCCCGAATGCCGTCTAGCATGGCCATATAAGAAGCTGCAATGGCCAGGTAGGAGTTGGTACTAGGGTTTGGCGCACGGAGTTCAAAACGAGTTGCAAGGGGGTTACCCATGTCCCGGACCAGACCACAAAGGACTGTACGATTTCGGGAAGGAACCTCAACGGAGTGGCCTACAGAGGCTACTGTACAAACCGGTGCTTCAAAACCGGGCTTGAGGCGGTTGAAGGCGTCATTGGTGCAGGTCACAAAGGGATTAATCACAGAATAGTTTTTTAAGAGTCCCATGAGGGCACCCCAGCCAAACTTGTTCATGTAGTCGTCTGTCATTTTCAGGGGAGCATATAGGTTGACGGTTTTTCCGTTCTTGAGTCTAAGGGCAGCACCCAAGTGGTGGTGCTCACCGGAACCTGCAACCCCCTCAATGGGCTTGGCTGCAAAGGTTACTTCTAGGCCATTTTGCTCAAAAGTGTCCTTGATCAGATCCTTGGCAATCAGTTCGTGGTCTGTTGACTGGAGGGCTGTGTCATACTTCCAGTCGATCTCCAGCTGTTCCATGATACCTGTCCACTTGTTGGTCCCCTTAAGTCGTGAAGGGACGCCCCCGACTTCCTTGTGGCCCATTTCGGACTCAAGGCCCATGAGTTCCAGGTTGGTCAGGGACTGTTCTAGGGCAGTACGTACTGGACCCACAGTCCGCTTCCAGTACTGCTCTTTAAGGGTTTGAGAAGTAGACAGTTTTTCCACTTCAGTCCGGTGGTCTGGGGTCTTTACCCAGAACTCCAGCTCGGTGGCAGTGGTCAGTTCCACGTGGTCAATATCATCAATGCTGTTAATGCCCACTTCTTTTAAGGCCGCTGGGTGGGCCTTAAGGAGGGCCATAATTTCCGTGTCAAAATGGCTAACCGCTTCCCTGAGTACGGCTCTAGACCCAACGTACTTGCCTTCGTGTTCAAGGAAGGCTGGGATCATTAGGGTACCCACGGGTAGGCCGGTTTGCTCGTCAATGTTGTTTGGGTTGTAGTCGATATACCATTTCACTGTCCGGTCAGGGATCAAGTCCACCTTGGCATTGTTGATTTCAGCGATGATAGGCAAGTTTACAGAAGATCCATCGGTTTGAACGCCTTGTTGTAGAAAACCTTCCACGTCAGCCTTCATGGCTGAAATAGGGATTTTTTCGTCAGTGTGATTGTTACCCAGGTCAACGGCCAATAGGGAAACAAACTGGATTTCAGGGTGCATGTCTAGGATTTCAGATAGTCGGCTGGGCTCAAGGCTCTCAGGCTTTAGAAAATGGATCATGGTAGACCTCCTACAGTCTAAAGATTGTTGTAAACACGACAAAAAGCGCGAACCACTGGGACCCCGTTGTCCCTGGCACTCGCGCTTTGCTTATGATGTCAAATTATATCATTGGCTCTGAAAATGTAAAGCCCTTTTTCAAGAAAAAATGAAAAAGGGCGAATGATTAAGGGGTTTCGTCACTGGATGGTACGGTTTTGTCCCTGAAACTATGGAGGGGAGGAATGATTCCTGTCTTAAACAAGGACATGACAATGATGACTGTTACCGGACCTAAAATAATACCAGGGAAGCCTATGAATCGTAAACCCATGTACATGGAAAGTAGGGTGACCAAGGGGTAAATACCAATTTGCGTACTTAGAATTTTGGGTTCCAAGGCTTGCCGTGACAGCGTTACAACCAGGTATAGAACCAACAAGGAAGCCGCTGCGGGGTATTGGCCAACGATCAACTTCGACGCTGCCCAGGGGACATAGACAGTGGCAGGTCCCAGGATGGGGAGGGCGTCTACAATGGCGATCCCAAGGGCAATGGGGATGGGGTAGGACACCCCAATCAGCATGAGGCCAATGGACGATAAGACGAACGTTACACTCATGAGGATCAACTGGGCTTTGAGGTAACCCCAAAGAACACCCAGGACGTCACTGCGGATGATTTGAACCTTTTCATTCTGGGTCCACTCCCCCTTGAAAAAGGGACGGAAGAAGGCTTGGATTTTTTCTCTATCCTTGGTGAAAAAGAAGGCGGAAACAAATATAATGACAGTGATAAATAGAAAGTTAGGTACAGAAGAAACCAAGTCAAGGAGCTTGGTGGCTGTAAACTGAGTAATGTCTCCCAACTTGCCCAGCAGACTATTGAGTCCTTGAGATATGTAGCTGGACAGGTCGCCAGACAAGCTCAAAGGACCGGACTCAAGGGCGCTTGTCACTTGCTGGAAGTAAGAAGCAATCGAGGAGGCCCAAAGGGGGATCTCGTCGGACAAGCCTGCCAAAAGAGAGATAATCCAGGTCACCAAGTGGTAGATCCCAAGACCTGCGATCCAGAGAAAACCCAGGAGGGTGGCCAAGGTGCCCAGGCCCCGGGGTATGCGAATTTTTTCATGGAGGAAAGTCACCGGCCGGTTGATCAGTTTAGAGATTAAAAGGCCCATGATAAAGGGCATAAGGACAACCAGTAACTGGCCTGCAACCATGTATAGACCCAGTATGCCGACCACTGCCAATATGATGATGGATATTTTGGATAGGACTACATTATTCATTGAGAACCCCTTCTCTTGTATACGTCTTTCTTTTAGTATACGCCGAGCTTGGTTGAAAATGGATGAACATTCTGTGAAGAATCTAAAGGTTTTCTTATCATCTATATGCCCATTTTGTAATGAATTATGCCGAAGTCGTTGCATTCCCCAAGAGGATACAGTATAATTAGTATCAGGTACTAACACCTGAAAACAAGGAGGCATTCTTCAAATGACAGGCTTAATGACTGAACGCACTGTTGTCGTAATGGGTGTGGCCAACAAGTGGTCCATCGCATGGGGCATCGCGAAAACTTTGAATGAACATGGTGCAAAACTGATTTTCACATACTATGGCGATCGTAGCCTAAAGAGCTTAGAAAAATTATTGGAAGAAGAAGGCATTACCAATGCCCCAATGATTGAATGTAACGTAACTGACGATGAAAGCATACAAGAAGCATTTGCTGAAATTGCAACACATACAGACGATATCTACAGCCTGGTTCACTCCATTGCTTTTGCAAACAAGGACGAGCTGAGAGGCATGTACATGGACACGTCCCGTGCAGGGTTTGCCATGGCCCACGATATTTCGGCGTATTCTTTGGTGGCCTGTACCAAGGCTGCCCAGCCTCTAATGAAGCCAGGTTCCAACGTGCTTACCCTGACCTACCTAGGCGGCGAAAAGGTAGTAAAGAACTACAACGTTATGGGTGTAGCTAAGGCGTCTCTTGACGCAAGCGTACGCTACCTAGCCCACGACTTGGGTGAGCAAAACATTCGTGTGAATGCCATTTCTGCAGGCCCGATCAAGACATTGGCTGCACGGGGTGTAGGTGGTTTCTCTGATATTGCAGACCACTTCATCCAGCGGGCGCCACTGGGACGTCTGGTCAACCAAGAGGAAATTGGCAATGCAGCCCTATTCCTTTGCAGTAACCTAGGGTCCGCCGTGACAGGTGAGATCATGCACGTGGATTGTGGCTACAGCATTATGGGCTACTAAAAGTCCAAAACAACCCAATGTTAGACAATCGTTTTTATCCTATTTATTTTGATATGAAGATGTAGAAATTATGTCTACGGTCTCAAACCGCCCAAATTCTGGGCGGTTTTTTACTTGGAACGCTGACGACTGCGGTTCAAACATGCTATAATAGCTTTGAATACTTTGGGGAGGGTACCATGCGCGAAAAAGTCGACCAGCTTAAATTAACGGTACAAACACTTGAACAACATATCGTGGCAATGGATACTGAAGGCTTTGAAGAAGACATGCGCAAGATTGAAGAACTCTGTCGTTTTATCCGAATTGACTTCAATCATAGCGTTGAATATAACAAACAAGCTCCTGGGACCAATGAGCCCGTGGAGGACTTAAAATACGAAACCATTAACACCCTTGCATTTTTATACAAGCCAACCCGGCGTGAAAATGTTTATGAAGGCAACTATTTGGAACACTTTGCTGAGGAGCGCACGGAGCAACTCATGCATGCCAGGGCCATCAACCAGCACAACGAGTTCTGGAAGCAGCATGAGACCATCCATGGCAATGTCTATGCCTCTGTTCCTGTGGAACTGATTCAGAAGGAAAGTGTGGAAGCCCTTGAGCGAATGGGCTGGGACCACGTGTCTGTCAATGTCATAGACTTTGGTGTACAGGCGGTGGAAAAGAGAGAACTCATACGTATTTGTGAGGAATCCTTTCCCAAGTACATCCTACTGAGAGAAGCGACCACTGACTCCTATATCGTCTTGGAGTATGTCATCTAGGCCAAGTCGCTTAGCGGTAGCGGCCACCATCAGACCATTTGAAAAGATCATGATACACAAGGAACGTGAGCGAAGGGAGACCTTCGCTTTATTTATTGGACGGAAGAGTCATAGGCAATAGCAGAACTATAAAAGAGTTAGACTCAAGTTTGTCCCTGCAAAGGCAGGGGTTTCGCATACTGGAATCGAAATAGGGTACATATCAGATAACTGGAGGCATTTATGTTGCAAGAGAATACACATACCTTAATCTATACCGTCAAAGAAGAAGACGCAGGCATGTCCATCCTGGACGCCCTCTATAAAAGAATGAAAGCTTCCGGAAGAGTCATCCGTTCAGCCAAGCGACGCAAGGACATCCTTCTCAATGGCAACGCAGTGTCTGTCAACGCCCGAGTTCGAAAGGGAGACCAACTGGCCCTCAGACTCCTGGTGGAACCAAATATCTTTGAACCAGAAGATATTCCAGTGGCCATTGCCTTTGAGGACATGGACATGATCGCAGTCAATAAACAGCCCTTCTTGGTGGTCCATCCAACAAAAAACCACCCCTACGGCACCTTGGCCAATGGTCTATCCAAGTACTTTAAAGACAATGATATGGACTTCAAAATCCGTTTTATCAACCGGCTGGACCGGGACACAACAGGTCTAATGCTGGTCGCCAAAAATGGTTTTGCCCAGCAAATGATATCAGACCAAATGCAAAATAACCAAGTGGAAAAGATCTACTATGCTGTTGTGAAGGGGCGACTTGAAAAGGACGCTGGAACCATAAATGAGCCCATTGGCTTGGCGACACCAGACGGTATCGCTAGAAGTGTCTTTGCAGATGGGCAGCCTTCAGTGACCCACTACAAGGTTGTGGAGCGATTTGAAGACGCAACCCTAGTGGAAGTACTACTAGAGACCGGAAGGACCCACCAAATCCGTGTCCACTTCCAGCATGTGGGCCATCCCTTGGTAGGGGACGAACTCTATGGGTCGGTTGACTCTCGCATTAACCGACAGGCCCTGCACTGCATCCGCATGTCCATGGCACCTGTCCGTGGCCAAGGCAAACTGAACCTGGAAGCACCACTACCTGAAGATATGAAAGCGCTACTTGAAGACTTGAGACAAGCGTAATAATAGGAAAGCAGGGGAACTATGGGAGCATCATTTATACAAGTAAAATCATTGCGTAAGGACTATCAAATGGGCGAGGTCACCGTAAATGCTGTGAACGACGTGACCTTTGAAGTCAACGAGGGAGAGTTCGTTGTGATCTTGGGGCCTTCGGGTTCCGGCAAGTCCACCCTCCTCAACATCATTGGAGGCATGGACGTGCCCACAGACGGTCGGGTCTTCTTTGATCAAACCGAGATCACCAACTACAATGACAAACAACTCACCAAGTACCGTCGAAACGACGTGGGTTTTGTTTTCCAGTTTTACAACCTCATGGCCAATCTGACAGCCAAGGAAAACGTGGAGTTGGCCACAGAAATCTGTGCCCACCCATTGGACATTGACGAGGTTCTAGATGCGGTTGAACTCACATCACGAAAGGACCACTTTCCAGCCCAAATGTCAGGTGGCGAGCAGCAGCGGGTGGCCATTGCCAGAGCTGTTGCTAAAAATCCAAAAGTCCTCCTTTGTGACGAACCCACAGGGGCCTTGGACTTCAAAACAGGGATATCCATATTGAAGCTCCTGGACAAGATCAACAAGACCATGAACAAAACCGTTTTCATTATCACCCACAATGCATCCATTGGAAACATGGCTGACCGGGTGATCCGAATGCGTTCTGGAAAGATCATCGAGAACAAGTTGAACTCAGATCCAATTGATCCAGAAAGGATTGAATGGTAATGTCGAAGCTCAATCTGCGACTCTTTCGCATGATCACTGGACACATTGGCCAGTTCATCGCTGTCACCTTGGTGATTGCAATTGGCCTCATGACTTATGTCGCCTTTACCATGTCCATGATCAATTTAGAAAATTCAGTAGAACTCTATTACGACGAATCAAATTTTGCAGACATTTATGTGGAGCTGGTCAAGGTACCCGAGCGAGCAGTCAAAGAAATTGCAGCCATGCCTGGCGTGAAATTGGCTCAGGGGCGTATCTCCTTCGATGTTCCCTTGAAAATTGGGGACACAGACGAAAAGGTCACTGTCCGAGTGATTTCTGAACCGGAGGCAGAAGACAAGGTCAATGACGTCTACCATTTTGACAAGGGGCGTATTCGCAACCGGAGCAAGGACGTCTATGTCTATAGGACCTTTGCCAATGCCCGGGGAATTCAGGTGGGAGATACGATCACCCCGCAAATTCTTGGGGAGACCTACAATCTGACTGTCCAATCGGTGACGTCCAGTCCCGAATTTGTTTATTTAATGGAAAATGAAATGTCCCTGTTGCCTGCCCCCTCCCGGTTTGGGGTTGTGTGGGTAGCAGAAGAGTTTGCCATGAAGTCCTTTGGTATGAATGCCTACTATAATCAGATATTGATTCAGGCGGAGGAAGGACAAGACGTAGAACGTTTGATGAACCGTGTGGAAGACCGCCTTGAACGTTATGGGGTTAGACGGATTTATCAGCAAAAGGACCAGCTGTCTGCCCGGATTGTCCATGAAGAGATCGATGGGGGCAAGAAGAGTGCCCAGACCATCCCCTTCATATTTTTGGGGGTAGCAGCAGCCATAATGGGTGTTATGATTTCCAGGACCGTTCGGAATGACCGTACATCCATTGGCGTTTTTAAGTCCATGGGCTATACCAATGGCCAGATCATGTGGCACTATACCAAATATTGCACCGTTATAGGCCTGGTGGGGGCGACCATAGGAATCGTCCTTGGCAGTCTAACTGCAGCAGGCATGACGGACTTATATGCCTCCCAGTTCTTTAGTGTGCCTTATCTCCGTATACGTTTGTATCCCCAATACATGGCCATGGCCATTGTCCTGTCTGTCATTTTTTCCATTGTGGCAGGTTTGTGGGGGTCCAGGGGGGTCCTTAAGGTGCATCCAGCGGACTCCATGCGGCCAGAACCCCCTCGAATGGGGAAACACTCTATCCTGGAGAGAACCTGGATTTGGCGGTATATATCCTTCTCGGAAAAGATTGCTGTGCGGAACCTGTTACGGGTAAAGAAGAGGACCGTGTTTATCATATTGGGTATAGCTTTGACCTATTCCATTACCCTTATGCCCATGTTCCAGTCCTCTGCCTTTGACACCATCTTTGTGGACCACTATTCCAAGTTCCTTCGGATGGACTATAATATCAACTTCTCACAGCCGGTCAGTGAACATGCTGTCAACGAGATCCAGTCCCTTGTTGAGGTGTCTGATATTGCACCAAAGCTAGAGTATCCCTTCCAGATCAAGAGTAAGTGGCGTAAAAAGATCGTTACGGTCATTGGGGTACCTCGAAAGTCCAATATGTATGGCTTTGTTGACACCAATGGAAATACGGTAGACCTGCCTGAAGAAGGGGTATTTATGAGTGAAGGCCTGGCCAAACTCCTGGATGTTCAAGCGGGAGACCTGGTCAAGGTGGAGACCTTTATTCCTGGTCGAGAAGACGTGTTTATGCCGGTGGAAAGAGTCATTAAGCAGCAACTGGGGTCCAATGTATATATGGACTTGTCTTATATGCAAAGGCAACTCCTGGATGACAACCTGATCAATGGGGTTTATGTCAACACCCATGATCCCATTAAGAAGGAGCTTCAAAACATAAAACGGGTGGCCTCGGTTCAATCCATGGAAGACTTGGTCAATATATATCAAGAGTTCTTGCAGCTGACCCTGGCCAGTGTGGGTATTCTCATTGTCTTTTCTGGTATTTTGGGTTTTGCTATCGTCTATAACTCAACCATCATGAGTATACTGGAAAGGCGACTGGAGTTTTCATCCCTGCGGGTCATGGGCTTGTCCCAAAACGAAATCTTTTTCATTCTTTTGCGGGAGAATGTGATCATGACCTTGTTTGGTATTCTCCTGGGTATACCCATTGGTACAGCCATGTTGGAGTCTGTTATGGCGGCCTTTAGCACAGAACTTTATTCTCTGGAAGTGGAGTTCACCTGGTCCCACTATGGCTTAACAGCCATACTGACGCTGATATTTGTATTGATTGCACAAGTGGCAACATATTCAAGGATAAAACGACTCGATTTCATAGAAGCACTGAAGAATCGTATGACATAGGAGGGTGTTATGAAAGGGCTTATCAAGAAAAGGAATTTGATCATCATTGGGGTTGTGATCATAGCAGTGGCTGGCATGGCCTATGCCAGTTTCCAGTCGGGTATGGTTGAAGTGACCTATGAAGCAGTTGCCAAGGGGCAAGTGATTAAGACCATTGAAGAGGACGCTTCTGTCCGGTCACGGCTGGAAAGAACGGTGAGTCCCCTGGTAAGTGGACAAATAGACAGCATTCATGTTGAACCTGGCGACAAGGTCCAGGTGGGAGACCCCCTTGTGACCATTGTCAGTGAAACAACGGAACTCCGCTTACGGGCGGCAAAAGAACAATTGGCAGCCCTACAGTTTGCCATGGATGAGGCCTTGAAGCCTGCCGACCGCAACAAGGTACGGACAGCAGAAGCTTCGAAAAATGCAGCCTATGCCTCTTACAAAACCACCGATGATCAATTGAAGAATGACAAGGCCTTATATGAGGCGGGTGCCATTAGTCAATCGGTCTATGATGCCAGCGTCCAAAGCAGAAAGGTTGCCCTGGAAACCTACAACATGCGGGTCAGCCAGTTGAATGATGTGCGTTCATCTTTGTCTGATGAACTCAAGAACAAGTTCGTTTCGGAAATTGAAGCCCAAGAAGCCGTAGTTGAGGAACTTGAGGTCATGGTTTCTTACCACCAGATAGCAGCAACAACTGCTGGTGTTGTCACAGAAAAGTTTATGAATGCAGGGGACTTTGTGACCATGGGTGCGCCAGTACTGGAACTGTCCAAAACGGACAACCTCTACTTGGAGTCCTTGGTCTTGGACTCTGACGTTCGTGATTTTAAAGAGGGGATGACCGTCTTTATTACCATTCGAGACGATATGGAGCCTGCCATGGGTATGGTGTCCAAAATCCATCCCAAGGCCTATACAAAGATCTCTGACCTGGGGATTGAGCAGAAGCGGGTCTTGGTGGAGATCACCTCCGACCAGCTGGACCAGGTTCGATTGGGAGAAGAACTGGACGTGGCCTTTGTTATTGGTCAAGCCATGGACGTTCCCCGGGTTGCTGAAGAGTTGACCTACCGTGTGGGAGACCAGGTTTACGTCTTTGTAGAAAAAGAGGGCCAGGTCTTTGACCAGCCAGTCGAAATTGGTCTTGAAGGGGAGTCCTATATGGAGATCCTAGGAGGGATCAAAGTTGGTGACCAATTGATTGTTCCAACCGATGAAATTGAACCGGGCACGCGGATTAAAAAATAGTGTATAATAGGTACGATAGATTGGCTATCTCAATGTAACCATTGGGGTAGCCTTTGTTTTAGGATGAGATGAAAAGGAGAGCCTAGCCTTGGAATTACGATATATTGAAGAAGTGATTTTAGAAAGAACCATTGTCCACGTTTTGGACCAGAACGGAGACGAACCCTTGCTCACCAGCCGGGAACTGGAAATGAATGAGCAACTACAGGCCTTTGTTGCCCAGCATATCATAAAGGCCCTGTCTGCAGAGGGAAACAAAAAGTTGAGCTTCTTTAATCCCCAGGGGGCTGCCTACCGGGCTACACAAAGCATGTATGACACCATCACAGACCGCTTTGTTGAGGCTTCTCAAGAGTATGCCAAGTGGATGTTTCAGGTCATGCAAGAAAACCCCATTGTGCCCTCGGCAGACTTGATTGTTGCCACCTTCTTGTCCGGGGGAGAGCGGTTTGTAGCCCTGTTGAAGATGGACTATCAAACGTCCTTTGTCCATGATATCCAGTTTGGTGAAGCTGGTTTTAAGGTGGATTTGATTTCCCAGGATATCAGCCTGCCATCAACCCGCCAACGACTGAGCAAGTGTGCCTTTATTAAGCTGCCACAACCGGGAGCAGAGTATGACATGGTTGTCATTGACAGACCTCTTAAGTCAGAAGACGGAACCCTCTGTGAGTACTTCACCAAGCAGTTCCTCCAGGCCTCCAGGGTGGTTGATTATATGGACAAGACGCGGATCGTTCGAGACTCCATGGAGAAGTGGATTCGGAGAAATATGAAGGACGAGGTCAGCACATCCATTGAACTTCGAAAAGAGATGGACGAAGCTTATGTGAACGGGGCAGAGATCAATCCCATCGAGCTAACAGAGCAAATGATCGATGATACAGTAAAAAAAGAAAAGTTCCTCGAGGAACTGGAACGGGCTGGTGTAGACACTGATGAAGCCTTTTTGGTAGACAAAAAATGGGTTGGGAAGAAGTTTAAGACCAAGGCCATTAAGACGGACACGGGTATCACCATTCGTGGCAACTTTGAACTCTTCCATGACGCGACCAAGGTACAGATCATCCGAAATGGGGATGGGACTGTGGACTATATCATTAAGAATGTACGGAATATCCAAGAACGTTAAGTGGGGACAAGGCTCTTTATGAGATGACCGCCTCGACTGGATTTTTTGGGTGGCATAGGGTATACTTAAGCTAAGCCTGGGCTGTTGGTTGCCGATATAAAATTCAACCACTGGTAATGTTTAGGGAGCACGGGTCTCGTTGCTGATGTCACGCCTCCTTTTTAAGGTGGAAGGCTGAACCAGCGAGTAGTACACCCACGTGGTGAAGCGTGGTCCTGAATTTTATAGGTGACGGCACTCTGGGTCTAAGTCGAATGAAAGTCTTCATAGAAATATGGAGACTTTTTTTCTAGTATAGAGGAGAACGCCATGCAAGCGTATCAGAATATAGAATTGAGCCGGGATAAGAAGGAACACCTCTATTTGCAACTGTTCCGGGCCCTTGAAAAGCGCATTATGTCCGGCCGGCTCAGACCCCACCAGAAGTTACCACCCATCCGGAAACTGGCTGACTTGTTGCAAGTCAACAATGTGACCGTGGTCAATGCCTATAAACTCCTAGAGGAGAATGGCTTGGTCTATAAAAAAGTGGGGAGTGGTACTTTTGTAACACCGGTGGAAGAAGACCAGGTGGCAAGTGAGGCCCGGGGGGCCTATGAGATTGACTACCTGTTTTCCAGCTCCACACCCAGCGCGGACTTGTTCCCCGTGGACGTTTTTAAGAGGGCCATTAATGAGGTCCTTGATCGTGACCTGGGCACTGCTTTTGGCTACCAGGACGCCCAAGGCTATTTGCCTTTACGGGAGTCCATTGTTACCTATTTGAATGATAATGAGGTTAGTGTCGGTCCTGACGAGGTCCAGATTATCTCTGGGGCCCAGCAGGGGATTGACTTGGTGTCTAAGGCCATTCTCCATTATGGTGACTATGTCTTAGTTGAGTCTCCCACCTATACGGGTGCCATTGCTGCCTTTAAAATGAAAGGGGCTAACATTATTGAGGTGCCCATGGGGCCCGACGGGATTGATGTAGAGGCCCTGGAAGCTGCAGTCAAGCGCTACAAGCCCAAGTTGTTTTTCACCATGCCAACCCTCCACAACCCAACGGGATGCTCTTATACCACAGAAAGAAAGAGGCAAGTCCTGCGACTGGCCAAAGACTATCGGTTTTGGGTGTTGGAAGATGATTATGCCAGTGACCTATTTTTTGGATCTGAAAATGGGGAGACTCTCAAGTCGCTGGATGACGACCAGCGGGTGATATACATTAAAAGTTTTTCCAAGATTTTTATGCCTGGTTTGCGCCTTGGTTTTATGGTTGCCCCCAATCGCTTGGGTCAGGAACTCCTCATGGCCAAGCACATCACAGACATTGCAACTTCTGGTCTAACCCAGCGAGCCTTCGACCTCTTCTTGAGGAAGGGGGACTGGAAGAAGCAGATCGACTCTATGAAGCGGATATTCCATTCCAGGTACCAGGTGGCTGTGGCGGCTTTGGAGTCCCACTTGCCCATGGAATGTGATTTTAGGAAGCCCAGTGGTGGACTGAATTTTTGGATACAACTTCCTGGATGGGTGGACGCAGACAAGTTTCATGAGTTCGCCCTGGAAAACGGGATTGAAGTGGTTTCCGGGAATGCATTTTTTAGTACCCCGTCGAAGATCAGTGCCTTCCGTCTCAGTGTTGCGGCTATCTACGAGGAGGACATTGAACCAGGAATTAAGAGGTTATGTCACTTGCTCAACCTGTTCATGGACCAAGCCCGAAAGGAAAAGAAGCAAGAAGGGAAGCAAATGCAACGCTACCTCTAGGGGGAGTTGAGGATGCTGTTCTGCTTGAATAGACGAGTTCAAAAAGTGACTGGTTGCAGAACAAGTAAAAATGATGACAAGCAAAAAGCAGTTGAGAAAGTTTCCTTTCTCAACTGCTACTTTTATGTCCGTTGACTGTGTATTTGTCCAGTGTGTCCACTGATGTGGGCGACCAGGTCAAACTTAGTCCATTGCCTTGTCTACCTATGCAGACTGTGACTTGTTTTGGTTCTTTTGGGAACGGCTATTTCGGTTATTCTTGTTTTGGGAAGGTTTTTCTTCTGTCTTTTCTTCTTTGGTCTCTGGTGTGTCTTTCTTGTCCTCAGCCTTTGCTGCTTCTTTTACCGGTGGCTCTGTAGCCTGCTTGCGCTTGCGGTCTTCGGAAAGTCCACCACTGTTAATATTACATAGGCCTTGGAAAACGCCGCCTTCATTGATCTGGAAGCTCTTGACTTCAATGTCTCCGGTCAAAATACCTGACGCATTGATTTTTAGGAGCCCGCTGGAGTAGACATTTCCGTGTACATCCCCAGAGATCTCAATATTGGTTGCGTCAATGTCGCCGTTGATCTTTGCGCCACTACCAATGATGACGTCACCCTTACAGGTTACATTGCCTTCAACTGTACCATCAATCCGAATGGAACCTTCTGAATTTAGTGAGCCGTTCAGCTTCGACGTTTCACCAATGACAATATCAAACGTTAATGATGCTTCTTTC
>CAYFHQ010000079.1:0-17656 GCA_964342805.1 uncultured Peptostreptococcaceae bacterium | reverse complement strand
TTCAAGGACGTAGACAAACTCTTCCCCTTCGTGCTGGTCTTCTGGCGGATGGTGTTCGAGGCTCATGGGCATGATGTCCACTTGCTTGGGGAGCATGTCCATGGTGTCCACACTGTTGGTCAGGTGGTAGTGGATGTACTGGCCGTTCTCCACCTGGAAGACTTCTTGTTCGTAAGACCGCATGACCACACTGTCTTTTTGCTTGCGGATGGGGAAAAAATAGGACAAATCCACTTCCAAAGCGTGGGCGATCCGCTCCAAGGATGTAATCGCCAGTGCTGTTAAGCCTCTTTCTACCTGAGAAAGAAATCCAATGGACAGGTCCGTCTGCTCACTGAGGTCCTTCAAGGTCATTTTCTTTGATAACCGTAGGGACTTAATCCCTTCTCCTATGCTACTTTGCACGGTACCCCTCCTTATATATACAAAAAGACTGCAGGCCCTCTAAAAAAGAAGGCTATGCAGTCATTATAGTATAGGTTCAAAAAACTTACAATTATGAAACACCTTTGGTCAGCTGGTTGATCCAGCTTTTCCAAGGCTTTTAGCCCTAAAACAAACTCAGGTCATACTCCTTGGACAGGTCTGTTAGGAGTCTTGTTCCCCACACAGAGTTGCCTTTTTCGTCCAGGGCTGGTCCATAGACGCCGATGCCCATTTTTCCAGGAACAGCAGCCAGGATACCACCACCTACACCCGACTTGGCAGGTATGCCCACGTCGAGGGCAAACTCACCCGAGGCGTCGTACATACCGCAGGTCATCATAAAAGTAGTTGCAATGCGGGCGTATCTTCTTGGAATAAGTTCTTCACCGGTTTCAACAGACTTGCCATGGTTGGCCAGGGTCAAGGCTGCCGCTGCAATGTCCTTGCAGGTCATTTCGATGGAACACTGGCGGAAGTAGAGGTCGAGGACTTCCTCAACGTCTCCCTTAATAATTCCCACGTCCTTCATAAAATAACCCATGGACCGGTTGCGGTTACCAGTTTGCATTTCAGATTTATAGACAGACTCATTCATGCCAATGTTGTTGTTGCCAGTGATTTTTCTCAGCATGTCAAGAATACGCTCAAAACGATGGTCGACCGAGTCCCCCTTAATCAAGGAAGCCACGGCGATGGCGCCTGCGTTGATCATGGGATTAAAGGGCTGGTGCTCGTCAAAGGTTTCCAGGCGAACAATGGAGTTGAACGGGTCTCCGGTTGGCTCTTTTCCAACGTGTTGGAATACCACCTCTTCCCCGTGGTCCATTAGGGCCAATAGGAGGACCAAAGGTTTTGACACCGACTGTATGGTAAAGGGCTTTTCAAAGTCCCCTGCACAATAACTTTGACCGTCCATGGTATAGACACAAACCCCAAAATCTGTTGGGTTGGCCTTGCCTAATTCCGGTATATAGTTGGCCACATTGCCACAGGCTGTATAGGCCTTGTAGGTCTCAATGAGTTTCTCAATAGACTGTTGCATAATCGTCCACTCCTTTCATCTGCTTATATAGAATAAACAAACGCTTTCCTCCCGTCAATGGCTTCTTAAAAATGGTTTTAAGTAGCCATGAATTCAGGTATATATAGAGTAGAGAATACTGGTAAAGGAGGTGACCTTTTGAATCGCTTTTATGAGTCTATTAAGCGTGTCTTTGGTAAAATTTACGTACCCTATGAAGTCCTAAGTGGCAAAAAACATACCCGCGTTTTACACATTTCTGACACACCCGCCTTTATATTTCCTGAATTAAAGAGCCTCATCCGCAAAGTGAAACCAGGCGTTATTATCCATACGGGTGACCTGGTGGACAATGTAAAGTTGGGCTTATACCCCAACCTACTCAAGGACTATAAACGTCAGTTGAACAAGATGTCCAAGGTCCTTGCCGAGTTCCCTGAAATTGAAGTCCATGTGGTAGTGGGCAACCACGACAACCCCTATTTGGTCCGGTCCATTTTGGAGAATGCCAGGGTGTATGACCATGCCACAGACATTGTAGTTGCCGGGATTGGGATAGGTATTTCCCACTATCCACCTAAGTTACAGTCGTCTCTAGAGGCTGATGGGTCTGTCAATGGTGACAACCAGGTCCGTTATTACCTGTATGGCCATGATCGGTCCTTGCCCTCTTCGACCTTTGAGGAGACTATTTACTTAAATGGGATAGAACACATCCACCTGCTGGATATGGACGAGGAAATTATCCACCGTCTGCAATACCCCGTAGGAACAGACAACAGTCGACAGAATCGGTATAAAATCGGAATTTAGGAGGCATCCATGCTGAAACTTGTCCGTAGTGGACCCAAACTCCTTGTCATGGAAAGCAAACAAGCAGACCAAGTGATCCAGCTGCTGGAGAGGCATATTGACCTGGACCATTTTGACCCTCCAAAGGATATTAGCAAGTCCTATATCCATGGGATTTTTGATCAGGCCACCGATGAGGACATCATTATTTTTCTTACGGAAGACATCCATGAGAATGTACGCTATGACCGGGTATGCAAGATCATTAAAACCAGAGGAGAAGTCCTCCACATCCAGTCCCTCTTGATCAACTATGACGTCAACCGGATGGTCACTGGAAGCCGGGTAGCCCCGGGCTTGATCATGATGAAGGTCATTGGAGACGAGGACCGGGTGATCGAGGCCGTGAGGACTGACCATAAAGCCGTCCATTGCGACGTGATCGACGCCCTGGATAGCAATACTTCGGGTACGGTCATTGCCTTTACCAACAGTGATATCCGCTTCCCTGTCAGCCATGAGGATGGCTGTGAGCGAGGGGTGTATACCACCAAGGACTTTCGGTCTGTGATTTCCTCCCTGCGGGTCCACAATCTCAAATATCTGAACTTGGGCCTCCACCATGAGGATTGGTATGAGTTAAAAATTAAAATATACGACGCCTATGGCCACTATGAACACCACTATGACCGCCTGCAGTTTATTATGGAAAAATTAGACCTGGGTCTGGTTTTGGGTGAGTCCTGGGGAACAGACGCTGCAACCCTCTTCCTGTCTGTTGGGGTGTACAAAATTCGCTTTTTCACCTTCCTCAACCCCCTCCATATTAAACGGATTCTCCTGGGCCTAGAATTCCTTGAGAACGGCGAACGGATTGTTGACTATGATTTATACCATAAAAGGCGAAAAATCCACTGGGACGCCCTACGGGAGCCTAATTTAAGCACCCGGGAGGCCCTCAGCGGACATTTACGTCAGGAGATCCTTAGCCAGCTGTCGGAAAGCGAGCGAGACATCCTCCTAAAAATGGAAGACCGTATACTGGAAGGCAGAAAGAATGGCCCCTCCTAGCCTTCTATGATAGACAATAGAATTTGCTACATAAAAAAAGAGCCGGAGTCAATGCTCCGGCTTTCCGTGATTTCAGTATTTGGTCTGATAACGGATCAAAATAACAGCAATTACAGGTAAAATGATAGAAACAATGCAGGTATTTGCAGGGGTACACAATCGTGTTGGTAGGGTAACCGTATAGATTGTGCGCATTGCACCGACCTACCTGCAAGTCGTTACAATGTTGATTTCCGATTGTATCAGAAAACAGTTAGATTCTTCGAGCTACAGGGGGTGAGCCGAGAATCTATATTCTTTTTTTGCACCTACTACTATCCTCTCCCCCAGGGACGTTGATAGCGCAGGAGCGCAAAAGAATACGCTACTAATCATATAGCCTATGCATTTCACCGTCAACCATTTACCCGCCCCAGAACCCTTGGAAACGTTTTCTTCGTAAATTCTACACAAGGTTGACTGTCGAAAGCCATTGACCTTCAACCACCCTCAAGAAGTTTCAAATATGCTTTCCGTCACCTTTTCAGTATTTCCAAGGCCTACAGAGTTTTTTGAATACTCACAATCCCCAGAAGATACGGGCACCTTGTGTACTTTCTACAAACACCCCCCCTCTCCAGCTGTGAAAGTCTTGTGTATATTTTTAGAATTTTACCTTGCTAACCGACTTTTACATGGATTCACAACCCAAAAGACACAAAAAAACTGGCATAGTCCCAATTTGTGATTGGGCTTATGCCAGATCTGCTTTTGGTTCCTCTTCTTTTGTGTTGATCCATTCAATCCGATTTCGTCCATTCCTCTTGGCCCTGTAGAGTTCTCGGTCGGCCATTTCCACAACAGACTCACCAGAGGTCCGGTCAAATTGTGCCACCCCACCACTGACTGTGATGGTCACGTCATTGACGATGGGCTGGTTGTTGACATTGCGTCGTATGCGTTCGGCCACAAAATAGGCCTGGGCAGCGTCCGCATCTGGAAGAATGATAATGAATTCCTCTCCCCCGTACCGGCCGACAATGTCTTGGTCTCGGACGGTTGACCGGAGGGTGTCCGCAATTTTCATGAGGACCTGGTCACCAAATTGGTGGCCAAATGTGTCATTAATGGTCTTGAAATGGTCAATATCCATCATGATCACAGAGTATATGCGGTCTTCCAGGACAGCCTTACTGGTCAACTGGTACATGACGTCGTGGAGGTGCCTGTGGTTGAAGAGCTCTGTCATGGGGTCTCTGATACTCAGTTCCTGGAGTTCCTCTGTTTTCCTAAGGTTTTCCCTCAGCAGGGTTAACATTCGGGCTGATCCATGGAGTTTTGCCATGAGGATGGTGTCATTATAGGGTTTTACGATGAAGTCGTCTGCGCCCAAGTATAGAACATTGGCGATGACTTCCTTTTCATCCATGGCACTGATGGCCAGGATGGTTGCGTCAGGTTGCTCATTACGCAGTTGGAATATAATTTCCTCCCCGCTGGTTTCTGGGAGGATCAGGTCTATGAGGTAAACGTCGTAGTCCATACCCGACGCCTTAAAATCTCTTGGATGGCTAAAGCAGGACACATTGTGGAGGCCATGTCGGTTGAAAAGTTCTTTGATCCCATGGAGCTGGAGCTTGTCGTCGTCAAGGACAGCAAAACGTAAGTTGGCCATTTGCATGGAAGTGTCCAATTCCCGCTCAAGACGTTCAAAGTTGGCTGAAGCAATACCCAGAACTTCGTGGTACTGCATAAACCGAACGTAGCTCTTAGCCATAAAAGCCTTGCGCTGCATGAGGGTGTCTTCCTTGGTCATGAGCACAATGGGAACACTGCCGGTTGTCAGCTGGTTCAAAAAGGCAATCTGCTCTTGGAAGGCTACCATGTCCACCTGGTCGGGGATTTGTAGCAAGAGCATGTGAAGTTCCTCAGCCTGCAGGAGGGGTAGCGCGTCGGAAATCGTTCCGAAGCACATGCACTCATAGCCCTTGTCCGCTAGGAAACGGAGGAATTCTGGCCGTATGTATTTGTGATCACCAACATATGAAATCATTTTCATTGCGTACGTCCCCTTTAATACACCCTGTTACGATTTTATTACAAGTACCGTCCATATGTAAAGGCAACTATTTGCGTCTGGAGACTTTTTTACACTTTCAGGTGTCTTTCAACCATTTGATCTTGTCCCAGTTTCTACACTATGATAAACTATTACCTGCTAATTAAGAAACGTAAATTTGCAATGAGGAGTGGAACAGCCATGGGAAAGAAAATTCTACTGACAGAATCTGCACTTGAAAAGGTTCAAAAAGAACTCGATGACCTAATCATCAAGCGAAAAGAAATCGCTGAGGAAATTAAAAAAGCACGTGAGTTTGGAGATCTATCTGAGAATGCGGAGTATCATGCAGCTCGTGAAGCACAATCTCACAACGAAACTGAAATTTTACGCCTACGTGAAATGCTTGAAAACCACGAGTTGGTAGTGGCCAATGAAGACTCAAGCATTATCTCGATGAACTCAACATTGAAGATCAAGTACCTTGATGACAACGAAGTTGAAGAAGTACGCATTGTTTCCAGTGTTGAAGCAGACCCATTTGAAGGTCTACTTTCCAACGAGTCCCCTGTTGGTGGTGCCCTTCTGGGTAAAACTGCAGGCGACGTTGTAGAAGTTCAAACACCAGGTGGACTTGTCAACATTGAAGTAGTGGAAATTCTATAGCACACATGAAGGAAGTCTAAGGCAGTCCCAAGGGACCTGCTAAGGACTTCCTTTTTTTCTGCCCAGGTCCCCACGATTTTGGGGTATGATAGGAAAAAGCACCCCTGGAGGACATGATGAAAACCATACGACTGATCTGCAATCCGACATCGGGCAGGGCCGCTGCCCTGGATAAAGCACTCAAACTTGCCAGCCGTCTTGTGGAAGAGGGCCATTTGGTGAGCCTATATAAAACGACAAAGCCCGGAGACGCCTATGACGAGGTCTGTCGGTCCAAAGACGGACCCTGGGACCTTTTTGTTGCCATCGGTGGTGACGGGACCATCAACGAAGTTGCTGGCGGTATTCTGGACTGCGGCCTGTCGACCCCCATGGGGATCATGCAGGAAGGGACTGTCAATGACATAGCCAAGTTCCTTCAAATGTCCAGCGACCCCGACGACTTTGTGGACCGGGTCAACCGGTGGGACATTGAAAAGATCGATATTGGCTCCACTGGCCAGCGGTACTTTATGAACGTGGCTGCAGGTGGACTCTTTACCAGTGTTGCCCACCACACCCCTTCTGAACTGAAGTCCATGCTGGGCCGGACAGCCTACTATCTGGAAGTCATGCGGGAACTCACCACCAAGTGGATGGCCTCTTACCCCCTACGGATCACCTGTGGGGACCAGGTTTTTGAGGAACGCTTCCACCTCTTTATCATTACCAACACCCCCCATGTGGGCGGACTGGACCGGGTAGCCCCCCTGGCCGAAATCCAGGACGGCCTCTTGGACTGCATTTTCGTCAGGGAAACAGACTCCCTCCAAGAAGCAGCAGACATCTTTTGGCGGGTCCTTCGGGGCGAACACATTGACCATGACAAGGTCCTCTACCTGAGAACAGACCAGATATCTGTGACCTCCACAGACGAGAATGACCAACTGGAGCTGGATGTGGATGGCGAGTTTGCAGGCCACCTGCCCGTTAATATCACCGTCCATAGAAATGCGGTTCGTTTATTGCGTTAACTTAAGCAGAAGCACGATAAAAAGAGCTACTCCATCATCACAATGGAATAGCTCTTTATTGTTTTAACCACTTATTCAAACCTTACTGGGCCTAGTCGTCGATTACACAGTACAACTCATTGTTGACCAAAACACACTTGGTTCGATCATCCTCTTCTTTTGCCTTTCGAACGGGAACCTTACCGTCGAAGTTACAGGCGTCATTGTTGCAAACACCAAATTGTTTGTCGATGATTTCCATGGACGGCTGGCTGCACTCTGGACAATAGAATGTGTCAAGTATATGCATAACCTCTCTGCTTTCATTTCTGCGCTTCATAGGTACCTCCCTTTCTCTCTTATCCTTTTCATACCCGATCAAAGGACTCCCTATTCAGCATTCCACCAGTTCTGAGGGTAGACTAGACTTTAAATCTTACCAATTGGTTTTGGAGTTGTTCAGCCATACGGTTGAGGTTTGTACTATAGGAGGACAAATCCTCTGTCGCCGCCAACTGCTCCTGGGTAGAAGCGGAAATCTCCTGGGTGGTTGCTGAGGTCATTTCTGCACCGCTGGCCAGGTTATCCATGGCAGACACAATTTCTTCCTTGCCCACAGCCATGGAACCAGATAACTTGTCAAGTTCACCTATCCGCATGATGATGTTGTCAATGGACACCAAGATGGACTGGAAGATCTCATTGGTACTGGACACGACTACCGTTTGGGTCTCCACAACCTCAGTTGCATTGTCAATGGCCGTTACAGCCCGTGTGGATTCTTCCTGGATACCCACAACCTGCTCTCGGATGGTGTCCACAGCCCGGGCAGACTCATCCGCCAGTTTGCGCACTTCTTCTGCAACAATGGCAAAGCCTCTTCCGGCTTCACCGGCTTGGGCAGCTTCAATGGAAGCGTTCAAGGCCAGGAGGCTGGTCTGGCTGGCAATGGAACTGATGGTTTCGATGATATCGCCAATCTGGTCCGACCGCTGGTCCACGGACCGAACGTTTTCTGAGATGGTTTTAAAGGCCTCCTGGGTGGACTTGGCCTGGGTGTTCATCTTGTTAATGGAAGTAATGCCGTTGTCGTTTAATTGCTTGGTTTCCTTGGAAATGTCGTTCATGTCATTGGCAATGGTGCTTATTTCGTCGATCATGTCCGACAGGTCGGCCACTTGTTTAACCCCAGCGTCTGTGTCAGCTGCTTGTTGTCCCGCAGTCTGGGCGATCTCCTGGACTGCATTGGCCACGTCCTCAGACACTCTAGCCGTGTCTCCTGCCACTTTATCCAGGTTGTGGGCATAATCCACCACTGTAGTCGCTGAATTGCTTACACCGGCAACCAGGGTCCGTTTTTGCCCTGTCATTTCATGGACACCACGGCTGAGGTCACCAATTTCGTCTTTACGGGCCAAGTCTTCTGGGGAGGCTTGAACAGACAGTTCCCCTTGGGCTACAATCCCCACCAACTTCTTCAGTCGTTTGACTGGGCGGGTAATGTTCACGGAAATGGCTACTGCAAAAATGACAGCAACAACAACTGCACCAACCGTCAGATAAATCAACCAACTGGACGCATTGGACTGGTTGCCCATAACGACATTGAACTGACTTTCTGCAAACATCAAGGTATGGTCTAGGAATCCTCTAAATCCGACTCTAAGAAATCTTGATCCGCTTTTATCTCTTCTGCCAATGCATTCAAGTTACCTCGTTCACCAGATTGGACCATCTCAAGCGCTTGATGAATTTTCACCTGTAACTCTTGGTGGTATTCCTTAATCATAATGAGGTGCTCGTGGAATATTTCCATTTCTGAAAGGACCACCGGGCTTCTGGCTTCCTCTAGGGACTTAGCCGAAACAGCAATAGCGGCGTCTAGTTCCTCAACCACCTGCTCACTGACCTCATCCAAGCGGTTAATGGCTGCATTTAGCCCCTCCTGGTCATTACTCAACAAGGACTGGAAAATACGAATGGTCGCTACAGATTCCTGTAATTGTTTACTGGATGCACTGGACACGTGACTGGTTAAGGGCAGGACGTCCCTGGCAATTTCCAAGATTTCTCCGCCACCGACGATGAAATTAAATATCCCAAAACCAACCGCTACCATCATGAGGATCATGACACCAGCAACGAGACCAATGATCTTTTGCCTGATTTTCATATTTGATAAAAATTGCATATTTCACCCCTCCATTTTCTGATATACGGATACCCGTTATTGTTTCACTCTAACCATTGATTAGGTCCACCGCCTTGAGGAAGGCCGTAGGAATAGCCAAGTCTTCACGACCCTTTGGGTGTACCCACCGACATTCTGGATAAGCCGGCAAGTCCCCCTTTTTCCACTCTGCCCGGTAGACATGGTGGTGCCAGACCACATGGGTAAAGACGTGCTTTGCCTTGCCCACAAAGGTGGGCGATGCGGTTTCCAGCCCCAATTCTTCTTGCAGATACTGGGCTAGGGCTTCCGAGTGGGTCATATTGGGGTCTTCTTCCACTGCTGGCAGAGACCACAAGCCTGCCAAGAGGCCAGAGGCTGGCCGTTTGACCAGAAGGTGGTCCTGGTCCTTGGTCAACCATAGGGTCAGGAGCTGGACCTGTTTTTGCTTTTTCTTCTTTTCTTTGACAGGCAAGCTAGCTGGATCACCCTGGTGGAAGCTTTGACAATGGGCCTGGACTGGACATATCAAACACTTGGGACTCTTGGGCGTACAGACAGTTGCCCCCAGTTCCATGAGTCCTTGGTTATAAGAGGACGGGTCCTCATGGGACACCAGGGCTTGGCCCAGGTGTTCATACTTTTTTTTGACTGGTGCCTTGTTAATGGGGTCTGGGATTTGAAAGAGCCTGGAATAGACCCGTAGAACGTTGCCATCAACAGCTGCAGCAGGTATGCCCATGGCAATGGAGGCAATGGCCCCTGACGTGTAAGGGCCGATACCTGGGAGCTTCAAGAGCCCCTTGACACTGGTTGGAAAGTGGCCTCCCAGTTCATAGACTATGATCCTGGCTGCCCTTTGCAAGTTGCGTGCACGGCTATAATAGCCCAGTCCCTCCCAGGCCTTCATGAGTTTGTCCTCGTCGGCCTCTGCCAAGTCCTCAACGGTTGGGAACCAGTCCATAAATCGATTGTAATAGTCGATCACCGTCTCAACCCGGGTTTGTTGAAGCATGACTTCCGATATCCAAATATCATAGGGGTGGCTTCGCCGCCGCCATGGGAGGTCTCTCTTTACCTGGCTATACCACTGGATTAAGTCTTTTTGAATGGCTTGGATGGTTGTATTGCTTGGAATTTTGTATTGATCACTCATATGTACTCCATTTGTCTACTTGTATCTAATAGTATACCATTTTGATCTCGATTCAATTCAGCCAATTTGCCTACCGATACCAAATTGACATAAAAAAACGACCAAACCAATGCAAGGCAATGATTTGATCGTTTGGTTCTTACTTATTATATAGCCATTTGTCAGCTAAATCCACAAAGCTTTGGCCGAAATGTTCCTTGCCAACTGCAATGAACTTGTCCGTGGTAGCAACACCGAACTTACACCGCTGGTAGTAGTCCGCCATAAAGGCCAAGGTCTCCTCATAACCATACTCATTTCGAACTTGGTCCATGAAGAGGGCACCCTTGCGGTAGATCAAGGCCCCATAATCGGTCCAACTATCAAAGTCGTTCACGGGCCGCACCAGGTTTTCATCGGAAATCTCAGATTTCACGTCAAAATACCGGCGGTGCAAGTAGGAAATCGTACCACTATAGCCATTGTCCCCTTGGTATATCTCATTGTATAGGGCTTCTGAGTACACCGTAAGGGACTCGTCCAACCAGGCTTCATCCACTTCGTCATTTCCCACAATCCCGTACCACCACTGGTGGGCAATCTCGTGGACAATAACACCCACTAATCGATCAATACGGGAGGTCTTGTAATAGTCCTCGGAAATCATGACGATCCCTGGGTACTCCATACCCGATGGGAAGCCGGTTTCCACAACGGCAAGTTCCTTGTAGGGATACTGGCCAAAGAACTGGTTGAAGACTTCCACAGACTGAACAGAGGCTTGGTCAGCCATCCGGTCTGACATGGAATGTGTGTCGTAGTAATATGTTCGCACCGTGACACCGTCCTGGTCCTGGACATTCATTTTCATGCCCTGGCCTGCAATAATGGCAAAGTCACGCATGATCTGGGCTTCAAAGGCCCAGGTTTTGCTTGTGTCTGTCTCCTCCAGGGACCGCAAAATCCCTGTTGAAGCAATGGTGTATTCCTTTGGAGCCGTAAAGGTGACCTGGTAATTGGCCACTTCCGAATAGAAGGGGTCACCAATCTTGTAATAGGGGTCCACATTCCACCCCTGGTGGTCATAAACAGCCATCACAGGATACCAGTTGCCCAAGTTAATGTGGCGGTCTCCATAGCCTAGGCGGTCTAAGGATGGGGGAATGGTTAGGACCCATTCCAGGTCAATCTGGGCTTGATCACCAGGCTCAAGTGCCTGGTCTAGGCTAATCCTAAGGATGGTGTCATACACCGCCTGGATCTCGTGAAAGGCTTTCTGTCCATCCACTTGGACAAGGGAAAAATCAATCTGGCCTGGTTCAAACCCATTTGGATAGATTGCCGATTCATCTCCAAACAAGGCAGGCGCAGTCTCCCTGGTTTTATAAGCATTGGGATAGACATGAAGCACCAGTTCTTCTAGTGGCTTGTCCTCCCGGTTGATATAGGCAATGGTTTGTTTTGCCTCAATGGTCATATCATCGCTATTCAAACTGGCCGTGATGTCGTATTGGTCCAAAGTCTTGGCCAATTCTCGGTCTTCTTCCAATAGCAAAAAGGGCGAGTTTGGATCAGGTTGGTGTGTAAAGTCGTTTGTTTCCAAAGGTGCAGATTCTGCAGGTGGTACCTCTTGGTTGACTTGGGGGTCTTCCGCAGGCGCAGCCTGGGGTGTACACCCAGCCAAGAGCATCACCAGTGCCAATAATACCCAATGTTTTTTCAAAACGTTCACTCCCCTAATATCTTTATGCGAGTCGGTCAAATATCCTGCGGAAGTCCTCATGTTTCTTTCTATAGACCTCTAGGATATCTGGATCAAAATGCTTGGGCTCTACCCTTCCATCTCCTTCAAGGATTATTTTTGTAGTCTCCTCATGGGTGAAACCAGCCTTATATGGTCGCTCTGATCTCAGTGCATCGTAAACGTCTGCCAAACTGACAATCCGTGCACTGATGGGGATGTCTTCACCCTTTAGGCCGTTGGGATACCCTGAACCATCCCATTTTTCATGGTGGTTGAGGGCGATTTCAGCGGACATGGTTAAGTTTTCAGATTGACCAATAATCCGCTCACCGTAAACGGTGTGTAGTTGCATTTCTCTAAACTCTTCGTCGGTCAACTTGCCCCGCTTGCTGAGGATATTGTTGTCCACGTAAATCTTGCCAACATCGTGCATTTGGGCTGCGTGGCTAATGGATTTGACAAAGGCCCGGTCGAGGCCCAACTCCTCGGCAATCAATCGGGAGTACTCATTTACACGACGTATATGGTGGCCTGTTAAGTCATCGCTGGCCTCTGCCGCCCGGGCGAGCGCATCCATGGTGTACTTGAAGGACTCCTCCACCTCATGGATCTGGTGGCGAATGTTCTCGATTAAATCCAGGGTTACCGTCATGGACTTGAGGACAGACGCGTCATGGTGGCTCACTGCAACATCATAATTACAGCCGATCACCAGGAGTTCGTCCATGCCAAAGCCAGCAAAATTGTTAAGCACCAGCAGGCGGTCAGAAATCTGGTCAGGGAATAGCTTCACCGACGTATCAATGTCTGAATACTGCTCAGTTTGCAGGTTCATCTTAAAACCATTTTCCGCATGGACGTCAAAGCCAAAGGCTTCCGTTGACAGGAGCATACCTTCATAGTGCTTGCGATAACTTCCGTCGTCCATTTGCTGGAACATGCAAATTAACCGACCTGTGTATTCTGGATAAACCACGAACACATTTTTCGGCTTGTTGGATAATATGGGGTTGTCACTAAAGGTGTTATTGATCAGTTGCATGGCCGAATAACAGAAATCGCCATAGTCCTGGAGCAAGTATTGATCCATAACTTTTTTTGTTTCTGTGGTTAAGGCGTCAATGGTTGAAAATGACGACGCCATGCTGTCAAACTGACTCTTAAAGTCAGCCGCTTGTTTGAGCAAGGGGCGGAGGTTTTGGGTCATGGCCTGGCTGTTGAGGAGTACGTCTCCCTTTAGGGCTTCTGCCATTTCCCCTACCAGGTTTCTCTGACTGATAAACATGGCAGGCACATACTCCAGGTCCTGGGTCGCCTTGACTACACCAATGGTTGTTGGTGAAACCGTGTCTAAATCAATCATGATATAGAAGGGGTTCAACAAGAACAGCTGTTGCATGAGGTCACTGGCTCGGATTTGAACCAGGTCATAGGTCTCCCCATCCAACAAGGACGCAATATGCTCATACAATTGATCATCGGTTGATATCAAAAGAATGGTACGGCTCATTAGGTTAAATTCTCCTCTTTTTCACGGAGGATCTGCTGAAGGTGTTCAGACTGGGCAATGGATGCATAGTCCCCACCACCATCACGGATCTGTTTCACGTAATCCATGAGATGGTTCAGCAAGTGATCTTCCATACGGTCAATGGAACCAAAATCAAAGCGCATGTTCAGTGGCTTGATAAAGAGTAAGCCTAGCATAGCTTGGGCCAGCTTCGCCATATCTTGGTCGTTAAAGCCTTCTCGAATTCGCAAATAGAAAATGCCGTCGATATTCTCAATCTCGAACCGCTCCACTTGTTCAGCCGGAGCTTCCTCCTGCTTTTTCGGTGCTGGTTGTTGCACATCTTCAGTGGCTAAAACCTCGTTGACAATACTGAGAACCTTCATTTTGTCTATGGGCTTGATAATATAGTGTTTGGCCCCATTTTTCAGTGCATCAAAAACCATTTTCTTTTGGTTGAGGGCACTGATCATGATGATTTTTGCGTCAGGAAACTGCTTGGTAATCGCCTCTGTGGCGTCAACACCTGACATAACGGGCATGGTAATATCCATGGTCACGAAGTCAGGCTGGTGCTTTTCATACAAGGTGCAAGCGATCTTGCCGTTTTGCGCTTCGGCGACAACTTCATGGCCCGCCTCTGTTAGTATCTTTTTTAAGTTCATCCGCATTACTGCGGAATCATCTACAATCATGACTCTTGCCATAACGAAGCCTCCTCAACCTGATTACTCTCCAATTGGATCATGTGAATACTCCACTCCAAATCGTCTTTTACGAATGTGTAGGTCATTATTTCTGCGTCTGAATATTTCACGTAGGCACCATCGTTGGATATGATGGCTGGAATGCCCATATGCAAGAAGTCTTCTATGGCCTCAAACTTACCCAGGGTATTCCCCAGAATTGTGTTGGCCACTTCAGACAGTACGTCTTCAACATATTGCTCGATATGTGACGGATCAACAGGTTCAAAGAGGAACTTTTTTACCATCCGTTCTCCCATGTTGCGGTTTACACTAAACATAATAATGGAATTTACAACACCCTTGAGGCTCACCAAAGCTGTCAAACGGTGGAGTTCAATACGGTCTGTCTTCACAAATTCCCCTGGTAGTGTTTCAGGTAGGTCCAAAACATGGCCATTGAAGTAATGCTGGGCCGTTTCAGTCAACCCATTCATAACAATATTTGGGATAATCATCCGCTCTTCATTTTCATATAGCTTTGGCATGGTGAATACAACACGTGTGCCTGCTCCAGGTTTTGTTTCTATCCTTACAGTTCCACTCAAGGCGTCTACTTCCTCTTTTACAGCTGCCAGGCCTACACCTCGGCCAGACAGAACGGACACTTCATCTTGAGTTGTGAAATTGCTACTAAAGAGACTCATGAGGAGGGTCTCCTCGTCAGCGCCTGCCATGTCCTCGTTACCGAGTTCTTGCCATCTGTTACGGATTTGATCCAGGTCTACCCCTTGACCATCGTCTGAAACAACAATGGTAAAGGCATCCTGGTCATCCCTCAGTTCACATGCAATCTGGCCAACCTGGGGCTTGCCTTGCTCTACACGGTCGTCAGGAGTTTCTAAACCATGGTCCACAGCATTTCTAAATACATGGACCAGAGACTTGAAGAATGGACGATAACGCTCTTCGTCTATGAAGATGTCGTCCCCTTCAACATCAAAGGTTGCCACGAGTTTACCCAATCGTTCACTGAGTTTTAGTACATACTCAGGATACATACGTAAACTCTCTGCCAGTGGGCGGTAACGCAGGCTTCTAATCTCTGGTAGAAGGACCCGGCATTCCTGTTCAGACAACATGGACTGGATTTTCTTTTCGATGGCTAGGATCTTGTCCTTTTCCACCAGGTACATGTCTTCATTTACTAGGAAGTCGTCACCCACATACTCATGAATGCAGTCCATGTCCGCCCGGAGGGCTTCCCGTAGCTTTGTTTCGTCCAGGGCCTGTCTCATGGCCTCTATGGTTGAGTTTTCGTCCAGGGCCATTACCCGATTTTCTGCTTGGTGGATGGCGCCTGTTAAATTCGTTACGTCAAATTGACTGAAATTACCTTTAAAAGTGTGTAGTTCTCGCATTAGTTCTGCGAAATTAAGGTTTTCCTCACCAGAACCCCCTACAACTGACCACTTGCCAAGAAAATCTTCAAAAGACTCCACAACTTCCATAAATGTCTTTCGGTTGACCAAGGCCTTGACCACCATTTTTAGTGTTCGCCGTTCTTTATCCATCATTGCTTCTAGGTAACGCTTTTCTGTAATATCTGTTAAAATGACAATCATTGATCGCTTTCCAAGAGACGTAGTAGAAATTCGGTACTCAATCTCTATCACCATATTCGCAGTTTCAATTTCATCTGGAAGTAGCGGTACATAGAGTTCAGGTTGACTATTTTCAGGATCCATTATCTTCATTAATAACTCATCCATGAAATTTGCCTGATTTGAATCGTTACCATAAATAATTTCTGACATTTTAAAACCTGCAATGCAACGATCAAAAAGTTTATGACATTCAGTGGAACATTCACTATGGATTTTGAGGTCTCTTTCGAACCGCATGAATCCCTGTCCCACATTGTCAAGGATATCCTTCATATGAATGTTGACCCGTTCTAAAGAATGGTTTACTTCAGCCAGTCGGTCCGACTTCTCACCGAGTTCCTCATTTTGAGCCTCAAGCTCCATTTTCTGTGCTTCCAGTTCGTCAGAATAGGCCCGCATTTGCTCAAATATTTGATTCACCGATGCGGCCAGGTCTTCAATCTCCCGCACAGGTCTTGCTAACTCAATTTCTGAGGCGAAATGGTCAAAGTCCCCTTCCACCATCTTGTCTAGTTTTTTCTGTAAGTCTCTAATGGGCCGCGTCAACTTGGCTGTCATTGGCGACGCCATTAGAATAGACACGAACATAGTGAATAGAGAGGCAAATCCAAAGACCACAACCAAGAACACCATAACCCCAAAAATAATGGACGGGTTAAAGGCTACAACCACATTACCAATAGGCTCACCGGCCATATTGGTGTAGGAGGCTTCAGCCTCATGCCAGAAGCGTTCCATAAAGCCGCTCTTGGCTTGTTTCATATCAAAATCCTTGGGAAAAGTGGAAACCAAGGACTCTCCCTTGTGCTGTATATCTATATATACCAGTTGCAGTTCAAAATCACTGGGCTTGTACATTTGGACTTCAGAAGTGTCCATATTGACTTCAGCTATCAAAAATTCTTCTTCAGCAAGTTCCTTAAAGCCTTCGCCGAAGCTAAAATAGTAGCGACCCACTACTGAGTATAACCAGCGTAGGGTATGTTGCTTGCTCATGTCGAAGGACCCGTCTTTTTCTACGACACCCTTGTTCATATACATAGCCGACCCCACTTCTCCGGCAACCGTGTTGGCAATGGTTGAAGAAGCCAAGAAGCCAACTGAGTTGAGCACAAAGGCTGCCAAGAGCAAGACCAATATAACCATGATTAAGTTACTAACGACACTGCTTTTTATTAAGGAGTTCCTTATGCGCCTTCGCATACTCCTTCGATTGCGGCTTTTTTCCATGCGGTACCTTCTCCTTCATCATCACTTAGCTGATTCATACCCAACTGGACTTGTACAAAATCAGACCTGAGGCACCCGACTTAAACCATTTTTTGAACTTTACGCAACACCTGGTCAAGCACTGCAGCCAGAAGTATGGCCACAACTGTTGGAGTTGAACGCACCAGGAGGGCTAAGGGCGTAACACATATTCGAATACGGGAACTGTACCTACCAGGAATCCAGTCAAGGTGCCCAGCCCCATAGCCTTCACAAACACTAGGCCCGCCCGAAGGCCCGTGAACCCTAAACTAATCTAAAAACTTTCCGTTTGAAAGATGGAAACCAGTTCCATGTAGACCATGGCAGGGGGCCGCATTTTAAAGGGTCGGATGGTCCACATGGCCTGCAACTGCCAGCCAACCAATAAACCCAAGATGGAGAGACCCACATAAAGTCAGTCTCTCCCCCTTTTTTTGTAAGGTACTTGCCTGCATGAGGCAAGGTTCCACCTACCAGTTTCGGGTTG
>CAYFHQ010000078.1:0-18023 GCA_964342805.1 uncultured Peptostreptococcaceae bacterium | reverse complement strand
CGCTTGGGCTTTCCGTCCACTAGGGTCATGACATAGGCCTGTTTTCCTTCGAAGAGGACTGCACTGGCTGGGACCAGTTTTTGGTCTGCCAAGACCTTCAGGTCTAGGACCACCTTGGCAAAGAGGCCACTGCGAAGGTGGTCAACCTTATCAACGTCTAAGGTGACCCGGTAGGTTCCGGTGACTGGATCAACTGTTCTTGCAATCTTACTAACCATCCCCTGGGTACTTATGTCTTGGGTGTCAAAGGAAAGCCTTGCCGCTTCCCCGAGGTCAACCTCTTGGATTAAGCGGTCAGGTATTCCGATATCTATTTTATATCCATTGGGCTTGGCGATGGTGACAAGTAATTTCCCGCTGGTGTCACCCACCAGGCCTGCAACGCTTTCAACCACGCCAGCCACGGGACTTTCCATGGCATAATGGTCGTCCAAGCGCTCAAGGGCGTCTCCTGCTACCCGGGCTGCCTTGTCGGCATTCTCCACCTGCAGTTTAGCTTGAGTATATTGTATCTCCACTGCCCTTAGGTCTTCCTTGGCCACAGCACCAGAAGCCAAAAGGGCCTTGAGGTCACCCAGTCTTTTTTCCATGTCAGAAGCATTTAACTTGGCAGCAAGCAAACTATTGTCCGCCTGCTTTTTTTGAAGACGCAGCTGGTCCAGGTCACCGGACTTTCGAATGGTCGCCAAGGGCGTGTCTTTCTCTATCTCTTGGCCAGGTTCAACTAAGACCTTGTCAACAATCCCATTGACTTGTGGGGTCAGAGTCACCACTTCACTCTGCTGGACCCTGCCCACGGACTGGTAGGACACAGGGATATCGTCCACTTGTACCTGGGCCACCTCAATGGCTACCGACGTGTCCGTCTCCACCTGGTCAACACCTTCTTCACAACCTGCAAAAGCCAGGGTTGCCACAACAACAATTCCTATACTAAGCCACTTTTTCAATGGACTCTCCTTTCACCTTCTTCGCTTCCAGTTGAGCAAGAATAATGGGTACCAATGCCAAAATCAACACAGTGGACGCAGTCAGTCCAAATATGAGGGTCCAGGCCATCTGGGAATAGTCCTCATTATATAGGGCCAGGGGCAGGACACCTGCTATGGTGGTAATACTGGTTGCCAGCACCGGAATGAATCGGCTCCTCACCGCTTCAACAATAGACTCCACCATGCCCATGGCTTCCAGGTCACGGTTCTGATTCACTGTGTCAATAAGGACAATGGAGTCATTAACTACAATCCCCGCCAAGGCCACAAGGCCCATAAAGGACATGGTTCCAAAGGAAATGCCCGTCAGGAAGTGTCCCAGGGCAACACCTATGACTGCCATGGGGACAGCCATTAGGATAACAAAGGGCTGTTTGTAGGAGTTGAACTGAATCACTAGAACCGTAAAGATCAGGACTACGGCAATCAATAACTTCTGTCCGAGGTCCTTAAAACTGTCCTGCATGCTTTCGTAGGCACCACCAAAGGACCACTTGATGCCAGGGTCCACAACAATGTCTCCAGCTCTTACCTTGGCCACAGTTTCCTTAACAATGGAGTTCATAACAGCGTCTTTTTTCAGCTGGATGACCACATGGGACACGTTTTGATTGTTCTTTCTGGAAATACTCGCACTGGCCCCTTCTTCCTCCAGGCTGGCAAAACTCTGGAAGGGTACCTTGTCGCCTCTCATGTTACTAAAGGACATTTGCTCCAGGTCTGTCAGGGTCCGTAGGCCTGCGTAGTAGAGTTTAATGGGCTCGACCACGTCACCCCGGCGCAACTGGGTGATTTCTCTCCCTAGAATCACGTTACGAACGTCGCTGGAAACCTGGCTCACATTCATGTTTAAGAGGGCAGCCTTTTCAAAGTCAATCCGAACGGTCAGCTGGGGATAGCCTCCACCTCCAGAAATCCATGCGTCCTCCACGCCATCAATGCCCTTGACCTGGTTGACGAAGCTTCGCCCAGTGGTCTTGAGGTCTTTCACTTGACTCCCCGTTAATACGAGGGTCATTTGTGTGCTGGCATTCTCTCCAAGGCCCACTTCAAAAGTTGCTCCTGGGATGGCCTTAAAGTCTCTTTTTAAGTCCAGGGCAATATCATTGGAATGCAGGTCCCGGTCCACCTTAGGGGGCAGGATCATATGGACAGTCCCCCCACCGGAACTCAGTTCGATGGTGTAGGTCTTTACATAGTCTTTCTTGGAAAATAAGGTCTGGAGCTCTCGGGCTATGGCCTCAGAGTCAGCCAGGGTTGAGGCTGTGTCTAGGTCATAAGAGATTTCCAACTGGGTTTGGTCTGGAGACGGCATGGCCTGTTTCTTCACCAGGTCAGAGGCCAGAAGACCCACAGACCCTAAAAATACAAGGGTACTCAGGCCAATGGCAAGCCACCTCTTACCTGAGGAGGACAAAATCTTGGCCATAAAACTGGCGTACTTTTCTATAAAGGGGGCATGGTGAATGTCTTTCTTTGCCTTAAAGAGCTTGTACCAAATGGCTATGGCAAACAAGGGAGAGGCAATCATACCCAGCAGGGTCACGTCCCCCTTGTTACTAAAGGCAAACAGGGACAAGACGAAAACAAGGGCTACCCCAGTCCACTTCTTGAACTTGTTGGACTTGGGTTCTTGTTTCAACCAACGGGCTGAAATGGCCGGCGTTACTAGGATAGAAACAATAAAAGATGCGCCCAAGGCCAAACTTGCAGCGATTGGAATAGGCTTGATCATTGGAGCTTCGTCTCCTGTCATAAGAAGGAGGGGCAAGAAGGCCAGGACCGTGGTCAGGGTGGAGGCAAAGATAGCTGCGGCAACCGACTTGGTGGTCTCTGCAGCTGCTTGGTTCATGTCAGAATACTTCTTTTTGGCGATCTGTATACTCTCAATAACGACAATGGCATTGTCCACCAGCATGCCCAGGGCAATAATCAAGCCCATGAGACTCATGACGTTAAAAGAGACACCGACCAGCTTAAAGACTGCAACGGACATGAGCATACTCAGGGGGATGACCATGGCTACAATTAGGGACTCGCGGAAGTCGATAAAGAAGAAGAGGACAATCACAACAACCAAGAGGCCAGACAAGGCATTTTCAAAGACTGTTGAAATACTCTTTTGAATATAGGTGGACATGTCTAGGGCAATATCCACATGGACACCCTGGGGGATCTGGTCCCCTTCCATTCTGTCCAGTATGGCCTTTATCTCTTTATTAATCCGAATGGTGTCTGTTGCCTTTTCCTTGCTGACAATGATAGACACCACGTCTGTTAACTTTTCATTTTCAGTTTTAAAGTCCACTGGCGACAGGGCCTTGCCTGCACTTTCAGGAACCACATAGGAAATCTGGCTAATGTCTTTTAGATATAAGGGGAAGTCTCCATTGGTCTTGACCACAATGTTCCCGATCTGGTCAAGGTCTTGGAACTGGCTTTCCACCCGCACAGACATTTTCTTGCCGTGGAACTCTTTGGTCCCTGCAGGCAGGTTCAAGTTACGGGACTTGAGTAGTTGGTCAATGTCGTCCTCAGTAACCCCATATTGGGCCAGGACAGCAGGCTCGATGTCAATACGGACTTCTCGTTTTTGAAGGCCAGACACCTTGACTTTGCTGACGCCACTGACTTTACGGATGCTTCTTGTGATCTGTTCAGAGACCGTCTTCATTTCATGGGGTTGAATGCGACCCTTTAAATTAATGATCATGGTGGGAATTTTACTGAAATCATACTCTCCCACCGACGGCTTGCCTGCTCCCTTGGGCAGGTCGCTACGCAGGTCTTCCATTTCACTCCGTAGCTTGTTTAACTTGTCACTAAGGTCTACGGAGAGGTTGTACTTAATCACGGTTTGGGACAAGCCATGGTAAGCCGTGGACTCAATGGACTTAATGTCCCCTGACCCACTGACGGCTTCCTCCACCTTGGTGGTGACCAGGTCCACCACGTCTTCAGGTGTTGCTCCTCCATAGGGCACTGTCACCACTGCATAGGGAAACTTCATTTCAGGTAAAACCTCTTTTGTTAAACCATCATATGAAAACAAACCAGCGATCAAGACCAGGACCATGGCCAGGTAGACCACCCTGTACTTCTTGATCATAATGGAAGCCATTTGACTTAAAAAATTATGGGCTTTGCTTTGGGCTTTCATGTAAATCTCCTTTCAAGTTCTGTCCTCATTAGACTACGCTTGAAAGATTCCAACACCGTTACGGAGTTTTTACAGAATTCTTAAGGAAGATTACAAATTAAAACGCCACCCCCAGGTCTAGCTGGAAGTGGCGTAAAAACACTTAAAATATTAGATTGTCCACCGACACCAGGTCCTGGCCTTCAAACACCACCTTAAAAATATCCGGTGACTTGATCTTTTTCCAGAACTCATAGTCATACTTCTTGTCATAGGCATTAAGTAGAACAGACATAAAGGTCCCATGGGTGCCCATGGCAAAGGTCTTTCCGTCATATCGGTCTAGGAGGTCTCGGAAGGCCTCCGTACCCCGGGTTTGCACCTCATTGAGGGACTCCCCTTCTGGTAACTTGAAGTCAAAATCACTCCACTGGCTGTAGGTGAAAATCCCAAAATCATTAATGAACTCATTGGCGATCTTCCGTTCCCGCAGGTCCTCAATTAACTCCAGGTCAAGTTTCTTGTCACTGGCAATTCCCTTAACCGTGTCAACAGCCCGTACATAGGGACTGGAGACCACATGGTCCAGGTGGAGGTCCTTAAAAAAGGCCGTCACCCTGGGAACGTCTGATCGTCCCCGGTCAGACAAAGGCCGGTGGCGATCGTCAAGGGCAATCTTTACTTTTGCATGTCTTACCAAATACACCGTTGTCATGGTACCCCTCTTTTTCTCTCGTTATGTTTCTATAGTACCATAATGACGCTTTTGTTTGGACTTACAAAATCCTTCCGACCAGCGGGACTTCCTTGACCCTAGGTCTTAGCCTAGGTCAATCTCAGGTCTTGACCCAGCTCTTTCCCTTACCCTTCAACAATCTGCTTCAAGGTTTGAACCAAGACCCCAGTCATTCGGGTCTGGTATTGGTCCTTGCGGAAACCAGGTAAATGGTGGAGGAACTTAGGGTAGTGGCGGGCCGGCTGAATTTCGTCACGAATGACCTTCTTGGCCCCTTCTCCCAGGAAGGTCCGGGCTGGTGAATAGCTTGGCCTCACGTGTTCGGCCATTTCATGGACCAGGGCCTCAATCCTACGGTCGATTTCTTCACTGGTGGGCCATTCGTCAGAGACAAAGCCATGGAAATGGCTACCCTGGGTTTGGAAATACCCTTCAAAGACTTCTTGGAGGTTGGGGAGTTGCTGTAAGGGGCCTGAGATCAACATGGCCGTCTGCTTGCCTGCCAGCGGTTGTTCATGGGCACAGTAAAACCCCCGGTCAAAGAAGCGTTTCCACTGGGCTGACAAAAATCGGTCCTTAATGGCTCCAGCAAAAACAATAACGCCAGCTTCCCTCACCTGGGTCTCGAAAAACTCCCGATAGGGGTCCTTTCCGTCATAGAGACATTGGCTCTCAAATCCGCATTGTAGACAGCCCATACAGTCACCGGTTAGGCCAATGTCCTTGAGGAAGACCACCTGGGCGCTTCCATTCCAGGCAGCCTTGAGTTGGTCCACCATGGCCAGGACGTTTGCAGAGGACTTGGCGTCCACCAGTATGAGTTTTTTACCTGACATGGGTGAAGGTTCAATCCCATTGGAAGGGTGGTAGACTAAACCTTCCTCTTGAATAGGCCTGTGGGTTCGGCGGGTCAAACGGCCTGCCCGGGCCGTGGTAAAGACCTTCATAGCAAAGGCCAGGAGACGTTTTTGTCCTTCTTCCTCCTGGAGGTCACCCATATGGGCACTAAAGCCGCCCACATAATGCATGTGCCAGTCATCACAAATACCATGGATATAGTTGATGGCCGTGTGGTCAAAAAAATGAACCGATGTGGCCACAGCAGCCGTGTATTTGCCTTGGAAAACCCCTTGTCCACCTTCTTCATGGCATAGTTCAATGAAACGCTTGAGTTGGGCGCTCACTGCCATGGTGTATACAGGGAATGACCAAATCACTCCGTCTGCCTCTTGAATAGCTCCAAGAATGGCGTCCAGACGGGCGTCGCTCTTTTCGATGGCGTAGATATGCTTCGCCACATGGAAAACTTCCATTTCATGTTCCCTATGGTGCTTGAACATGTACCGTGTATACTGCAGGGTGACACTATCGTCCCCTTTTGGACTCCCATTGAGAACAACAAATTTCATAGGGGGTTCCTCCATATTTTGGCACGTAGCCTTTTATGGGTACAGAATACCCCTTGACCAGGCTACGGTCAAGGGGTTTCAATGATTTGGCGGTGGTTATGCAAAGGTTTTTTCCGTGCAATTATTCCTTCAAAAATCGGTCATCGATCCGACGAACCAAACTATGGGTATAGGGGGTAAAATACTTGCGCCAGAAGCGATTTGCAGACGGGTTAATGGACTCATAGTCCACCCCACACCGGGTATAACCCAAGTCCTTTAGGTCAACCATGGCTCTTTCCAATAAGGCCTCCATGATCCCCCTCCCCCTATGGGTTTCAGGAACGTAGGCCCCATTGATGTTGAGGACCGACTCGTGTAAAGACACGTAGGTTTCCCCTTCAGCACCCCCATGGAGGTAGCCAACCGCTTGGTCTCCTTCATAGGCAATCCACATATGGGCCTGGTCTTCATCCATAAAGGCCTGGCGGTCTGCCAGAGGGTCCTCTATGGTCTTGCCCATAAAGATAGGGGCTAAACCAAAGTGGTCCAAGTGGGCCACAAACATGGGAACCATGTCTGCCACGTCCTCTTTTGAAACCTTGCGGATTTCCAGACAACCATCCTTAGGGACGGTCGCCTTGTCAGAATCGTGGATTGGGGCTACTGGTCGAATGCCGTCTACGCAGCGCATCCCAAAGCCGTTTTCAAACCAGGTGGTAATCATGGCTGGGTCAGTGGCAAACAGAGAGATAGAATGGGTCAGACGCTTGTCCTCTACCCAGTGGGCAGCCACAGCGTCATAAAGCTTCTGGGTGTAGTAGTCGGCCTTGGTTTCCAAAACACCAAAACCCTGAAGGGGGACATAGACCCCCGGGTCCTTGCCAAAGAGTTGGGGGACCCTGTAGCCGACTATGTAGGCCACCACTTGGTCCTGGTCTACATAGAAGAGACCAATCCCCTTGTCCACCAAGTAGGATAGGCTTGCTTTCACCCGGTCTTCCACTTGCTCAAAGGGTGGCAGGGCCTCAATGGTTTTCTTTGCACGTTCATAGGTTTCTCTATGTAAGCCAAGGGCCTCTTCTATGGGTAGTTCCTTAATATTTTTAATGATCATTATTGCTCCTTGTTATCCTAGCGTTTGTCCATGACAAGAGCCATAGACTACTTGAGGGAAGTAGGTAACTCAAACAGCCCCTCTTCATTGCGTTCCAGTTCATGGACACCAATAATGGCAGAGGTATTAATCTGTCCATAAACATGGGGATAGTCCTCCCCCTTACCGTAAAGGTCTTCAAAGACCACCTTGGCTTCGATCTTAGCCTCGTCCAGGAGGACGATCAGGGTTGGATCAATGTCCTTATAGTGTTTGTTGGCCACCTTAATAACCTGGTCCAGGCTGGAACAGTGGATAAAGCCCTCTTCTTGTAAGGATGGACTGGAGAAGTAAGCTTCCCCTTCCAAACTGCTATACTTTTCTTTTGTCATTAAATTGATGATCATGCGCAACCTCCTTACAAGTCCTGTTAACTGTCTTTGTCGTCTTTAAAAGTATATCCTACTTGGGACGGGCTTTCCACAAAATCATTAAAATTATTTTATCGTCTCCTTGGGGACTCTCCCCCCTGCTCCTCATGTTATAATGGCATCATTCATGACAAAATGAGGAGAGTATAATGAAGTTATTGGAACGAAATGCTCCCTGCTGGTGTGACAGTGGGAAAAAATATAAGAAATGCCACATGGGCCATGACGAGAAATTGATTAAGCTGGAAAAGGAAGGCTACGCCATACCTGAGCGTCGTCTCATCCTTTCAAAGGAAGACATCGAGGGTCTTAAGCGTAGTGGTGACATTACTCGAAGTATCCTGGACCGTCTGACAGACCTGATTAAACCGGGCATTACCACTGGCCAGATTGATCAGTGGGTCCATGAGTGGACCCTGGAAGCCGGTGGGACACCTGCAACCCTGGGTTACAATGGCTACACAAAAAGCTGCTGTACCTCCATTGACGAGGTGGTTTGCCATGGTATTCCCGGTGACCGTGTCCTGGAGGAAGGTCAAATCCTAAACGTGGACATTACAACCATTCTAGACGGCTACTTTGCAGACAGCAGCCGGATGTACTACGTCGGCCAAGTGGACCAAGAGGGCCAGAAACTGGTGGAAACCTGCAAAGAAGCCATGATGATCGGCCTGGAAGCCATTAAACCCTTTACTTCTGTAGACACCATTGGTGAGGCCATTGAGCCCTTTGCCAATAAACACGGCTACACGGTGGTTCGGGCCTTTGGAGGCCACGGCATTGGCAAGGCCTTCCACGAGGAACCCTTTGTCCACCACCACGTGACTGGCTACAAGGGGCTGATCCTGGTACCGGGTATGGTCCTCACAGTAGAACCCATGTTAAATGAAGGGACCTACCAGTGCGAAGTCCTGGAAGACGACTGGACTGCTGTGACCAAGGACGGGAAACGGTCTGCCCAGTGGGAGCACACGGTGGTTGTTACAGAAGACGGGTATGAGATTTTGACTTAGTCCCCCATTCCCAATGGTATTGGGGTAGAAATAAAATGAGGCCAAGGCGCATCTGCCAAAGGCAAAATAGACGTAAAAAAGCCGCGACGACAAATCGCGGCTTTTCTTATGTTCATTTTTGGAGCCAAACCCTCCACTGGGTTCAGCCTGGTCAAGGACCTAATACTGGATATTTTCCTCATTCTGCATAAGGCCCCAGGAGGCCTCCATGAGCTTGATCAAAACCTCTTCATCCACATCAGCCAGTTTGTTGATATACAAGCAGGAAACACCGGTCTTGTGTTTGCCCAACTGACCTAGCAAGGTCTCATAGTCAGAAAACCCGTCCATGATATAGAGGGTCATATTCTGCTTGCGAGGGGAAAAGCCCATGCGGAACCAGTCTGCCTCTTGGCCCGACCGCTGTTTATAATGGTAGGATCCAAATCCCACAATGGAGTCGCCCCACATGGAGGGCTCCTCGCCGGTTACCTTCTTCATTAAGTCGAGAATGGTTAATCCGTCTTCCCGACGGCGTTTGTTTTCTACATTATTTAAGAATGCCAGCACGTCCCCGTCATTCTTCTTGGTTTTTAACTCTGCCATGTCTACCTCCTTGTTGGTTATACTTGAATGTATATCCCAAAAGTAGGCATTTAACCAACGTTCATGGCTGAGGTACGGACATTTAGAACAGACTCATAGAAACTGCGGCCACCGGAGGACAGCATGTACTTGTCCATGGACCGGACCACATGGCCTTTTTTCTGCAGGTCTTCCAGGTGTCGTTCAATGACCCTGGGGTCTGAGCCCATCTTCATTTCTAACTCTTCCAATAAAAGTCCCCGTTGAACCTGGACCAGGGCGGTTACGATCTGTTCCACATGTTCATTCTGGAAAACCGACACCGTGCTTTCAACACAGTGCTTTTCCTGTTCTTCCACGAGTTTCTCTAGTTTCTTTAACCGATGATGCAAATGTTCGATCTCATCGATAATACTGTTTATCTCTTTTCGGATTGCATGCATGACGCCTCCTGATCGCACCCACTGTGGTCTTTTTCTATTCTTTATGACCTACTACTAATTTTAGTAGTAGAAACCCTTTTCGTCAATCGTTCATTATTGACACATACCGACATTCCCACCCCTGTTGCAATTTGAAACCTACAAATAAACTCATTATAAATCACGGAAATACAAGCAACCGCAAGGGGTCTACGTAACATTTAATATGGTTTGTCTACATTTTATCAAACCCTAGATTTATTGGTACTACTGATTTATAACCAAATAAATGTAACATTTTTACGTTACACAATCTTCATATTTTGTACATATCGAAACCAAGCCAAACTGGAAGTTCCCTTCCATTCTGTCAAGACACTGTCCGTCAGCCATACAAGATTTCTTGTATATGATACCGCATGAAACTCCCATTTTCAACCAACTTACGTCCTATTATTCAGACTATTTAAACAAAGGCCAAACCCATGGCCTCAAACGTTTTCCTGGGATATACTAGCCCTACTTCGGGCCTGAAGTGCGTAATCATATGTTTGTCATATAATACATTTCGAAAGGGGTAACCTGTTTTTATGGAAGCAGCAGGTAAGCTAAACCAAAACAATAACAACAATAATAAGAAGAGATCCCTCTTCACTAAGTTTCTGGACTCCGTGGAGCGCGTGGGGAACGCCCTACCACACCCAGTAACACTATTCGTAATCTTCTGTGCAGCTATCATCATTATTTCTGAGATCGCAGCACGTATGGGTCTAAACGTTGAATTCACAATGATCAACCGTTCGACTCTAGAAACATCCGTTCAGAACATCGAGGCCATTAGTCTCTTAAACGCGGACGGTATTCGTTACATGTTTACATCGGCCGTAAAGAACTTCACAACCTTTGCTCCCCTGGGTACTGTACTGGTAGCCATGCTGGGTGTAGGTGTTGCTGAAGGTACTGGCTTCATTGGCTCTCTTCTTAAGCGAGTGGTACTGAACACACCTAAGCAGCTGATCACAGTAACAGTTGTTTTCCTAGGTATCATGTCCAACATCGCTTCTGACGCTGGCTACGTAGTTCTTGTTCCACTGGGCGCGATCATCTTCCTAAGCTTCGGTCGTCACCCACTTGCAGGTCTTGCAGCAGCATTCGCCGGCGTTTCCGGTGGTTTCTCTGCCAACCTTCTAATCGGTACAGTTGACCCGCTTCTAGGTGGTATTTCCACAGAGGCTGCTCGTATTGTAGACCCAGCTTACTCTGTACCCGCTACAGCAAACTGGTTCTTCATGATCGCTTCTACCTTCCTAATCTCTGCTATTGGTTGGTTCGTGGTTGAAAAGATCGTTGAGCCTCGTCTTGGCGAGTACAAGGGTTCCAAGAACGCTGAAGTAACAGACCTAACTAAAGACGAAAAGCGTGGCCTACTATGGGCAGGTCTTTCCACAGTAGTATTCATTGGCCTGATCGCAGCTATGCTGATCCCAGCTAACGGCATCCTACGTGACCCTGCAAACGGCGACATTCTAGGTCGTTCCCCATTCATCGGCTCTATCGTTCTGATTATCATGATGTTCTTCCTGGTACCTGGCGTTGCATACGGTATCGGTGCAAAGACAATCAAGTCTGACAAAGACGTTGTAAAGGCAATGTCCAAGGCCATGTCCACAATGGGCGGTTACCTTGTTCTTGCTTTCGTAGCTGCACAGTTCATCAAGTACTTCAGCTACACAAACCTAGGTATCATTCTTGCAGCTAAGGGTGCTGAGTTCCTGAAGTCCATTAACTTCACTGGTCTTCCACTGATCTTCGCATTCATCATTATCTCTGCATTTATCAACCTATTCATCGGTTCCGCTTCTGCTAAGTGGGCAATCATGGCTCCGGTATTCGTTCCAATGCTTATGCAGATGGGCTTCACACCAGAGTTCACACAGGTTGCATACCGTATTGGTGACTCTACAACGAACATCATTTCCCCACTTATGTCTTACTTCGCAGTAATCGTAGCCTTTGCACAGGCTTACGACGAAGAAGCAGGTATTGGTACGCTGATCGCAACCATGCTACCATTCTCCCTACTCTTCCTACTGGGTTGGACTGCACTACTAACAATCTGGTACTTCCTAGGCCTACCAATCGGCCCTGGTTCCGGACTATTCATGTAAAACAAAATCAAAGGACAGTAAGTGGAGGACGCGCTCTTCCCTTACTGTCCTTTTTTTCGTTATTGCTATTCTCCTGCCGGTTGGGTCGTATGCCCTCCGGCATTTTTATTTGTCCAAATGTGTCCTGACCTGGCTACCGCATGATCCGCCGCAACTGGTCCAGGGCGTCAATCACATGCTCAGAGTGGACACTCATTTCTTCCAGATTGCGCTCCGCTTCTTCTACATTGCCCCTGGCATAGGCTTCCGCTGCCCGCTTGGCACACTGGTGTAGGTCACTATGGGGCTTGTCCATGGACCGGATGACTGGACCAATACGACTATCGGTCTTGTCCAGGGTTCCCAGCCACTTGCCCAGACGGCAAGAATGGTGGTCACCCACATGACCTGGGTCAATATGGCTGTAGCCCAGGATCATGTTGTAAACCCGCCACTTCCAGATCAAGTGGTCGGTCACACACATTTCTATGGAAGACAGGGGTGCATGGGCCCTTAGCTGGTTCCAAGCGTCAATCCGGGTCTTGTCCACCTTAACACTGAGGTCATAGAGGCCATGGCCGGTCTTGTCGCATTCTTCCCGTAGGTTTTTGGTTTGCTGGAGCATCTGCATCATGTTGGAGGCGATCTCCTCTGAAGCTGCGGTTTGCTCTTCCACATTGGCACTGATCTGCATCATGTTTTGATAGATCTGGTCTACAGACCCCTTGATGCCAGAAATAGACCCAATGGACTTTTCGATCTCTCGGTTGCCGTCGGCAAACTTCTTGTCGGAGGTCTCCAAGCGCCCGATGGTTTGGGTCATGCCACTACTTAAGTTGACTGTCGTCTTTTCTATAAACTCCACCGACTCCTTGGTGGTCTCTGCTAGTTTTTTGATCTCGTCAGCCACAACAGCAAAACCTCTGCCAGCTTCACCGGCACGGGCAGCTTCTATGGATGCGTTCAAGGCCAACAAGTTGGTCTGGTCGGCAATCCCCTTGATAATGTCCACCATTTCCGTAATGGCCCGCATTTCTTCCCCGACTTTTTCAATGGAGGTCTTGATCTCCTGGAACTCCTCTATGGCAGAAGCAGACTCCTGGAGGGCGCTTTCAATGGCGGCCACACTATTGTCCGTTTGCTTAATGGTCTCGTTGGCTTCACTGGCAGAACTCTGGACAAAGTGAGAAACGTCTTCAATGGAGGACGCCAGTTCCTGGGAGGAAGCAGCCACGGTTTCCACTATGTCAGTCTGCTTGTTGACGTCTAGAACCATGTCTTTGACGTACATCATACCCGTTACATCGTTAAGGAGTTTGGTGATCCCTTGGACAACACCGTCGGCTGCCTTGGTGTCTGTCTCAATCAGTTGATTTAACGCTTGGACCGTTTCATGACAGGCTGGTACTTCAGACTCGAAAGACTTTCGTTCTCCCCTTTTAAACTCGTCTACTTGCAATGAAATGAGCTTTGTTAATCCAGTGTCTTGAACTTGATCATTTACTTTTTTTCTCCCGAACATTAATATGTACCTCCTCATATCATATGTACCCTTCTGTTTATCTACCCATTTTGTAAGGAATTGAATAAACGTAATGGATTAGATATTCACTTTTAGTAAACATCCACAAAAGGTATAAACACGGTATAGTATGGCCTCCTCTACTTTTCAATCTGTGTACGCCAATAGACCTAAGAACATAAAAAAGCGTCATGACTATTGTCATGACGCTTATCTTCCTTCTGGGACCCCTTATGAAAACAGTACAAAATCCAAGGACTTTGCTCTGGTTTACTTATCCCTATTACTGGGCATGGTCACAGTAGTAGGCAATGGCCTTGCTGAAGAAAGCCGTGAAACCCTCCCCATGCTTGTCCATGTTCTCACCGTAACGGGGGTCGTTCACGAATAGTTCTCCAAGACCCCGGTAAATCTCCAGGGTACAGTCGTAGAAGTTGTCTGTGATATGATCCCTGTAGGCAGCAACTAACACTTGTACCTTAGGGTTATCCACAGGCTGGTCCATAAGTCCGGCCAGGTCAGCCAGAATGCCGTCTTGGCGGCCTAAAATTCTGTCCCAGTCTTCCTTGTTATATTTCTTCGTACGTTCCTGGCTCTGACGGAATGCTTCCGTACCGCCCCAACGTTCTTCCACTTCTTTTGCATATTGGTTTTTCATCGTCTCATACTCCTTATTATCCATAGCCGTTAAAATCGTTGCAGGCTCATGGGGGCCGTCTGCCTCCATTTGGTCCAGGGTGTCCTCCACTGCGTCAATGATCCGCTGCAGCCGTTTCATTTTCACTTGCAAGAGGGACCGGTGTTTGACAAGGGCTTCTTTCTTGTCAAAGGCCTGACTTTCAACGATTTCCTTGATGTCCTGGAGGCTAAAGTCCAGTTCCTTGTACAGGAGAATTTGCTGGAGCAGGCCAATGTCTCCCTCGTCATAAAGCCGGTATCCGGATTCCGACTTATGGGATGGGTTGAGCAGGCCAATTTTGTCATAATGATGGAGCAATCGCACCGTCACGCCCGCCAGCTCAGCAACTTCTTTAACTTTGTACATGATCATCACCTCCACCTTTAGGATAGACTATGACGTTACGTCAGGGTCAAGGTTTTTTTGGTTATTTGGTTATTTGTCGTAAAATGAAAAACTAAGTTCTTCTAATTGAGCCTGCCACTGCATGAGCCAGTCCAGTTGTTTGTCTAGAAAATCATGGTCAACACAATCAAGGCCATAAATCTCAATGATGGTGGCTTGGAGTTGGTAGTGGTAGATCCCAACCCAGTCGTAGATGGACTGGACCTCTTCCCCGGTCAGGCTTCTAACCTTCAAGTAGCCCTTTAAGAAGGCCTTGAGCCTTTGAGTGGTCTGGTCAAAGGCTTCCTTGCTATAGGTGAAGTAGTCTGTTGCATTGCATATGACCATAATGTCGAAGGTAGCAAAGCTATAACAAGAGGTGTCAAAGTCTAGGATATGGAGATTCCCTTCTTTGTCTTTGAGCAGGTTACCTGTATGGAGGTCGCCGTGGCTGTAAGACCTAGGTAGGTTTTTGACGGGTAACGATCTGCCATATCAAGAGAAACCTGCCAACTACATACTGATGAGGTAGGATTAAAAGCGTCAAATCTCAAAGGGTTTCCCTTTGAAATCTCCATCATCGATTGTTATAAACGCTCAACGATCAGTTGAGTCATTATATTACATGAATAAACAATACCACTCTGAATAACAAAGTGGTATTGTGTGAATTGCTGTTTTAGCTGATTCTTAAAGCTCATTCTTGACTAATGAATGACAATTTGTATTTCTATCTAACATATCAAAAATTTGCTCAACACTTTGAGCTTTTTCTAAGCCTAACTTGTATGTTGCTGTGTTAGAATAATTCACATCATAATGATGCAGTGGGTGTACACCTTTAACAAAATGTTTTTCATCTACATCATAGCGAAAGTACCCAATTTCAAACGAGATTAGCTTTTTTAGTACAAGTTGCAATTTATTCTCTGAAATACCAACCTCTTTTTCAATGTCATCAATAACATTGAAAATGTCATCAAACATATATGTATATGAATCATGACTTTCAAAGTATCCAATTAAAGATGACACAATTTGATTCGTAATCTCAATTTCTGAATTTGATTCCTTGATCCATAAAGTCGAATCCTCATTGTCAATTATAGTAAATGGGAAATGTATCGAAAAGATCTTGTTGTCAAACTCATAAAAAGCTCTAGATATTGAATCCACTTTGATGTACACACTATTTGATGATTCTATTGTTTCAGTACCTAGCGTTAGGAACAATTTCATAGTTTCAAGTAAAATCAATATTACATCTCGTTTATGCCTGATGATTCTTGAAAACTTAGGTAAACCGAATTCTGTTATGCCTTGCTTAAAAATCTTCGACATACTATTTGCCTATTTTCATTTGCTCATGGTTTACACGAACGAACCCAATTATATCCTCTCTAGTAGAATCTGCTTCACATATTTCTGAAACAGCTCTTTTTAGCTTATTTCTGAATTCTTGCTCAACTCCTAGTTCAAGAATTACTTCCTCGATTTGCTCTTCAAGTGATTTTCTAACACTTGTATCATTAATTACAGCATTATGAAGTTCTTCTTTTACAAGGTCAGACGGTTCATCAATACTCATAAACTTGTTGTTATTAATGAATTGCAATCCAGCTTCTAACTCAGGAATCAAATCCTCATTCCAATCTGATAACACTAAGTAACTTTTAATGAACGATCTAGTCATCATCATATATAGCGAGTTCCGTGTTCGTAAAACATCAGGTATATAGCCAGTAGATACAACAATAACAAAAGGAAACTCTAAACCTTTGACATTATTTCTATTGCTAATAAATAATGCATTTTTTTCTTTTGTTTTACTTTCGTATCCAATATTGACTCTCCATCTAAACTTACGCTGAATTTCGAATTCTAATTTTGCAGCTAAATCATAGTTGAATTTTTGATTTTCAAGGAAAACTATCCCAATATCTTCTGGTTCGACCGTTTTGTTATCATTGTATATTTCAACCAAAGACTCAATTATTTTATCTACGAATGAATCTCTATCTGACGGGATCAACTTAACGCTTTCATATTCTTCCAGATCCTCAAATCTTCTCAACTTTTTTCTAGTAAGGTTGAATTTACCTTGATTCCGATAGAACTGGTAACCACATGCTTCCCATTCCTTATCTTCTAACCATCGAAGTGGATTAGGTTTCTCAAATAATCCCATTCCAATTGCATGTGAAAACATTAAAGTTTTGGGATCAGTACGATAACATTTGTTTAGCAGGTAATCAGGATTTACTTCACTAACAATATTCTCATCGAAAACATTCTGGAATATATCACCAGCAACATAAATAGTTCCCTTCGTTACTTTCTCACATAATGCAAAAAATCCTTCTGTGAAATCTTGGCTTTCATCAATTAAAATATTATCGAAATATGGCTCAAAACTCTCAAGGACTTCCAACTCCCCAATAGCTTCAAAACATATATCACCAAATGATTTTGACCTACTAAATCGTTGAAAATTCAAACCATAATGAGCGCAAATAAAACTATATAACCCCGAGTTTGGATATGCCCTTGATCCCCAACTCCCCATTGCCCATAGTCTACTCTCCCACTCAATTTGCTCATCAACTTTCATGAAATTGAAAAACTCTGGAATTCTATCTTTTAAACTTTGAGCGAGTATTTTATTATGGCAGGTAAACACAATCTTCGAATTGCCTTCTTTCGTGTAAATTTCTTTAAGTTTATGAAGTAGCAGTTCTGTTTTCCCAGTTCCAGCCAAACCTTGAATGACGACGCGCTTATTGTCTAACTTTTCATAGATAAATTTAGTCTGATCACCATCAAATAGAATGATATTCTTCTTAACTTTATCAAGCAATGTTGTTGGAACATCGCCACCCACTTTATCAATATCATTAATACTACCAGTTAGAAGAGAAATTAAGAACTCTGTCTTCCTCTGATCAATTTCTAACTCTACCTTTTGTGAACTCAAAAACTCTTCAATTCTAGTGTGGTTTATTTCTTTGGCATCTATCTCAGAGAGCAACTTTTCTCTCCATTTTCTAGGTCTTCCTAATACACTCTTATAGTTGTACTTATCAGATATATGTCCCAAGTCTTCAATGAAATCGTCAATGAAATCTTCAAAATCATCACATTCGATACCGAGATTTATAATCATAATCTTGTGTTTTGGTATTAAAACAACAATAAAATCCTTATACTCATAAGAGTATTTATCTTCACTCAAAGGTTTATCGATTATATAGACTTGTTTCGAGTTCTCTTCTGAATATTCTTCAAATGCATCAATGTATTTTTGGGCTTTTTCTGTACTCTCTAAGTTTGAGTAAAATAAGCTATCAGACATACTTTGTTGTCTCCTTCATGTTAATTGAATTTCCGTTAGTACAATACTATAACTCTAGAATATTATACATTATTAAAGAGATAAATTGTACTCAGTCACTTAGATGAGGAAATTGCATAATTCAACTTTCAACTTTAGAAAATAAAAATCATAGCAAA
>CAYFHQ010000077.1:0-18327 GCA_964342805.1 uncultured Peptostreptococcaceae bacterium | reverse complement strand
TGAAAGCTTTGAACATCGTTGGATTAATTTGTCAGTTTATTGCCTTTTGGTTTGACCATGATTCTCATCGCCATTCGGACGACGGTTACACAAGAAATGATATTGTTTGACTTTTTTCCGGGTATTGACTATGAACAAGCCATGAAATTGGACTATTTTAGTTTTTCCAATTCCATTGGCTTGATGATTCTATTATATGAGAGGTTAACCGAACGGGACAAATTGTCCCTTGTCGCCAAATTCTTGATGGCAGGGGCAGGTGTGTTGGCAATTTTTGTTATTTTCAATCAGGCTGTTGTGTTTTCCCAGTATTTGGTCCTCTTACAGGTACTTAGCCTCTTGTCAATTGTTTATGTCTTGTCTTCGGTGGTTGTTAATGTGATTCGAAAGCCTAGCACCTATGCCGTAACAGCTGTCGCCACTGCAATTCTGGTGGTGACCATAGTCAATGATATACTCCTCAACCTGAATATGATACAGACTAGGGAAATGGCAGCCTGGGGCTTCATCGGCTTTACTATCCTTATGTTGTACCGGACGGCTGAACAGCTGCGCAGGGCCTATGACACCATCCACGAGTACTCCCAGCAGCTGGAAGAACAACAGATGATGGCTCTGCAACAGGGGCAACTTTCAGGCATAGGCCACCTGGCTGCAGGACTGGCCCATGAGATTAATAACCCAGTAGGTTTTGCCTATTCCAACCTACAAATGTTGGCAGAAGACAAGGTGATCCAGCGGGACGACCTCAACTATGAAATGGTGGTGGACACCCTTGCTGGACTCAAGCGGGTCCAAACCATTACAAAGAATTTGCTCCTCTTTTCAGGTTACGAACACCTTCATGAAAAGACAGCCTATTACATCAATGAAGGCATTGAAAACGTCCTTTTTATGGTGAGAAACTATCTGAGTGATGATACTCAGATCAGCAAGTATTATTCGGACCTACCTCTGATCATGGCCAATGGAGGCCAAATCAACCAAGCTTTCCTCAACATTATGCTCAATGCCATTGACGCCATGAAAAATCGATCAGATAGAGATATTCATCGGTTGATTATACGTACCAAAGAAAGAAATGGGTATGTATGGATTGAGATCGTAGACAATGGGATCGGCATACCCGATGAAAATGCCAGCATGATCTTTAATCCCTTTTATACCACCAAACCAGTGGGTGAAGGGGTGGGCATGGGTCTAGCCATGACCTACGATATTATTGTCAACCGCCACCATGGAGAAATCAAAGTTGACTCAAAATCCGGTGAAGGCACAAAGGTCACCGTCAAGATACCCATAGCATAATCTTCCATAGGGAAAGGACTTGCCATGAAAATACTCATAGTAGACGACTCAAAAATGATCCTTCAAATGGCAGTAGACGTCATGCGTGTCAATCATATTGAAGCGGAAATTGAAACTGAGCTAATAGGGAAAAAGGTCGTTGATCGCGTGAAAAACGATCATTTTGACCTGATCATCTTAGACGTTATTATGCCGGAGATCAGTGGGATGGATATCCTACGCCAGCTACAAGAACTGGGTATTCTACTGGACAGCCATGTCATGATGTTCACCTCTCTTTCTGACAAGCGAGCCCTAAGGGAATGTTTTCGACTGGGTGCCTTTGACTATATCAACAAGCCCATCGAACCTGACGAGTTTATTGCCCGGGTACAGAATGCCTTAACCCACCAGAAGCTTCGAAAGAACCTTTCTGGGACCGTCCAGCAAATGCAGCAGCAAAATGAGGAGCTCACAGCCCTAAACGAGCAACTTCAAGAAACCCAAACCCAGCTCCTGCAACAGGAACAAATGGCGGGTATTGGCCAATTGGCAGCCGGTGTGGCCCATGAAGTCAACAACCCCTTGGGTTTTGTGATTAGTAATCTGGAAATCCTCAAAGAGTATATGACCGTCTTTGAAAATCAAATTGACCTGTGGACGTCATTAGCACCTTATTTGGACACCTATAACCCGGCCATTACAGACATACTGGCCAGACTAAAAAAGTTAGATGAAAAGCATGACTTGGAGTTTATCAAGGACGATATCCGTGAGCTTTTTGATGACACCAACACAGGCTTGAGTAGGGTTAGCAAGATCGTTGAAGGACTTCGAGTCTTCTCTAGGGTGGACCAGCTGGATGAACTGGAGGAGTACGAACTTGACCATGCCGTGGAATCCATGATTAGCCTGATCAGAGGGGAGTCCAAGTACACGGCGGACATTGTCACAGAGTACGGGCATGTCCCACCGGTCAAGGCCATGGGTGGCTATGTCAACCAAGTCATCCTCAATGTCATGATGAATGCCCTCCAAGCCATAAAAGACAAGCATGGCGAGGAGAGGGGCCTGATAAAAATCAAGACCTACCAGCAAGAGGATAAAATCTACGTGTCCTTCGAGGACGATGGAATTGGCATGGATGACCAGGTTCAAAAAGATATTTTTAAACCCTTCTTTACGACAAAACCCATTGGGGATGGAACCGGCCTAGGTTTGTCCATTGTTCGGGATATTGTCATAACCAAGCATGGGGGAACCATTGATGTGTCCAGTCAACCTGGGGTTGGGACTCGATTTGTGATCGGTCTTCCCCGAACGGTTGTGAACTCACGACCCGAGTAAATTGTGAATAGGCCCATGGGACAAGGGTATAAAGGAGAAGCAGCAAGGTGGTGAAATAATGAAAACAATCTTAGTTGTTGACGATGCAGCTTTTATGAGAACCAACATCCGTTATCTTCTAGAAAAGTACGATTATCAGGTACTGGAAGCTGAAGATGTGTATGAAGCAACAAAAATGTATGAGAAGCATCGACCAGACGCAGTAACCATGGATATCGCCATGCCTGGCAAGTCCGGAATTGTTGGTGTTGCTGAAATTATGAAACTAGATCCAGACGCCAAAATCGTAGTCATTACGTCCATGGGTACAGAGTTTACCATACGAGACGCCATTAACAACGGTGCAAAGAACTTTATTATTAAGCCATTTACGGAAAAGCAACTAGTGGATGTGATCCGGTCCTTGGATAAGTAGAAAGAGGTGATCACCGTGCCTGATAACGGCAACTTGGAACCGATGCTGGAAATGTATTTGTTTGAAACATCACAGCTGATTGACCAGCTGGAGCAAATTGCAATGGACAGCGAAGCAGAGGGGAGTCTGGCATTTGCCATCCCTGAGATCTTCAGGATCATGCATACCATCAAGGGCAACTCCATGATGATGATGTTTGATGGCATTGCAAACCTGGCCCACATCATAGAAGACCTGTTTGATTATCTCAGGCAGCACGAGGAGGCCAAGCCCAACTACGAGCAAATGACGGACTTGTTACTGGAGGCCATTGACTACATAAAAAGTTCCGTCACAGAACTGGAGTCCGGTGGTGACCCACTTCCTGAACCCAAGGGATTGGTAGACGAAATCAAGCAGTCCCTAGAATCATTGCAGTTCATGAGCCCAGGAGGGGAAGAGCCGCCTGAGGACACCCAGGACAAGGAAGAAGAAGAGACCACCCAACGTTTCTTCATCGCACCCGCCAAGACCATTGAAACCAATGAACAGGACACCCAACAAACTGCATACGAAGTCCGCATACACTTTGAACCTGGATCAGAAATGGAAAACATTCGAGCGTTTTCTGTTATACATAGTTTAAAAGACCAAGCACAAGATATTCTTCATTTGCCACAAAACATTGTCGAAAGTGATCAGAGCAAGGAATTCATTATTCAAAATGGATTTATGATTCTGTTTAGAACTGGAAGCGATCGTGGACAAATTGAAGATTTTTTTAATTCTGTAGCCTTTTTAGACCAGTTGGAGATCCGTGAAGTGGATGAGGAGGAGTTTGCATCCATTGCCTCCATGTACAGTGACGACGTGGAGACAGTTGATCAGGCTGGACAAGGGGACCAAGCAGAAAGTTCGACTCCGGTGTCCAGTGGGGAAGCAGAACCTCAAGACCATGAGGATCAAACCGATACGACGCCCCCATATCAAGGATCAACCACTGAAAGTGATCTGGTAGACCAGCCCACAGAAACCGCAGCCCAACCACCGGTTCAGCCCCAACCCCATGGGACACTGGAAATGGAAATGCCTCTGGCTGCCCAGTCTGCCCCAGAACCACCCATGGAGAAGGTAGTGGCCAAGGCGGCCCCCGACATCCCTGCTGGGGAAAAGAGTCGGTCTAAATCCGGTGACAAGGGGTCCAAGCAAAACTTTATTAGTGTGGGCATTTCCCGAGTGGACAAGCTGATGGATTTGGTTGGGGAACTGGTGGTATCTGAGTCCATGGTGACCCGGAACCCCGATTTGACCGGTCTAGAACTGGAAAACTTCGATAAGGCAGTCCGCCAGCACCGGATGATCATTAATGAGATCCAAGACGTTGTCATGTCTGTACGAATGATGCCCCTGGCCCTTACTTTCCAAAAGATGAGTCGCCTGGTGCGGGACATGAAAAAGAAGATTGGAAAAGATGTGGAGTTGGAGATCATTGGTCAAGAAACAGAGGTAGACAAAAATGTCATTGAGCGGATTGGAGATCCCCTCATGCATATTATCCGAAACTCTATCGACCATGGCCTGGAGGCCAACGAAGACCGCCAGTCTTTAGGAAAAACCTATAAGGGCAAGGTTGTCCTTGAAGCCAAGCATTCAGGTGGTGACGTCTGGATATCCGTCAAGGACGACGGCCGTGGCTTGGATACAGAACGAATTTTGGATAAGGCTGAACGAAGAGGCCTCATGCATAAGTCCAGGGAAGAATATTCCCGTAAGGAAGTCTATAATTTCTTGTTTGAACCAGGCTTTTCTACCAAAGAGCAGGTGACTGAGTTTTCAGGGCGGGGAGTGGGCCTTGACGTGGTTGCTAGAAATGTAGAAGAGTTGGGTGGAACCATTGTTGTTGACAGTGAATTGGGTACCGGTACGGAGTTTGGTATCCGGATACCCCTTACCCTTGCCATTATCGATGGCATGATGATGTCCGTGGGCAAGTCCATTTTTACCCTGCCCATCACAGCCATCAAGGAGTCCTTTGACGCCAGGGACCAGGACATTATCGTTGACCCTGAAGGTAATGAAATGTGCATGATTAGAGGGACATGTTATCCCATCGTCCGCCTCCATGATCGATTTGGCCTCCATACGGATATTCAGGAAATCAAGGAAGGGATCTTGATCATGACTGAGTATGACGCCAAGACGGTTCTCTTGTTTGTGGACGCCATTTTAGGTGAGCAACAGGTGGTAGTTAAGAGTCTGTCTCAGTTCCTGGAAAAGGTACGCGGCATTTCTGGTTGTGCCTTGCTGGGAGACGGACGCATTAGTTTAATACTCGATCCTTCTGGACTTGTGGATTAGGAGGAGTATATGGATCGTAACACACGTAGTATTCAAGCAAATCTTGCGAAATCGACCCAGGAAGGGAAGTACTTAGCTTTCGAAATAGATCTAGAACAGTATGGTATAGGCATCGAAAATGTTATTGACATCATTGGTGTGCAGGACATTACGGAAATACCCGGTCAGCCTGCCTACATCCAAGGGGTCATTAATCTGCGGGGACAGATCATTCCAACCATGGATGTCCGGCTTCGCTTTGAAAAGGAGCAAATCCCATACGATAACAGAACCTGCATTGTTGTTATTGACCACAAGGGCATGTCTGTTGGAATCATCGTTGACAAGGTCTTGGAGGTTAAGGATATTGAGGGCACTCATATCTCACAGCCACCCGAGGCAACTGGTTTAATGTCCAACCAGTTTATTGCGGGCATCACCAAAAAAGACGATGAAGTTTTAATGTTACTGGACGCCGTTCGGTTGCTGATGGATGAACAGCCTGACGAGTACAGACATACTGAGAGCTGAAAGGAAGTATAGAAATGCTTAAGAATATGAGAATCAGCATGAAGTTTGCATTGGGTATTGGCCTAATGGTTATCATTTTGATTGGTGTACTGATTTTCTCCACCATCAACCTGCAAAAGGTGGATGCTGAAGTTTCTGAACTCTCCAATCTGTACCTACCGGAAATTGAAGTGGCCAATGCCATGGAAAATACAACTCGAGAGATTATGTATAACATCCGTGGCTATGGCTTAACAGGCAATACTACATACTTAGAACAAGGTCGGGAGGGCTTTGTTCAATTGAACAAGCTCATTGCCGATGGTAGAACCATGGTCAGTGAGCATCCTGAACTGGTCAAGCTAGGCGAGAGACTGGACGCCCTCCAAACGGCGTCTGACACATACGCAGGATTGGTAGACCAGACCGTTGCAGAACAGGAAACCATTGCAACTGCCAGAACAGCCTTAGACGTTTCTGCAGCCCAATTTATTACAAATGCTGAGGCCTATGAAGACAATATGCTGGAAAAGCTTCTCAGACAGGTGGAGCAGGGAGATAGTAATGAAAAACTGAATGCCCGTATCTTTAAACTCCATGAAATGATTGAAGTTATTCGGAGCGGAAACAATATTCGTGTCAATAATTTCAAGTCACAAGCCTTAAATGACCTAACCTTTATCGAGTCTTCATATGGAATTTTTGATTCGATTAATGCCCAAGTTGACGAACTCTTGTCTCTAACAACTGAGCAACTCAATGTGGATCAGTTGGAAGCGGTTCGAACCGGTGCCAATGCCTATAAAGCGGCCATGCAAACCGTTGAAGGTAGTATGCTCCATCTCCAAGAGTTGGCTGGCCTTCGGGAAGAACAAGGGGCTACCCTCTTAACCCTGGCTTCTGAAACAGCCTTTGCTGGCTTTACCAATGCCACGGCTCTTGGTGAACAAGCTGTAAGAGACACAGCCCAGGCCAATACGGTAATGCTCTATGGTTTTATTGCTGCCATCCTCATCGGCGTTGTGATCAATGCCTACTTGGTTCGTTCCATCGCTAAGTCTCTTCGGGAAATGACCAAGGTGGCCGACCAGTTGGCCCTAGGCGATGTTGACGTGAGCCTCAAGGTGGAAGGCAAAGACGAAATTGGCCAGCTGGGTTCTTCCTTTGAGTCCATGATCGCCAATATCAAACAGCAGGCCAATGTGGCCAGTATGATTGCCGATGGTGAACGGGAAATTGACGTGCCTGTCCGGTCTGAAAAAGACGTACTGGGTCTAAAACTCAAGGAAGCTGTTGAAAACCTCCAGAGTCTACAGGCTGAAACTGATCGCCTGACAACAGGTATCCGCCAGGGTGACCTATCCATTCAAGGTAACGAAGCTGCATTTATGGGCTCTTGGCAAGACCTGATCAAGGGTATGAACCGCCTGATCCGCGCCTTTACAGAGCCAATTGAAGTGGTTCGTGAATATATGCAATATATTGGTGAAGGAAACATTCCAGACCAGATCAACGACCCATTCCCAGGGGACTTTGACCAATTGCGTCTCTCCTTGAACCAGTCTATCCATGCCATTAACCAACTGGTTGCAGACACAGACGCCCTGATCCAGTCCGCCATTGATGGACAATTGGACGATCGGGCGGACTCTTCCCGCCATGAAGGTGCCTTTAAAGACGTTATCGAAGGTGTCAACCAGACCCTAGACGCTGTTATCCAGCCTGTTCAAGAAGCCGCTATGGTCTTGTCTCAACTGGAGCAGGGTGACCTCAAGGCTAGGGTTAGGGGTGAGTACAAAGGCGACCATGCCAATATCAAGAACGCCCTCAACTCCACCCTGGCAACCCTCAGTGACAATATTCAAGAACTGGCAGCCACTTTGTCACAAATGGCTGACGGTAGTTTCGACGTCCGCGTAACAGGAAATTATAAAGGCGAGTTCTCTGTACTCAAGGACTCTATGAACCGGATTATCGATTCCATGAACCAGGTACTGTCCAATATCAGTGAATCCTCTGAGCAGGTATCTGACGGGTCTCAGCAGGTGGCCAATGCCGCCCAGGCCCTGTCAGAAGGTAGCACAGAGCAGGCCGGTAGTATCCACGAAATCACGGCCTCCATGTCTCAAGTGGCTGAACAGACCCGTGAAAATGCAACCAATGCAAGTAGGGCCAACGAGCTGTCTATGAATGCCCAACAACAAGCCCGTGAAGGCAACTCCAAAATGGACGAAATGCTGGGTGCCATGTCAGACATTAATAGTTCAGCGTCCAATATTTCCAAGATCATCGCCGTGATCGACGAAATCGCCTTCCAGACCAATATCCTAGCCCTCAACGCAGCAGTTGAAGCAGCCCGGGCAGGAGAACATGGTAAAGGCTTTGCAGTTGTTGCAGAGGAAGTACGTAACCTGGCAGCCCGAAGTGCTGGTGCAGCCAAGGAAACCACTACCCTTATTGAAACATCCATCGAACAGGTGGCTGCTGGTACCAACCTGGCCAATGTAACTGCTGAAGCCCTTCAAGAAATTGTGGAAGCCATCAGTGAAGCGGCCAGCCTAGTAAGCAACATTGCAACAGCCTCCAATGAGCAGGCCACTGCAATCACCCAGATCAACTTGGGGATCAATCAGATCAGTGACGTAACCCAGCAAAACTCAGCTACGGCAGAGGAAAGTGCTGCTGCCAGCCAGCAGATGACTTCCCAAGCGCTTATGCTTAGAGAACTGGTTGGCCAGTTTAAGCTTCGTACCACAGGTTTCCAGTATGACCAACCAGCAACTTCAACAGCTGAATCCGGTACAAGCCGTTATGGTGACTTCCTTGAAAACATGAACGATACCTCAGACATCGCCAGGGCCATTAATGACCAGGAGTTTGGTAAGTACTAGGCCTGATCTCCTCATTTGGTATACAGAAGGGTTGTGATCCTCCATGCGACTCAATCACGATGAATACTTGAGAATTGCCAACTATATTCAGGCACATTTCGGGATTCATCTGACAGAACAGAAGAAAACCCTCATCCAAACTAGACTGGATAAGGTGATCAAAGCCCATAACTTTGCAAACTATGGTCAATATCTAGATTATCTTGAGCTGGATACAACCGGAGTGGCAGATATTGAGCTTTTGAACCGGATTACAACCAACCACACGTATTTTTACCGGGAGCAGAAGCACTTCGAATTCTTCCGCAGGGTCGTCATTCCATACATAAAGGAAAAAGAAGACGCCCAGCGGGATATCCGGATTTGGAGTGCTGGCTGTTCCACCGGTGACGAACCCTATACCCTGTCCATCCTTTTAAAGGAATGTTTGTACAGTGCCGACCGGCCCTGGGACATGAAAATTCTAGCCACAGACATCTCAACCCATGTTCTGGAACTTGCCAAGAAGGGGGTATATGGCGTGGAACAGGTGGAAGACCTGCCCGACCCTTGGAAGCGCAAATATATAAAAAAGCAAGGGCCTGAGCAGGTTCAGATTGCAAGCAGTATACGGGAAAATGTGATTTTCAGGCGGTTTAACCTCATGAGTCCATTTCCCTTCAGAAAAAGGTTTCATGTTATATTCTGCAGAAATGTCATGATTTACTTTGATCAGCAGACAAAGCGGGACTTGATCAAACGTTTCTATGACGTACTGGAGCCAGGGGGGTACTTGTTTATCGGTCACTCAGAGACCCTGGACCGCAAGACCAGTCCGTTTACGTATGTCATGCCATCGATCTATAGAAAGGAAGAGCGATACTAGGATGAAAACCAGAAAAAAGATCAGAGTATTGGTGGTAGATGACTCCATGCTATTCCGCAAGGTCTTGGTCGATGAGTTGTCTCGCGATGTCGCTATAGAAATTGTCGGTGTTGCAGGTGATCCCTTTGAAGCCAGGGACAAGATCCTTGAGCTGGACCCCGACGTGATGACCCTCGACGTTCAAATGCCCAAGATGAACGGCATTGACTTCCTCAAGAAGCTCATGCCCGTCCACCCCCTACCAGTGGTGGTGGTCAGCTCGGTAAGTGAAGCAGTTTTTGACGCCCTCACCGCTGGGGCAGTGGACTTTGTGGCCAAACCCACGGAAAAGCACCCCGGTGCCCTCCACGGTATGATGTCTGAACTCCTTGTGAAAATCAAGGTAGCATCCATGTCCAAATTGTCAAGCAAACGCAAACGTTCTTCAAGTGGTGACGTCCAGGCAGCCCCAGGTAAGCATAGTGCAGTGGACGTGATCGCAATCGGCGCATCGACAGGAGGGACGGAGGCCATTTTTGAGGTCATTCGAAAGTTCCCCCGGACCATTCCACCAACGGTAATTGTCCAGCACATGCCACCGGTCTTTACCCGCATGTATGCCGACCGGATGAATGCTTCTTGCCAGGTTCACGTAAAGGAAGCTGAGCCAGGAGACGTTCTCAAACAGGGCCATGTCTATATTGCCCCAGGCGAACAGCATATGACCGTCATCAAAAAGGGGGCCAAGTGGTCCCTGGCCTTGGCAGACTCAGCTAAGGTGAGTGGCCACAGGCCTTCTGTGGACGTACTCTTTCAGTCCGTTGCCCAGCAAACCAAGGGAAGGTCCATTGGGGTCCTACTCACCGGTATGGGGCGGGACGGTGCCAACGGTCTTTTGAAGATGCGGTCCAGCGGAAGTTCAACAGTGGGCCAAGACGAGTCTTCGTCTGTGGTTTACGGCATGCCCAAAGTGGCTTATGAAATTGGAGCAGTGGAACGGCAGCTCAAGTTGCCAGATATTGCGGCTTACGTACTCAAATTACTTGACCTAGCCTAGGGGGTACCCTATGATCTCACAAGAGTATTTAGCAAAGGCTTTAGAACTCAGCCCTATTGGTGTCTTGATCACCGACCATAACTGGAAGATCATCGGCATGAATCCCTGTGTGGAATCCATCATGGGCTACAGGGAGGCAGACATCCTTCAAGGGGACAATCATGCCTTGAAATTACTCCAGGTTCCCCTCGAGCCGGAGGTGGTGGCTACGGCCATCAAGGAAATGGTCTCATGGAGTCGGGAGCAAACCATCGTACGCCATGATGGGGCCATGATTTTTATACGGATACATATCTCGAAAATTGATGAAGAAGAAGTTTCGCCCCACTATCACATCATGATCCAAGACGTGACAGCTGAGCGGGACATGATTCAAATGGCCCAGCAGGAACGGATGAACATGGAGTCCATTTTCCATGGGACGCCCTTGGGGCTACTCATTTTTGACAAGGGCGGCCAGGTGCGTAGGATGAATGATTCCGCAGCCACCATGTTTGGTTTGACAGACAGCCTACTGGACATCCATACCTCCGACGTGATCTGCCGGTCCATTCTGGGAAATGACCAGTTTTGTGGCAACCCTGACAACTGTTCGACCTGTTTTATTTACCAAACCATCCAGCAGGTCATCACCGAGCAACATGAGGTGAGGGGCTTGGAGTTCCAGTACCAGCGGGAAAATGGGTCTGTTCTTTGGTTACGGCTGAATGCAGTCCCCATCCACTTAAATGACGAAATCCAGGTCATGATTGTGGTGGAGGACGTGACCATCAACAAGCAAATGGAAACCACCCTGGTGCAAAATGAAAAGCAGCTCCGTCTTATTACCAACAATATGATTGACGCCATTACTCAAGTGGACGAAAGTGGTAAGATCCTCTTTGTCAGCCCTTCCATTTGGAACTTGATTGGCTTTAATCCGGAGGACTTAGTGGGTGAGCAGTTCATGAGCTTTGTCCATCCGGACGATGTGAATGACGCCAGGGAGTCCTTTAAGAAGCGGCTCAAGACCTGGGACTCTAACACTGTAGAGCTTCGGTTGAAAAAGCGTGACGGGACCTACCTGTGGGTGGAGTCAGCAGGCAATGTGATCTTGGACGAAGACCATAAAATGAGTGTGGTGTATGTCAGCCGGGATATTCAGGACAAGCGGATGGCCCGGGCAGAAATGGTCACAGCCAAAAACGTGGCGGAACAGGCCAATAGGGCCAAGAGCGAGTTTTTGGCCAATATGAGCCATGAAATCCGGACCCCCATGAATGGAATTATCGGCATGACCAACTTGACCCTCATGTCCTCACTCAGCACAGAGCAGAAGGAAAACCTGCAAATGGTCAAGAACAGCGCGGAGTCCCTCCTCAAGATTATCAACAACGTCTTGGACTTTTCCAAGATTGAGGCAGGGCGGACAGAGCTGGAACACATTGAGTTTGAGCTCATGAGCCTGGTAGACCGGATCAGTAAGCCCTTCCATGTCAATGCCATAGAGGGCAACATAACCTTTCGCATTCAGGCGGAGGAAGACCTACCGTCGGTTATTATTGGCGATCCCAACCGCATCGCCCAAGTGCTCAACAACCTCATTGGCAACGCCCTCAAGTTTACCGACAACGGGGGCAAGGTCAACCTGACCATCAGCCTGCAACGGATGGAAGGAAGAACTGTATGGATCACCTTTACCATTGAGGACACGGGCATTGGCATTGCGGACAAGGACCATAGCCGGATATTCAACAGTTTCTCCCAAGCGGACGGGTCCATAACCAGACGGTATGGAGGAACAGGCCTAGGCCTGGCCATTAGCAAACAATTAGTAGAAATGATGGGCGGGTCCATCGATTTTGATAGCAAGAAGAATATAGGGAGTCGCTTCTGGTTCACAGTCCCTCTGGAACGGGGTAAATCCTTGTTAGATGCTGTGGAAGAGTCTGACTATGAGATCCCCAAACCCACCCGTAAGTACAAGGTCCTCCTGGTGGAGGACGACCGCATTAACCAAGTCCTGGCTGAGCAGCTCCTCCACAAGCAGGGACATGAGGTGATTATCGCCACCAATGGTATGGAGGCAGTCAACCATGTGGTTTCTGGAGACTATGACCTGGTTTTGATGGACATACAAATGCCGGAACTGGATGGTGAACAGGCCACCCGGATCATCCGCCAGCGGCTTAAGAAGAGTAGCCTGCCCATTATCGCCTTAACAGCCCATGCCATTTCCGGAGACGAGGAGCGTTTCCTGTCTGGTGGTATGGATGGCTATATTCCCAAACCCATTAAAATGCGGACCTTTTATGAAGTGATAGACCGGGTGATGCGGACGACAGACCTCATGGCCCAGCAGGACAACCAAGTCAACGAAATTCTGTCAAAGATCATATCAGAGGAGTCCATCAAGGATGAGTCTGAGCTTGCCCAGGCCTTTTACGAAATATCAGGTTATGGTGAACTCTTGTCCGACCAGGTTAAGGAGTCGGATTTTGACACCATAGAGCGTACAGCCCACTTTATCAAGGACCTGAGTGAGACCTGTGGCTTTGTTCAAATGAAAAGGAAGGCCCTAAGGCTGGAACTGGCCTGCAGGAAGGCCAACCGTTCTCAAGTCTTGGACCAGTTTGACGTATTAATGGAAGAAATGAATAGGCTCAGAGACCGCTTCAGTGGCTCAGTGGCAAGATAGGAGGTTCACATGCGAATTCTTATTGCAGAAGACGACTATGTCAGCAGAAAATTCTTGTACAAGTTCATGTCGCAATTTGGTGACTGTGACGTTACCGTGGATGGCATGGAAGCCATTGAAGTATTTTTAATGGCCCTGGAAGAGAAGAACTACTATGATCTGGTTTGCCTGGATATCATGATGCCTGAAGTGGACGGCATGAAGGCCCTGAAGACCATGCGTAAGTTGGAAAAAGAAAGGGAGATTTCTGCAGACAACCGGGCCAAGGTCATTATGACAACAGCCCTCAATGCAGCTGAAGGGGTCATGGATTCCTTTGAATCTGGGTCGGAAGCCTATGCGGTAAAACCCATTGACACTGACAAGCTGGTTGACGTTATGAATCGCCTGGGACTATTGGATGACTAATAGACTTTTGTCGCTCCATATGGTAGGATGAAATGAATTTAAGTGAAGGAGCGACGATATTATGTCAGAAAAGATTTTAGCGGTCGTTGATGGCCGTAACATTACAGAATCACACATGATGCAACTAAAGCAATCCCTAGGTCAGGCAGCTATCCAGTACGCAAACCCAGAAGGTGAAGAGCGTCTACTGAACGAGCTGATCAACCAGGAACTCTTTTACTCTGAAGCAGTAGCAACAGGTATTGAGTCTACAGAAGGTTTCAAGGCTGAGCTAGAACTACTGAAGGCCAACCTAATGAAGCAATTCTTCGTACGTGATTTCCTAGACAAGGTAGAAATCACAGACACAGATATCAAGGACCACTACGAAGCCCACAAGGCTGACTTCCAGAAGCCTGCTTCTGTAAATGCAAAGCATATCCTTGTTTCTGACGAAGAAACTGTTAAAAAAGTACTTCTTGAAATTGCAGACGGTAAGAGCTTCGAAGACGCTGCAACAGAGTACTCTTCTTGCCCATCCAAGGAGCGCGGTGGCGACCTAGGCTACTTCTCCAAGGGCCAAATGGTACCTGAGTTCGAGCAAGCTGCATTCGAAATGAAGGTTGACGAAATGTCTCCTCCAGTTCAAACACAGTTTGGTTTCCACATCATTAAGAAAGTGGACGAAAAGCCAGCTTCTGAGCAGACGCTAGAAGAAGCAATGCCAACGATCCACCAGCAGGTACAGGTTATGAAGCAAAACGAAGCTTACCTAACAACTGTTGAAGGTCTTAAGACCAAGTACGACGTTGAAGTGAAGTAATTCAAGAGAGTATGCCCCTTGGAATTTTGCGATTCCAAGGGGCTTTCTTTTTTCCATCACAAACCCATTGTGTGGTATGCTAGTACATATCAAATGGAGGATGAAATCATGATAGAAAAGAAGATTGCTGAATTCGCTGCAGGCGATGAGGTGCAAGGCTTTTACATACTGAAACAAGTCAATATCAAGACGTCCAGCAACCACAAAAAATACTTGGACTTGACCCTGGCGGACAAGACCGGTGAGATCAATGCCAAGCTGTGGGACGCCAAGGGGAATGAAGAGAATGTCTTCACCCCAGGTTTACTGGTGAAAATCAGGGGGAATGTGACCCTGTGGCAAAATGCCCTCCAGTTCAAAATCCAGAAAATACGCTTGGTTGAAGACGCTGACAATATGGACGTGGCTGACTATGTGCCCTCTGCTCCCATTGAGGCTGAAACCATGCACAAGGAGCTCCTGTCCTACATTGAAAAGATCCAGCACAATGACATTCGTGGCATTGTTCAGATCATTTTTGACGAGTATAAAGATGCGCTCATGACAGCTCCTGCTGCCAAGTCCAACCACCACGCTGTGCGTTCAGGTCTCATGTACCACCTGCTTCGTATGCTTCGAAGCGCCGAGTCCATGGCGGCTATCTATCCAAACCTCAATGCTGACCTGCTTTATGCCGGTGTCCTTCTTCATGATATTGAGAAAATCAATGAAATGGACGCCGATGACATGGGTGTGGTTTCGGCCTATAGTTTTGGTGGCCAGCTTCTGGGCCATATCATCATGGGCATTAAAAAGATCAGCGAGGTGGGCAAGTCCATCGACGCCGATCCGGAAATTGTTGTTCTCCTGGAGCATATGGTACTCAGCCACCACTATGAACCAGAGTTTGGAAGTCCTAAAAAGCCCCTGATTCCAGAAGCGGAAGTGCTTCACTTCCTCGACATGATCGACGCCCGGGTCTATGACATGACCAAGGTACTCAAGCAGCAGGAAACAGGTGCCTTTTCAGACCCCGTCTTTGTTCTTGACCGCAGACGTCTTTATCGGTCCTCCCTGCACACCTTGGAAGAGGATGTGTAAGTCAAATCACTTGGAACCATGAAAGAGAAAAAGCGACCCATTCCCTTTGGACTGAGTCGCTTTTTATTGCTTTAATCTTCTTTATTCATGCAGCACTTCTTGTATTTCTTTCCGCTGCCACATGAACAAGGGTCATTACGGCCGATTTTTTCGCCCTTAACCACTTGCTTTGTTTTGTTGTATTCTTTTTTGATTTCTTTTCGCTTGTCAGAAGGAAGTACACCGTCCCACTCCGTTAGGGTGTATAGCCACTCCGCCTTGCAGTCCAGCATGTTCCAGTATAGCTTTTCAAAATCAATTGTTAAATCAAGTGCGGTTTCTTCAGTAAGCTCGTTTAGGTCAAGCTCTTGAGACAGGCTTGTGTTAATGCCGTCTAGGAAACCAGCAAATGTAGTTGTGTCCATGTCAAATGATGCTGCGATATCCTTTAGGGAACCCTTTAGGCTTGGGTTGTTTTCTCCTAGGATCTTTTCATAAACGCCTTGCTCCTCTGCAAGGTAGCCTTGCCAGAATGTGTTGTATTCTTGCTGAGACATTTCTCGGGTAGCATTGGCTTCCCATTGTTGGTATAAAGACATCTCAATTCATCCTTTCTTCAAATGTAACCAGCACATTATATCACAGCCCATAGAAAAATGGTACAAGAATCGGCACCAATGTAGACAAAATGAGACCGTTTAAAAAGGCCACGATGACCAGGTCTTCCGAAGCAACAGAACTGATAATGGGCAGGGTGGTATCCATGGATGTGGCACCGGGAGGTGCCAGGGAGGTGTACTGGTTGACGTGAACCGCCAAGAGGGGGATCAGGACAAAGGCTAACATTTCCCTAAAGACATTGGTTAGAAAGGCCACTGCCCCCACGTCTGCTCCAGCCATGTCCTTGAGGATGATGGCTGACAGGCTATACCAACCATAACCGGCTGATATGGCCAGGCTAGTGTTGGGGGTCACGCCTAAGAGATAGCCCACGCCAATGGCCCCCAGGCCACTGCCAATAATAACACTCAGGGTTAGGCCACTGAGGAGGAGGCTCTTTTCCCTCATGTTTTTCAGGGCACCCTTGTTGGCACCAATATCAATCCCAACTGAAAAGATTAAAAGGGAGAGGAGCCAAGTACAAAGGGTGTCCAGTTGACCGGCCCATTCCACGGGGACCACAAAGACACCTGCTAGAATGCCCAGAACAACTGCACCGAATATGAGAATGGTCATTTAAACCCCCTTATATATGAAACGACTCACCAGCCAAACGGCCAGAATGGACCCAAAGGTCGTACTAAAGGCAAAGGCGATGGACTGCCAGCCAATGCTACTGATATCGGCCAAGACACTTTCATTGAGTCCAATGGAAATGCCCATGGCAAGCAAAAGCAGGAGCAAACCTATTTGTTGGAGTCTGCCGTTGACTGCTTTTCCTGAGTCATTGAGATTAAGACGGTTGCCTATGGCAATTCCGGCAACGAGAAACAAAATGATCTTCCACATGAGAACCTCCTTCAAAATGCTACGGACTGAGCATAACATGGGCATGGGGCATCGTCAAACCCCTCCGGATTTTGGTATAATGGAACAGATAACGCATGAAATGGGAGGGAATATGAATTTTCAAGATGTCATGAAAGAAGCAAAGGCAGATATTGGACCCTACTGCAAGGTCTGTCCCGTCTGCAATGGGATTGCCTGTAAGGGACAGATTCCAGGTCCCGGTGGCAAGGCAACAGGTAGCGTCTTTATTCGAAATTATGCCAAGATCCAAGACATAAAGGTAAACTTGGACACCCTCTATGGGAAAACCAAGACCGACACGACCCTGGAGCTGTTTGGAAAGACCTTTGACCTACCGGTCTTTACTGCGCCAGTGGGTGCTGTCCAAATGCACTACAGCGACAAGTACAATGACCTGACCTATTCCCAGGCTGTTCTGGAAGGGGCGCGCCAGTCAGGTACAGTTGCATTTACCGGTGACGGGGCAGTTGATGCTGTTTATGAGGGAACGATTGAAGCCATTAAGGCCCTGGGCGGGTGGGGGATTCCAACCATTAAACCCTGGGAAATGCCAACCATAGACAAGAAAGTAAAGATGGCAGAAGATGCGGGTGCCATGGCCATCGCCATGGACATTGACGCAGCTGGCCTGGCATTTTTGGCCAAGCAGGACAAGCCCGTAGGTCCCTTGTCCATGGAGCAATTGAAGCAGATCACTTCTTCTAACAAGCTGCCTTTCATTCTAAAGGGAGTTATGACGGTAAAAGGAGCCCTAAAAGCCCTTGAAGCGGGTGTGTCAGCCATCGTGGTGTCTAACCATGGTGGTCGGGTCCTTGACCAGACACCTGCGACCATTGAAGTCCTACCTGAGATTGTTGAAGCCGTCCAGGGCCGTATGAAGGTCCTCATTGACGGTGGTTTTAGAAGTGGCCTAGATGTTTTCAAGGCCTTGGCCCTTGGGGCAGACGGGGTCATGATTTGCAGGCCCTTTGTCACGGCTGTCTTCGGTGGCGGTCAAGAGGGTGTTATTGCTTATTATGATCAGCTCAAGACGGAGTTGGTGGACGCCATGGTGATGACCGGCGCCAACACCCTGGACGAGATTGATCATTCAAAACTATTTGTATAAGGTTTGGCTATTGGTTACATAAAGGAGACCAGCTATGAAAAGTCAAGTGTAAAACAGAAGAAAGATTGATCAGGTA
>CAYFHQ010000076.1:0-18352 GCA_964342805.1 uncultured Peptostreptococcaceae bacterium | reverse complement strand
CATCTAAAGAGTGATCCTTATGCCTTTTGGTCTGAAGAGAGGCCGCAAACCGCTTCTGTGGTATGGGGCCTGGGTGGTTTTCAGTGGTCAGACAAGAAATGGATGACCAAGCGGCGGAGGCGGTCTGTGGTCAACCAGGCCATGAACATTTATGAACTCCACCTGGGATCGTGGATGCACCTGGACAAAGAAAAGGAAATGACCTATGAGAACCTAGTGGCTGAGATCGTGGACTATGTGGTGTCCATGGGTTTTAGTCATATTGAACTTTTGCCCATCGGTGAGCACCCCTTTGATGGATCTTGGGGCTACCAGCAAACGGGTTATTACTCAGTTACCAGTAGGTTTGGTACCCCAGAAGGGTTTAAGTACTTTGTGAATGCCTGCCATAAGCAAGGAATTGGTGTCATTTTAGACTGGGTACCCTGCCATTTCTGCAGGGACCAGAATGGCCTTCGGGCATTTGATGGAGCACCCTTATTCGAGTCAACCTACACGAATTTAGCGGACAATGACCAATGGGGGACTACAAACTTTGATTATAGCAAGTCGGAGGTACGGTCCTTCCTGATTTCAAATGCCCACTATTGGTTTGACCAGTTTCATATTGATGGGCTCAGGGTCGACGCAGTGGCCTTTATGCTTTATCTGGACTATGGGAAAGAGCATTTGAGTCTTGTCAATGAAGAGGGGACCAATGTCAACCATCATGCTGTGTCCTTCTTGCGGGAGCTCAATCAATCCATTTTCAAAAAGTGGCCGGGTGCCCTGATGATCGCTGAGGAATCTACGGATTGGCCCCTGGTGACAGCCCCCGTCCATGATGGTGGTCTAGGGTTCAACTATAAATGGAACATGGGCTGGATGAATGACATGTTGACTTATATGGAGAAGGACCCTATCCATCGGAAGCACCATCTCAACTTGTTGACCTTCTCCTTGACCTATGCTTTCTCAGAGAATTTTATTTTGCCCCTGTCCCACGACGAAGTGGTACATGGGAAAAAGTCCTTGTTAAATAAAATGCCGGGGGATTATTGGCAGAAGTTTGCCAATCTTCGCTTATTGCTTGCTTATATGGTGGCCCACCCAGGCAAAAAACTGATTTTTATGGGTGGGGAGATCGGCCAGTTTATTGAGTGGGACTACCAACGGGAGTTGGACTGGTTTCTACTGGATTATGAAAAACATGAGCAAATCCAAAGCTTTACCCGTAGGCTCAATGACCTCTATGGGAAGGAAACTGCTTTCACGGCTTTAGACCATACTTATGACGGCTTTGAGTGGATTGACTTCAATCATCCTGACAAAACGGTGATTAGTTTCATGAGAAAGGGGCACGACTCCAAGGAGGATGTGATCGTTGTAGCTAATTTTACACCGACTGTTTATGAAACCTACCGGATCGGAGTAAAGGAAGAGGGGATCTACGAAGAAATCCTCAATAGTGACGCAGGGGAATTTGGGGGATCAGGAGTGACGAACGCTGGTCCCATTCAATCAGAATCCAAACCCTGGCATATGCGGAACCACTCGGTTGAGATCCGCATACCGCCACTGGGTGTCGTATTCTTAAAACGAACAATTAAAAGGGATAAGGGGGAAAAGCAATGCGAGAACTGAAAAAGGAAATGGTAGCAATGATCTTGGCTGGCGGCCAAGGGTCACGGCTTCGAGAACTCACCCGAGATATTGCCAAACCCGCTGTTCCATTTGCGGGCAAGTACAGAATTATTGATTTTGCCTTGAGCAACTGTTCCAACTCTAATATTGACACGGTGGGTATCCTGACCCAGTACAGACCCCTGGTCCTCAATGCCCACATTGGCATAGGGAGTTCTTGGGACCTGGACCGCCAGTATGGGGGTGTGAAAATCCTTCCGCCATATGTAAAGCAGGAAGGTGGTCGTTTTTACAAGGGCACTGCAAATGCTGTTTATGAAAACATAAATTACATAGACGGGTATAATCCAGAGTACGTCCTAATCCTGTCTGGCGACCATATTTACAAGATGGACTATATGAAAATGCTTGAAACCCATAAACGGAGGAATGCAGACATCACCATTGCTGTGATCGAAGTGCCATGGGAGGAGACCAACCGGTTTGGTATCCTCAATACCGATGAGAATGACACCATTATTGAGTTTGAGGAAAAGCCTGACCAGGCGAAGTCTAACTTGGCCTCCATGGGGATTTATATCTTCAAGTGGGACCAGCTCCGCAAGTACCTCCTTGAGGATGAAGGCAATCCCAACTCTAAAAATGACTTTGGGAAGAATATTATACCCAAGATGGTCGAGGACAATTGTAACGTGACTGCCTATCGGTTTAAGGGCTATTGGAAGGATGTTGGAACGGTTGAAAGCCTTTGGGAAGCCAATATGGACTTGATCCGACCAGGCAATGAACTCAACCTCCATGATAAAAAATGGAGAAGTTATTCAGTGAATCCTGTCAGCCCACCGCAGTTCATAAGCCCCCAGGGGATGGTGGAGTCCTCCCTAATCAATGAAGGTTGTATTGTGGAGGGAGACGTCAAGCGGTCTGTCCTGTCGCCGGATGTTTTTGTTGGCTTACATGCCAAGGTCGAAGAATGTATCCTCATGCCTGGAGCGGTCATAGAAGAAGGTGCAGAAGTCTACAAGACCATTGTGATGAGTGATGCGGTTGTTCCAAAGGGGACAAAAATTTTACCGGACCCTCAAGGTCAAATCACGGTTTTTACCGGCGAGGAAGGAGACAGAGACCATGAATAATGTAATGGGAATTGTGAATCTCAGTGAGTCCTCAGAGCATATTGCAGATCTCACTCAAACCCGGACCACAGCTGCGATTCCACTATTGGGACGGTATCGTGTCATTGACTTCACCCTCTCCAATATGGTCAATTCCGGGATCAATAATATTGCTATTTTCACCCAGGGGCGTGCCCGGTCCTTGACCAATCACCTGGGATCAGGCAAGCACTGGGGCCTAGACCGGAAGCGGGATGGACTCTATGTCTTCCATCCGGAAACTGACTTTGGCGACAATATTCGCAGGACAGGGGACCTGGAAAACTTCCGTAACCATTTGGATTATTTGAAGTATTCCAACCAGGACTTTGTCATCCTTTCCCGTAGTTATATGATCTGCAACATTGATTACCGCAAGGTGGTTAGGCAACACGTGGAGTCCGGTGCGGATATTACCTTGGTTTACAAGAACATGGAGAACTCTGTCCGTCGCTTCTATGGGTGTGATAGTTTGACCTTAGACGATCACCACACCATCAAGGGGGTTGGAACCAACCTGGGTAAAAAGCGCTTTTATGATATTTCCATGGAAATGTATGTTCTCAAAAGGGACTTATTAATCAAGATCATCGAGGAGGCCGTCCACCGGGGAGAGGCTCGATTTCTCAAGGAAGCCATTTTTACACGGTTTGATGACCTGAGAATCAAGGGCTACGCCTTTGATGGCTACCTGGCCTGCATAAACTCCACTCAAAACTACTACCTGACCAATATGGACCTGCTCAATGTGAATTACTCCAAGGAATTGTTCCACAACAATGGCCGTATTTATACCAAGGTCATGGACGCTCCTTCTACCAAATACGCTGACAATAGTTATGTGTCCAACAGTTTGATTGCCAATGGCTGCATTATAGAAGGGACGGTTGAAAACTCGATTTTGTGCAGGGATGTCCATGTGAAAAAGGGTGCGATTATACGCAACTCCATTGTCCTTCCCAATGCAATCATCCATGAAACCACCAATTTGAACTACACCATACTGGACAAAAATGTGGTCATCACGGAGCGGAAAATGTTGTTTGGAGACTCTGAAAGTCCCTTTGTGATAAAGAAGAATACGGTACTCTAGGAGGACCCATGAACGTTTTATTTGTGTCGTCTGAAGCAGTGCCCTTTTCCAAAACCGGTGGCCTGGCAGACGTGGCCTATGCCCTACCCAAGGCCCTCCGCCAGCAAGGCGTGGATGTTAGGGTCATGATCAGTAAGTCCTTTGAGTCTCAGCCTTTTGTTTTTAGCCCAGTGGAACACCTGAAGTCCTATTATGTTGATGTGGGCTGGCGTAAACAATATGTGGGCCTGAGCAAGGTCCACCATGACGGGATCCCCTACTACTTCATAGACAATGAGTACTACTTTAAGCGGGATAAGATGTATGGTCATTTTGATGATGGGGAGCGGTTTGCCTTTTTCAACCGTGCTGTCCTAGAGTCCATTAGACACATGGACTTTCAGCCCCATGTGATCCATTTCAACGACTGGCACACGGGCATGATTCCCATTTTGCTGGATAGGCACTACCGCCATGACCCTGTTTTTAAGGATATACGTACGGTTTACACCATACACAATCTCAGGTATCAGGGGGTCTTTGGCCCTGACCTCTTAGAAGAAGTTTTGAACCTGGACAGAGACCACTACCATAGTGGTGCTATTGAATTTTACGGCGGCATTAACTTTATGAAGGGGGGCATTCAGTTTGCGGACGCCGTTACAACCGTGAGTGAAACCTATGCCCAGGAAATCCAGTATCCCTTCTTTGGAGAGCGTCTGGATGGTCTTATTCGGGACAATGCCCACAAGCTGAAAGGGATTACCAATGGAGTAGACCATGACGTCTATGATCCAAGACAAGACCCCCATATCCCCTGGAAGTATGATGCCCGGTCCTTGACGAAAAAAGCCAAGAACAAGGCCGCGCTTCAGGAAGAGATGGGCCTCCCCATTCGAGCGGACGTTCCCCTGGTTGCCATGGTGACCCGACTGGCCAATATGAAGGGGCTGGACCTCCTTGAGCACATTCTCCACGACCTCATGGAAGAAGACGTCCAGCTGGTGGTTCTAGGAACTGGAGAACCCAGGTACGAACACATGCTCCAGTATTTCCAAAGTCATTATTCGGATAAGATTGCCGCCAGGGTCATGTTTGATGGCCCCTTGTCCCACCGGATTTATGCGGGTGCTGACCTCTTTCTAATGCCCTCCCTCTTTGAACCCTGTGGCCTGGGCCAACAAATAGCCCTTCGCTATGGGACCATCCCAGTGGTCAGGGAAACAGGAGGCCTGCGGGACACGGTGGAGGCCTATAACCAGTACACCAATGAAGGCAATGGATTTTCATTTGCCACATATAACGCCCATGACATGCTCTTTACCCTGCAAAAGGCCATAGACCTATATAGAGACAAAAAAGCCTGGCAGCAACTGGTCCGCAGGGCCATGAAGTCTGATACCAGTTGGAAGCGTTCAGCCAGGGCATACAAGGAGATATACGAACAAGTCCGACAGGGGCGATAGAAAGGTGAACCGATGATCATTTCTAAAGACCAATTCAAGAAGGACTACTTACGGAGGCTCAAGGCCAAGGCGGCTAAACCCATAGACGAAACCAGTGCCTGGGACAGGTACCATGCCCTGGGCTCTGTAACCAAGGATTATATTGCTCAAAACTGGGTGGAAACCTCCAAACGCTACCAGAATGAAGGCCACAAGCAAGTCTATTACTTTTCCATGGAGTTTCTCACAGGCCGCTTTCTCATGAACAATCTCTACGCCATGGGTCTCAAGGACGTGGTGGAGGAGGTCATGGGTGAGGTGGGTTTTGACCTGGAAGAAATCATGGGCATAGAAAAAGACCAGGGCCTTGGAAATGGAGGCTTGGGCCGGTTGGCAGCCTGCTTCCTGGACTCCATGGCAGCCCTTACGATTCCAGGCCATGGGATTGGTATCCGTTATAATTATGGTCTCTTCGAGCAAAAAATTATCAATGGCTACCAGGTAGAGTTTCCAGACCGGTGGTTGGAAAATCGTAACGTTTGGGAGATTAAGAAGGCGGACAAGGCTGTAGAGGTCCGTTTTGGGGGCCATATTCGGACGGAAATGGATGGCGGTCGAATGGTCTTCATCCACGAACACTATGAGCCTGTACTGGCAGTCCCCTATGACACCCCCATTGTGGGCTATGAAAATGACACCGTAAACACCCTCCGTTTGTGGAGTGCTGAGACAGCAGAACGGGGCTTTGATTATTCCAGGTTTAGCCGAGGGGAGTATATGAGAGCCTTTGAACAAAAGCATTCTGTGGAGTCCATTAGCCAGGTCCTTTATCCCAATGATAGTTATGACGAAGGCCGGCAACTGCGGCTCAAGCAAGAGTACTTCTTTGTTTCGGCGGGGGTCCAGGGTATTGTCCGGTCTTTTAAGAAAATGAACAAACCCATTAGCCAACTGGAGGACTATGTAGCCATCCATATCAATGACACCCATCCAGCCCTGGCAGTCCCCGAACTCATGCGGATTCTCCTGGACGAGGAAGGCTTGGACTGGGACACGGCTTGGCGGATCACAACCAATGTCATGAGTTATACCAACCATACTATCATGCAAGAGGCCATGGAAAAGTGGCCAGTGGACATGTTTGAACGGCTTCTTCCGCGGATATGGATGATCGCCAATGAAATAAATGAACGTTTTTGCAAGATGTTATGGGACGGCCCCATGAAGGGAGACATGCAGCAAATATCCGATATAGCCATCATTGGGAATGGCCAAGTCCGTATGGCAAACCTAGCCATTGTGGGTTCCCATTCCGTGAACGGGGTGGCGCATCTCCATACTGAGATTTTAAAGAAGACAGAGTTGAAAGATTTTTACGACCTGACGCCCTATAAGTTTAATAACAAGACCAATGGGATCACCCATAGGCGGTGGCTGCTCAATAGCAACCCGGACCTGGCGGACTTAATTACCAAAACCATTGGAGATACTTGGGTTCACCAACCCCAAAACCTGAGAAAGATCCTCCAATACAAGGATGATCCAGACTTTCAACAAAGGGTCATGGCTGTGAAACATGAGAACAAGATCAAGCTAGCCAAGGTCATCAAGGAGCGGAATGGCATAGATGTGGATCCCCATTCGATATTTGACATCCATGTCAAGCGTCTCCATGAGTACAAGAGACAAACCCTGAATGTCCTCCATATCATGCACCTCTATAACCAGTTGGTGAAAAATCCGGACTTAGATATGGTTCCAAGGACCTTTATCTTTGGGGCTAAGGCAGCGCCGGGATACTATATGGCCAAACAAATTATCAAGTTGATTAATTCTGTAGCAGAAGTGGTCAACAATGACAAGCGAATCCGGGGCAAGCTCAAGGTGGTTTTCATGGAGAACTATGGGGTTTCCTTGGCGGAAATGCTCATACCAGCCGCGGACGTGAGCGAGCAGATATCCACAACCACCAAGGAGGCTTCCGGTACAGGCAATATGAAGTTCATGATGAACGGGGCAGTGACCATAGCCACACTGGACGGGGCCAATGTTGAAATCCTCAATGAAGTGGGGGAGGACAATATCGTTCTCTTCGGTTTAACCGAGCCAGAGGTCTATGAGCTCTACGAGTCGGGGTCTTACAATGCCATGGAACTTTACGGCCATGACCTGCGGATCAAACGGGTCCTGGACCAGCTGGTGGACGGGTCTTTTGGGGGCAATGACGAGGAGTTCCGTATTATCTATGACGCCCTGACCAAGCACAATGACGAGTACTTTGTACTCAAGGATTTTGACTCTTACGCAGCAGCCCACGCCCGGATCAACCAGTACTATCGGGACGGGTCCCTGTGGGCGAAAATGTCCATTATGAACATTGGATCATCAGGGATATTCTCCAGTGACCGAACCATCATGGAGTACGCGTCTGGCATTTGGAATGTGGAGATGCGCCCTTGAGAGGGGGAAGAGGATGACAAACTATACTTTCGATGACCGGGTCTTGGCCATAACAGACCTGGGGGTCACCTTAACTGAGACGGGTGTCCGCTTTCGGGTATGGGCACCTACAACCAGTCGGGTGGACTTGGCCATTTATGAGGACGACCTGAGGTATACCCGGACAAGCCATATGATGGTCCAGGACGACCTGGGGGTCTGGCAGATTGACCAGGGACCAGAGGTGGTTGGCAAGTACTATACCTACCTTTTCTATACGGATGACGCCAAGCTTGAAGTAGTAGACCCCTACGCCATCGCCTGTGGCCTCAACAGCCGGAGGGGGATGGTTGTAGACCTGGACCAAACCCATCCACCAGGATGGAAGACCCACAAACGGCCAGCCATGAATGGCAAATCAGAAGCGGTCCTGTATGAAACACATGTTAGGGACTTTTCCTCCCACCCAGAGTCCGGTATGGAGGGCAAGGGCAAGTATCTGGCCTTTACGGAGCGTGGGACCCGGTGTCAGGGACAGGCGACTGGGATTGACCACCTGGTAGAAATGGGCGTCACCCATGTCCACCTCCTACCTGTGTATGACTATGCCACGGTAGACGAGTCCAAGGTTTCTGAGTATAACTGGGGTTATGATCCATTTTTGTTTAATGTACCCGAAGGATCTTATAGCACCAAGCCTTCAGATGGTTACGCCCGTATTCGTGAACTCAAGAGTTTAATCCAGGCCCTCCATGAGGCGGGTCTCAGGGTGGTCCTAGACGTGGTTTATAACCATACCTATGAAAGTCACCACTCTAATCTCAACCGCCTGCTAGCTGATTTTTGGTATCGAACAGACGACCAGGGCCGGTGGACCAATGGGTCTGGGTGTGGTAACGAGTTGGCAACGGAAAAGCCCATGGTTCGCAAGTTTATTCTTGACTCACTCACCTATTGGTTGGAAGAGTTTCAGGTGGATGGCTTTCGGTTTGACCTTATGGGCCTCTATGATGTGGAAACCGTGGATTTGATTTCAGAAAAACTCCATGAAATCCGGCCAGATATCCTTCTCTATGGAGAGCCCTGGGTGGGGTGGGAAAGTGGCCTCCCCGAGGCTGACCGCATGTTAAAGGGTCGGCAAAAAGGCAAGGAGATTTCCTTGTTCAATGATGACTATCGCAATGCCATTAAGGGGGACAATGACGGCCATGAAATCGGCTTTGTTCAAGGTCGTAAGGAGTGGAGCAAGTGGATTCGTCTTGGGATCGCAGGTTCAGTTCCCTACCGAAAAAACCTGGTGGGCTTCACTTGTGATGCCATGGAGACGGTCAACTATGCCAGTAGCCACGACAATTTGGTCTTATCGGACAAGATCGACAAGACCCATGGCCACTGGACCCTGGAAGACAAGATCCGCATGAACCGTCTGGCCTTGACCCTGGTTCTTACCTCATTTGGCCTCCCATTTCTACAGGCTGGAACAGAGTTTGGTCGGACCAAAATGGGTCACCACAACTCCTACAATGCCGGAGACCAAGTCAACTGGATTGACTGGCAACTGAAAACAGACCATGGCGACCTTTATGCTTACATACGCCAGCTGATTGCCTTCCGCAAGGATTATGGCTTCTTCGCTAAAACCGACGCTGAACACATCCAAAAACACCTGCAGTTTAAACGGTCCCCAGACGGCATTATCGCCTACACCCTTCGCAAGAAGGACCGGTCACGGGCCTATATTGTTCATAATGGCCTGGATCAGGCCCATGAGCAGAATGTCCCCAATGGCAAATGGGTCGTCATTGCTGAGGGAGACCGTTGTCTGGCCAGTGGCATTCGGACAGAGGTTTACAAGGGGGACAAGGTGACCATACCCGCCAAGTCCAGCCTCATATTGGTCCATGCCTAGACCTTTGGTTAAAATGAACATAAGCACCACCTCCTCTTGTGCTGATGTACAAAAGGTAGGTGGTGCTTTTTGTCCAGCATGTCTGTAGGAGTACAATGGGAAGAGGGAGGTGATCCAATGAATGGAACCAGTGCACAAGACACCTTTAAGGCAGCTAGCAATCAGGGAAAAAGAGAATACATGGCACAAAAGTCTGCAGGGAAAAGCGGCCATTTGACCTCTCTGGAGGGTCTCCTGCAGGACGTAGAGATCGTCTCCACGGTACCCATTGGCTTGGTTGAAGTGCCCTTGAAAAAAATCGTTGGTACCTATTCCAACTCCAGGCGGCTGGCCTTTGCCAGTAACTTCATGCCCTTGTCGTCCGGTCAATCGGATTTCCAGGAAAAGTGGACACGTTTGTGTGAGGCGCATCTGAATGAGGGGATCAGAGACCCCATTAAGGTTTATGAGTACATGAACTGGTATTACGTCCTGGAAGGCAACAAACGGGTCAGTGTCCTCAAGTACTTTGGGGCCTGGTCCTTTGAAGCCGAGGTCATTCGCCTTGTTCCCAAGCGGGACGAGCATAATATCCAGAGCCTAGTCTATTATGAGTTTATGGACTTTTACAGGAAGACAGGCCTCATTTCCATATGGTTTAGTCGGACAGGTCGCTATGGCCGTCTACTGGACTATTTGGAGGACTGGGAAGCGACTACCAATATCTATTCGACCAAGTATAAAAACTTTGAGCACTTTATTTACAACCCCTTCCGCAGGGTCTACTTGGCCCATGGAGGCGGGGGACTGGCCTGCACCACTGGGGACGCCTTTGTTTTATATACCCGTTTTTATGGCATTCCCAAGGAGATCAATGAAGGGGACTTACAGGCAACCATGAAAACTTTCCTCCTGGAAGTAGACCGGTATGAGCGGGGGATAGGAGATCTTTCTGTGGATGACGACGACGTGTCCACCAGTGTCATGGGGTCCCTGGGCTCCATGATCCGGAGGCGTAAAAAACTTCGGGTGGCCTTTGTCCATACACGAACGGCAGAGGGGTCGGGGTGGACCTACTCCCATGAGTTGGGACGCAAGCATGTGGAACGGACATTTGAAGGTCAAATTGAAACCCTGGCCTACTTCGAGGCACCGGAAGGTCCCGAGGCCTACCAAGTCTTGAAAGAGGTGTCCAGCTCTGGAGTAGACGTGGTCTTTACCACAGCAGAAGTCCTCATGAAACCCACCATGAGATGCGCCCTGGACCACCCCAATATTCTCTACTTCAATTGCTCGGCCAACAGGCCCTATGTCCACCTGACCAACTACTTTGGTCGGACCTATGAACCTCGTTTTCTGGCGGGGATGATTGCCGGGAGTGTGACCAAGAGCGACGTCATTGGCTATACGGCAACATCTTCGACACCGGAGACGGTTGCTGGGATCAACGCCTTTACCACTGGCTGCCGGATGATGAACCCTGCTGCCAAGGTGGTGGTGGCCTGGACCCATAAGTGGAATGACCCGACCCATGCCATGTCTGTTTCCAGACAACTTATTGACCGGGGGGCAGACGTGGTCACCAATAAAAATGAAATGTTGTCCAGGGAGGACACCTGGGAGTTTGGTATTTATTCCATGTTGTGTACCATTGACCCGGAGACGGGCCAACCCGACGCCTATCTGGCTTCACCCATTTGGAAGTGGGGCAGGTACTATGAAAAGATCCTACAAAACGTATTGAATGGGACCTACAGGGCGGTCACTGACATGTTTAACAACAACCCAAAGGTCATTAATTTTTGGTGGGGCATGGCCAGTGGTGTCATTGACTTGTATTACTCCAAGTCTCAGTTGCCCAAGGAAACCATAAAGATGGTCCAGCATTTTCGAAAGTGGATGATTAATGGCAACTGGCACCCCTTTATGGGGCCCATTTATGACCAGGAGGGCAACTTGCGGTATGAAGAGGGTCAGATCCCTTCTGCTGAAGAGATCCTGACCATGGATTGGTTTGTTGAAGGGGTGGAAGTTTTGGATTAAGCGGGTTCATCGACATCAAGGATATAGTAGCCATGGCCATTTATGATGGTAGTTGGACCATGGGAGATCAGGCGTTCAGACCGACCATAGTTTAGGTGTTGGTGGCCGTGGAGGTGGAAGGTGGGACGTAGGTCGTCGACAAAGTCTCGAAAACATTGGAAGCCTATGTGGGCATGGTCTTGTCCATCTCCCAGGTCCCGGGCAGGAGAGTGGGTCACCCAGATATCCAGGTGGCCTGCTTTTTTTAGTTTTTTGCGTAACTTGGCCACTCGCTTGGCCATTTGCCTTTCTGAAAACTGAAAAACACCCCTGCGGTAAACGGGACTTCCTCCAAGACCGGCTATGGTCAAGCCCTTGAAGTGAATGAGGTCATCGTCAATGGAGACGCAGCCTTGGGGCGGTTCCTTGACGTATGACTCGTCATGGTTGCCGTGGACATAGTAGAGGGGGACATTCAACATACTGACAAGAAAGGACAAGTATTTGGCCTTGAGGTCACCACAGGAAATGACACAATCAATATCCTTAAAGCGGTTTTTGTCAAAATGGTCCCATATGTAGTTGGACTCTGTGTCTGAAACGATCAAGATTTTCACGTGTTTGCTCCTTATCAATATCATCATACTGACTTGGATGGGCCTGGGCAACGGTTGGATTTGAACTTTGTCATTCCTCACAAAAAGAAAAGCCAGGCACGAGGCCTGGCTGCCAGTTCGTAACAATTAGACCGGCAAGTTATTAGGGGATTCATTGGTATCATGGCATTGTAAAATGCACTTGATATACTGACATCATACCACCATATATTGTAGGAAATGCACTTATGACTCGGATTGTTAATAGATTGTAACATATGAAGGGGATTTGATCGAAAAAAATTTGTGATATGGGTCTTGAACTGTGATCGCTAGTTCATGGTTGGTAGAAAAAGCGAATGAATAACCTCTAATTATCAACAAGTATTCGAGTTTTCGTAAGGGTTTACTAAACAAAAATTGTTCGATGACTAAATGGGGTAATTGTATCAAAAACGATAAAAATGGCTACAAGTTTTTACTTGTAGCCATTAATTTCTTATGGGGCAACATACCATATATGGTATGTCAGTCATAAGTTAGCCTGCCCGTGTCTGTAGTTATGGAAATAGACAAGGAGGTTTAGAGGAAGAGGTCCCGCTCACCGGACTCAATACGGCCCAGATTCTTCAAGGTCAGCTCTCGAATGTTGTCCTTTTCAATCTTATGGGCTTCGTCATAAATGGCCTTGAGGCCCTTTTGCTTAAGGTCTTCATCACCATAGTCACAAATGAACTCCATGAGGGTCATAAGGGCATTGGGGTTGCAGACATTTCCGATTTGGCCTGACTTGGCTAGGCGCATGAATCGGTCACCGGTACGGCCACTTCGGTAACAAGCTGTACAGTAACTTGGAATGTAGCCGTCTTCTATGAGGGCCTTAACCACTTCCAGGGGAGAACGTTCGTCTTCGGTCTTGAACTGGCTAATGTCTCGGCCCAGTTCTTCGTGCTCCTTGTAGCCACCAACGCCTGTACAAGAACCGGCGCTGACCTGGGACACACCATAGTCGATCACTTCATTGCGGATTTCAATGGACTCACGGGTGGACAGGATAATGCCTGTAAAAGGTACCGCAAGACGGATAATGGCAACGATCTTCTTGAACTGGTCGTCGTTTACCAGGTGAGGATAGTCTGTCAGACTCATGCCTTCAGCCTTCTTCATACGAGGAACTGAAATGGTATGGAAGCCAACGCCCCACTCCTTTTCCAGGTGGTCATTGTGGAGCATGAGACCAAGGATCTCGAACTTATAGTCGTGGAGACCAAAGAGGACGCCACCGCCAACATCGTCAATACCGGCTTCCTGTGCCCGGTCAAAGGCAGTCAGGTGGTATTCATAGTTGGACTTAGGACCCTTCAGGTGGTGCTTCTCATAGGAGGGACGGTGGTAGGTTTCCTGGAAGAGGATGTAGGTACCGATCCCCTTGTCCTGGAGCATTTTATATTCTTCGACAGTCGTCGCAGCAATGTTTACATTGATTCGGCGGATATTGCCTTGGGCCTCCGACGTGTTGTAAATGGTGTCGATGGACTCCAGTACATAGTCGATGGGGCAGTTACGAGGGTCTTCCCCAGCTTCCAGGGCAATTCGCTTGTGGCCCATACGCTCAAGGATTCGAACTTCCTCGGCAACTTCGTCCATGGACAGGCGTCTACGACACATGTCGTTGTGGACCTGGAAACCACAGTAGCTACACGTGTTGACACAGTGGTTGCTCACATAGAGGGGGGCAAACATAACAACCCGCTTGCCGTAGATTTTACGCTTAATGGTGCCAGCAGTTGCATAGATCAACTTCAGAAGGTCTGGGTCTTCCACATGGAGGAGTTTGGCAACTTCTTCATGGCTTAGGCCCTGTAAAGAGCCCGCTTTTTCACAAATTGCCTTGATTTCTTCTGCAGCTGGACTTGTATTCTTTTCGAGTAGGTCCTCGATGTAATCGTGTTTGATAAATAGTGACATATTATGCCCTCCATTCGTAGTGGTCCCCTCGGGACATATCTACTCGGTAACCGGTGCTGTTAATTCGACGTTCAATACAACCTCGACAATGGGCGGCTTCGTCGCCTGTGCAAATCTTGTCCTTATAGAGTTCATACTTCTCACGAACAGCGGTTGGTGACAGGTTTGGCATGACCACGTTGGCACCAGCCTTCAAAGCCTTTTCACGGCCTGTTGGGTCCAGAGTACCCAGGGCTGTCGTTGAAGGTAGCAGGGTATGAGGCAACATCAATCGGGTCATGGCCACCATGATCAGGGTCTTTTCCACGGTTCCACCAGTGTGGTGGCCCAGCGGCGTGTCTTCATGGGGAATAAAGGGACCAATGCCGATCATGTGGGGTTGGAGGTCCTTTAAGAAACGAAGGTCTTCAACCAAGTTGGCATTGGTTTGGCCTGGGAGGCCGACCATGAAGCCTGCACCCACTTGGAAACCAACCTCTTTAATGTACTGGAGACACTGCTGGCGGTTTTCAAAGGACATGCCTGGGTGGATTTGCTCATAGAGGTCTTTGTTGGCCGTTTCGTGGCGAAGTAGGTAACGGTCAGCCCCCGCTTCTTTCAGGGCCGCATAGCTTTCTTTTGTTCGCTCACCCACGGAAAGGGTAATGGCTGTGTCTGGGTACTTGGCCTTGATTTCCTTTACCAAGTCAATGAGGACCTCGTCTGTATAAAGGGGGTCTTCGCCACCCTGCATGACAAAGGTTCTATAGCCAAGACGATAGCCTTCCGCACAGCAATCAAGAATGTCTTCCTTGCTGAGGCGGTAACGGTCAACCTTGTCGTTTTTACCTCGGATACCACAGTAGGCACAGTTTTGTTTACAGTAGTTTGTGAACTCGATCAGTCCACGCATATATACAAACTCTTTATAGTATTCTTCCCGTCTTTTTCTGGACAATTCAAACAGCTTTTCCGTGCTTTCAGGATCTAAATTGTCCAGGATACAGACCAGCTTGTCGTCAGCAAGGTCTCCCTTTTCATATAGTTCTTCCAATAATGCAGTCACCATGTACATGCTCCTTTCATGACAATAAAAAAACTTCCTATCATTGCAGGAAGTTGTCGGCACATGAAATGAACATGCTGGTCGCATGTAAATCCCCATATGTACCGTAGCCCTTCCAGATCAGACTGATCTTCTCCTGCAGGGGCGGCTTGCATATGAACTCAGCCAAATGCCGCAGCACGTGGACAAGTTCCTTTGTGAAAAGTCTATCAAAAAAGTACACTAAGGTCAATCTTTGACCTCAGAAAAATGAGGAAAAGTCATTAATAAAGTGTCGCATTTTCAAGGGTTTGGAGGAGATTGACAGCCAGCCTAATGCTTGCCAAACGATCAGAAGGAAGTGGCGGGGACAAATGCCAATAGATTGTAGATTTCTCACATCATCAAAGGGGGCCATATATGATACTATAGTATCCATGGAGGGAATAATATGATCATAAACGGAGAAATACTGAAAGTAGTGTCTACACTGGGTGACGACCAGGCCATTGCAGTTGTGGGATTTGATTTTCCACTGCCACTGGAAGTACCCCATTTAGATTTGAGTGTAACGGAAGGTGTACCGACCATTGACCAGGTTGCAAAAGCGGTAGCCAGTATGCTCACAGTTGGCAGTGTAACCCTTCCAGAGGAAATGGACGAGGGAACCCTCACGGCCTGGTTTACAGAAGACCAAAAGCGGCCATTGTCCTACAGACAATTTAAAGTGGTACTCAAAAACGCCCAGTTCATTATTCGCACGGGAGACAAAACACCTTACGGGGCGGCTTTTATCACCCATAAGCTATGGGACTAGGCGACGTTAACTTTATGTACGATTTTGGTTGACAATAAAATTAAATAGAGCTATGATTTCCATGGGAACTTATTATGTGTATATGAAGAGGTGGTTTACATGAGAAATCAAAATCTCCAATCAATGATTTTAGTTGCATTGTTTGCTGCGCTGATCAGCGTTGCGTCCTTTATTGCAATTCCAATTCCGTTTTCGGCAGTACCAGTAACCATGCAGACATTCATGATCATGGTTATCGGTCTTTTGTTTAAGCCAAAAGAAGCAGGCTTGTCCGTACTACTTTACCTGATCATCGGTGCCCTGGGTCTACCAGTGTTCGCAGGTGGTACAGGAGGTTTCGGCGTCCTGGCAGGTCCAACAGGTGGCTTCCTGATCTCCTTTGTCTTTGCAGCCATCGTGATCTCTGTGCTGAAGGGTAAAGAGGTGTCAATCCCGCGTATGGCAATTGCTACAGCAGTAGGCGGTATGTTGGTTGTTTATGCAATCGGTACGCCATGGTTGGCTTTTGTGCTGGGACTAGACATGCAAACGGCAATGGGTGCAGCTATGCTGCCTTTCTTGGTTGGTGATGTTGCTAAGGTCATCCTTGCAGTTTTGGTGAGTTATCCACTGCGCAAGCAGCTGAAGCAACTCAATTACATTGACTAAAACATTGATTTAACAAGCATGTTAAAGACCTCTTCGTAGAAGAGGTCTTTTTATTGTGGTAGAGGTTGACGACCTGGGAGGATAACCATGCTAGACACCCATGGGAGAAAGTGGGTTGATCCAGTGATCAACTTTATTCGGGACTTGGCGGTTAAATACAAGATAAGTCCCAATGCCATCACACTCTTTGCTTCATTGATCGGATGCGCCTCGGCGCTACTGATTCTTGGAGATCAACCCATTTTCGCTGCCCTAGTCTTGTGGATTTCCGGTGGCCTGGATGCAGTTGATGGGGCGGTGGCTAGAAAGACAGGACAGATGTCTGCCTTTGGAACCCTGCTGGATATCACATTGGACCGGGTGGTGGAGATGGCGGTTATTCTGGCTTTGGCCTTGCGGTCAGGAGGGTCCATACTTCCTTACTTGGTTTTAATGATGGCTATTCTACTGTCCATGACCATTTTCTTGACGGTTGGAGCCATCAGTGAAAAGTCTGGCATGAAGAGTTTTCGTTATCAGACAGGGATGGTGGAACGAACGGAAGGCTTTATTGGGTTTACAGTAATGATTGTTTGGTCCAGTCAGGCTCATATGATCGCATGGATCATGGCAGCCCTGATTGGAAACACAGCAATTCAACGGCTAATGGAAGCAAAAAAAATATTGGGGGATAAATAATGTCTTTAAATCATATGATCGGCTTTGTTCTTTTACTGGCAGGTGGCTACATTTTTTATACTGGCCTGCAAATCCAGCAAGGTGTGTCCAAGTGGTCTACCCTATGTCAGACCGTTACCTATGAAGAGACAAGTTTTAAGGAAGACTATCAAGGCAAAACGTCAAAGTATAACATGCGGATCGGCGGACTGTTTTTGGGCGTTGGTGTCCTTTGTATGTTCCTCAACCACGTCCTGTTTTTTGCCATTACCCTCTTGCTCTTCTTTGGCGGTCTCAATATTCTAAAGGCGAAAACTGAAATCAGTTTGAAGGAGTAACCATGGAATATGTAATTTTAGTGGACGAAAATGACAAGGACTTGGGTGTGATGGAAAAAATGCAGGCCCATGAAAAAGCGGCCCTTCACCGGGCGTTTTCAGTCTATCTCCACGATGGCAAGGGCAATGTCCTACTACAACAACGGGCCCTATCCAAGTATCACTCGGGAGGCTTATGGACCAATGCCTGTTGCTCTCATCCGAGAAACAATGAAAGTCTTGAAGAAGCCGTTCACCGCCGCCTGGTTGAAGAACTGGGAATCGACTGTCCTGTAGTGGAAGTCATGGATTTTCTCTACAAGGCAGAGCTGGACCATGGTTTAACAGAACATGAACTGGACCATGTTTTTGTGGGTGAGTTCAGAGGCCAAGACATTCCCTTTGAGCCTTCTGAGGTTGCGGCAGTCAAATGGATGGCTTACTCAGATATGATGGTAGACATGGAAGCACGTCCAGACCAGTACACAGAATGGTTTAAAATCATTATGCAACTGGCCCATGAAAAGGGGCTTGCTGCCATTATAGATCCATCAGCCTAAGGGTTTTCTAACCTGAAGGGAAGACACTTGTCTCAGGATTCAGTTCCTAGTATTAAGGGTTGATGTCCTAGTTTAAACGAAAAAGACAAAACAAAAGCGACCGGTTCACAAGAATCGGTCGC
>CAYFHQ010000075.1:0-19099 GCA_964342805.1 uncultured Peptostreptococcaceae bacterium | reverse complement strand
CAGAGGGGGGACTGCTTGCTTTTCCTACTTTTCAGGACATAGAAGGGCAAGCGTCAGTGGAAAAGGACGCTTATATGTACTTGTTTGCCGTGGACCAAGACCACTACTTCCTCTACACAGGAAAAGTGGACCCAGTGGATTGGCCGGCATATACCTTTATGCACAAGCGGCAACTCTTTAGCGACAACAGCGAAAAGTATGGTCTTATTGGCTTTACTGCCTGCCACCTCCACCATTGGCATGAAACCAATCAGTTTTGTGGTCGGTGTGGAAAGCCCATGGCCTCTTCCAAGGAAAACCGGTCAAAGACTTGTGGGGCCTGTGGTTTGATCAAGTATCCCCAGATCAGCCCTGTGGTTATTGTGGCTGTCCACCATGGAGACAAATTGCTTTTGACTAAGTATGCCAACCGGGCCTATGCCCACTATGCCCTCATTGCAGGCTTTGTGGAAATTGGTGAGTCCTTTGAGGACGCCGTTCGCCGGGAGGTCATGGAGGAAGTTGGATTATCCATAGGCAAGATCTCTTACTTTGCCAGCCAACCCTGGGGAACTACGGGAGAACTCTTAGCAGGATTTTTTGCTGAAGTAGAAGGTTCAACTGAGGTTACGCTGGACCAGGAAGAATTGCAGGAAGCCACTTGGTTTACTGCTGAAGAACTTCCACCACTTTCAGAAAAGGAAAAGTCTCTCACACGGACACTCATGTACAAGTGGTCCCAAGGAGAAAGAGCGTAAGGCAGAAGAGTCTAAGGGAAACGTGTTTAAAGAAGTAAACCCTAAAGAGAAGAAAGGACAAGCCATGGAAACGGTATTTTATAGATGTGAAACCTGTGGTTTTACCCACCAGGTACCCTCCTACTGGAGCGGACATGCCCCGGAGGAGGAAATGGAATTGGAACACATTGATCTGAAGACCAAGGAGTTTTGCCCGGACCAGAAGTTGAAGTTGGTCAAGGGTTAGGGACGCTTGAGCTTTCACTTAAAAAGCTTGATCAACAAGTGGACGAAAGCTCGTGTTGATTCATACCATAGCAAACACAAAAGGACATCCCAAATGTGATGTCCTTTTATAGCTGCGTAGTTGAAGTTTTGCAAACAAACGGCAACACCTACAAAGAAAACCGCCGATAAGACCCTTCCAACAAGTCCTGGTCCATAATGGCAATGGTCTCGTCAATCTCCAGGATCATGGCCTTGCGGTCCATGGGCAGAATGCCGGACACACTGGCCGCATTGGTGGGATGGTTGGCGAAGAAGGGGAGTCCTTCTACGGTGATCTGTTCTAAGAGGGCTTTTTCTTCCTCTAAAACTTCCAATTCTGTTGCCGTGGTGAAGAGACCCTTGTTCACGTCAACTTCTAACTGGCTACCCGGGAAGACGCCTAATGAAGTAAAGCCAACCAGTTGGGGCTTGGTTTCATTTATCAGGGCAGCTGTGTCCCTGGCATTGGCTTGGCCCTTGCCAGTCCCGGCAATGCCCAGCATGAAAATGCCATTGAAGCGGATGTCCACCTGGTTGAGACGACCCAGTTGGCCATAGGCCTCCTCTAGGCTATAGCCCTTGTTCAAATAGGTCAAGGTGTCGGCGTGTCCAGTTTCCAGCCCCACCCAAAGGTCATTGATCCTCAGGTTTTTGAGTGCAAGAAGGTCCTGGTCAGACTTGTCCCGGATATTGCGAATGGAGGCGTACATGGAAATGGTCTCCATGTCAGGAAAGACCTCAATTATGGCCTCTGCTATGGCACTTAGCCGGCGGGTACTCAAGACGAAGGCATCCCCATTAACGAGGAAAATCCGTGAAAGTTTGCCAAAGCGCATCTTTAACTCGTTTAAGTCTTTTTTTATTTGGTCCATATGTTCTGTAGTAAAGGGAATGTCCTTGTACATGGTGCAGAAGGTACATTCATTGTGGGCGCAACCCGTGGTGACTTGCAATAGGGGTGTGTTTGCTTCCAAGGGTGGCCGATAAGTGGTTCCAGTATATTTCATTGTAAGATCCTCTTTTGTATTTGTTACTATCAATGTATTAAAAGAGATCGACTTACACAAGTATGCACTTGTAGGGTAGTAAGTTACCCCTAGGTTAGTGTCTATTCCAATAAAACAGTGCCGGTTTCCTCGTAGAGAGCGATCAAGTTGCCGCAGGTGTCGTCGATAATGGCTTCAATGGCACCGGGGCTTTCTGTAGGTGGCTGAACGATGGTGACCCCTTGTTTTTCTAATTTTTGAATTTCCTCTGACAAACGGTCTACCTGGAAGGCTGTAAATGGAATCCGGTCCTTGTAGAGCTGTTCCTTGAGGTTTTTCATGGCCGGGTATTCACCATTGGGTTCAAGAAGCAACTCAGGGCCGTTGGGATTCTCAGGAGAAACCACTGTCAACCACCGGGCGTCGCCGATGGGAATATCATGTTTTTTGACAAAGCCAAGAACGTCTGTATAGAAAGTCAGTGCTTTGTTTTGGTCCGTTACGGGTATACTAACCAACGTGATTTTCATTACACAAACTCCTTTCTTATAGGCTATTGATACCCGCAAATGGACTTTTGCCCACAGGGTGTTGTCTTGTCGGATGGTTGGACATAGAATATAGGGTAGGTAAGGATACTAAAGAAGAATCGGGGAGGACCAAGTGAGCTACGATAAATTGCCCTATGGCGACCTGGCGATTATAGCCATGAAGAGTTGTAAAGACATTGCAGAACCCATAGACACCAAGTTGTCTGCAAAGAGAAAAAATGAGTCTCACTTAGTCAATATTGATGAAGTTCGATTTTCCAATGGGGAAGGAAAAGTTGTGATTAAGGAGTCCATCCGTGGCAAGGACGTCTACATCCTCTGTGACGTGGGCAACTACGGGTGTACCTACAAGATGTTCGGTTTTGAGAACCGCATGAGCCCAGACGACCACTTGCAGGACATTAAGCGGGTCTTGTCGGCCATTGCGGGCAAGGCACGGCGGATTACATTAATCCTGCCGCTCCTATATGCGTCACGCCAACACAGAAGAAAGAGCCGGGAGTCCCTGGACTGTGCCCTGGCCCTACAAGAATTTGAACGCCTGGGTGTAAAGGACATTATTACCTTTGACGCCCACGACCCAACCATTCAAAATGCGGTGCCCCTCATTTCCTTTGAGAACCTGCACCCCAGTTATAAGATCATCAAGGCCTTGTTAACGGAAGAAAAGGACATGATTGTCCATGCGGAAAACTTCGTCGTCATTTCCCCTGACACGGGAGCCATGGACCGGGCCCTCTACTATTCCAGCAACCTGGGCGTGGACACAGGCCTCTTCTACAAGAGACGAGACCATTCCCAAGTGGTAGACGGCAAGAATCCCATTGTCCAACACGATTATTTAGGTCGAGACGTGAAGGGCTGTAATGTCCTGATTGTTGACGACATGATCGCCTCAGGCCAGTCGGTCTTTGATATTTGTAAAGAACTCAAGAGCCGGGGAGCCAATAAAGTCTTTGTGGCTGTGACCTTTGCCCTCTTTACCAGTGGACCAGAAAAGTTTGACCTCTATTATGAGGAAGGCCTCTTGGACCGGGTGTTTGCAACCAACTTGAGTTATGTACCTGAGGAGATCAAACAACGAAAATGGTTCTCAGAGGTAGACATGTCCGGCTTTGCAGCCAATGTCATCGAAACCCTGAACTTGGACCAGTCCGTTGCCCCCCTTCTGGACTCAACCCAGTTGATCCGCCGCTTGGTGGAGAAGGTCAACAAGGGTGAGGACGTGTCTGGAGAGTAGGACCTCACCGGAGACGGACAAATTGAAAACAAGAATGAAATGAATTTAGGCAAGGCCAATGTGAAGATGCGCATTGGCCTTGCCTTTTCTTATACCTTGACTTTTTTACCCTAGCCCCATTGGTTATGTGATTCAGTCACTTTTTTTCACTTTAACAGCAATCTCCAAGCGGTAGTCAGCGTCGTCGTCCTCTGTAAGAAAGTTGGAAATGATGGTCTCATAGGAGTCGCCGTCGATGACGTATCCGCTGGATGATATGGTGTCAATTAATCGTACATAGGCCTTGTTGGCACTCTGGAACTTGCCGTGGTGGTAGGTGACAGCGTAGGTGCCAGCTGGGATCATTCGGGTCTTGAGGTCCCGTCGGGGGCTACTCAGGGGAACGCAGAAGTAGGAAATATGGTTTTGGTAGTCCCGAGTAACAAAGTCTTGTTCAACAATGGTATTGAGGCCCAGGCCAATCAAGCCCACCTGGTGGAGTTTCTTTTCAAAGTCATGGGCCTTTTGGAAGTGGCCTTCACCTTGGTCTGCCACTGTTAGCCGCTCGCTGGTAAGGACCTCTATGGCTGGCCTGTCTTCAAAAATCACTTGGTCCTCACTGAGGTCCTCCATACTTTTTTGAAGGAGGGCCTTTTTCTGGTCAATGATTTGCAAGTAGTTTTTAGTCCGTTCAATCCGGGTCACCATGTCCTGTTGGACGGAATTCAGGAGGTCCATAAGCTGGTCCTTGTCCTTGTTATGGAGGTAAAATTTAATGGTTTTCAGGGGAACGTCAAATTCCTTGAGCATATTAATGATTTGGATCAAATGAATTTGTGCAACCGTATAGTAGCGGTACTGGTTGGTGTCCACAAAGGCAGGTTTGACCAGGTCTTTTTTGTCATAAAAGATCAGGGTCTGCCTGGTGACATTGGTCAACCGGGCAACCTCACTGATTTTGAAGTAATTTTCGGCTGTTGAAAACTCCATAGTAAATTCCTCCTTGACTGTATAGTTAGAATACACTTTATACTGACCACATAGCAAGGACATGTTGCCACTTCAAGTGAATTTGACAACAAACAAGGAAGTGGAAAGGAGTTTTTATGAGCGATCAGATAGTTTTTAACCCTATTGGGTTTGTAAGGACACGTTTTGACAGTAGAAAGGGCGTCCCCTCCCAAGGCCAGGTGGCACAAGAGAGTCTAGGGACCATCGAGATGAAGGAAGAATTTGTGAAGGGGATTGAGGGCATATCTCCAGGTGACCAAATCACAGTGGTTTTCAACTTTCACCAGTCAGAGGGTTATGACCTATCCATAGTCCCTTGCCAGGGGACAGAGGCTACAGGGGTCTTCAACACCCGGTCGCCGGACCGGCCCAATGGTGTTGGGATCACAGTGGTGACTGTAAGCCATGTGGAAGGCAGGCGGATTGATTTTGCGGGGGCTGACATGATTGACGGCACACCCATAATTGACATGAAGCCCTATCTGAGAAAACCCATGGCCATTGGGTTGAAATAGGACCGTGTGTTGGTTGCCAGTTGAAGCAAAAGAAAAATGATGAAGAGGTAAGAAATGAAAAAGAACATTGATCTCATGAATGATCCACTAAATAGTTCATTCTATACGTATTTAATGCCTGCCATAGCAGCTATGATTGTGAAGTCCCTATATGTCTTGGTGGACGCCATGTTTGTTGGGGTAGGTGTCGGTGCTGAAGGCCTGGGGGCCATCTCCCTTACAGTTCCCTTTTTCTCCTTGTCGGTGGCGGTGGCCCTGACCATTGGGATTGGTGGCTCGTCTATTATGTCCATCCAGCTGGGCAAGGGTAACAAGGAAGAAGCCCAAGGGATTTTTAGTCAATCCTTGGTTATGATCTTCTCTTTGATCGTGGTCCTGGTGGGCCTAGGCATGGCCTTTACGGAAGAAATTGTGGCCCTCATGGGCGCATCGGGTCCATTGGCCGAGTATTCTGTTGACTACTTGGGCGTTATGTTGCCTTTCTTCGTATTCCATGGCCTGTGGTGGGTCCTTTCAGCCTTTATCCGAAATGACACCAACCCCTCTTTGGTCATGAAGGCCACCATTGGGTCAGCCATTACCAATGTGGTTCTTGACTATGTTTTTATCTTTATATTCGGATGGGGCGTAAAGGGGGCTGCCTTTGCAACAGGCCTGTCCCAACTCTTTACCTTCCTTGTGCTCTTGACCCACTTTGGAAGTGGAAAAGGCATGCTCAAGCTATCTTTTAAGCAGGTGAACTTTAGGTATTTTAGCAATATCATTACCACTGGACTCCCCACCTTCTTTGTGGAGTCCACTACGGCTGTGTCTGTCTTCGTCTTTAACTGGGTCCTACTCCACATGTACACTCCGCTGCACGTGTCAGCCTATGGCATTGTCATGAACGTGGGTCTTGTGGGCCTCTTCCTCTTGGTGGGGATTGGCCAGGCCTGCCAGCCTATTGTCAGCTTTAACTATGGGGCAGAACGGTTCGACCGTGTGAAAGAAGTTCTCTTCTTAGGTCTCAAGTATGGCATAACAACAGGTTTGGTTATTTTGATTGTGACCATAGCCGGTGCCAGACCCCTGGCGTCCCTCTTTACAACCAATGACCAGGCCCTGATCGATTTAGCTTCCTCTGCAATGGGGATCTATTTCCTAGCACCGCCCCTCATGGCCTTTAACGCTATTGTAGCCATGCTGTTCCAGTCGGTAGAGGAGCCCCAGAAGGCGACTATTATTGCCCTGAGTCGTGGATTTGTCTTTGTACTCTTAGGCTTGTTCCTACTTCCAATGGTCTTCCCGGTGAAAGGAATTTGGGGAACGGTGGTCTTTGCGGAGGCTGTGACTGCGGTTTATAGTGGTTGGATGTTGCGTAGGTATTTGAAGGTCCATAAGGCGCAGGTTGTCACCCAGGCAGACATGGCAACATAAGCCATAGTTAGATTCAATGAATAAACGCCCCATGCTTCATATTTTGAAGCATGGGGCGTTATTGTGTTAAAGAAGATTTTTATGTGGTCTTGATGTAGAAACAATCCATTCTTTACGGACTTCCCAAACCGTAACCCGCTGATGGTCTGACATGAGGTTCTGATTATCAAAAACACGGGACCAACTGTCAGTCACCCGTTGCTTTAACTGGGGGTGAAATTGGCCCATATACATCAAAGCCTGGTTGTGAATGCCCCGGTCCTTCAGCTCTGTTTTGTAGGCCCTTAAGTCATCCTCGTCCAAGGGCAGATACCAATAGTTTAAAATGTAGTCCCATTTGGCCGCATCTGTAACAATGAGGTCTTTGGTGGGAATGTTCAACTCAAGGAGCACGTGTCCTTGTTTCAGGGACATTTTCTGCTTTGGGTCAATGGACACAACAATGGGGTAGTGGCAACCGTCAGGTAGTGGGGCAATTTTGGACGCTTCCCCTGCATACCAATCAAAAATGTGGAGGTAAATGTCTGCGTTGTCCTCATACTTATGGTGGAGGTAGGCCTTGTCGATCTTGTAGTGCCCAGTGTCCTCAATGGCTTCCATTGCTTTTTCGTTGACTGAAATCCATGCTTTTCGGGTTTCCATACATGCTCCTTTCGTCTGATAGGGATTCCTATGTTAGTGCCAGTATAGTATGAGTATGGCATTAATGCAAGTGGCACTTGCGTGAACTGTGCTCATTTATGTGAACCAAGAATAAAGGGCCGAAGTTATTTTTTTACCAATCTTGACAGAAATCAATTTGCTTGTTATAGTTCAAGTATAACAGGTATTACAAAGGAGGTTCATATGCTGCTCTCTTTAGATATGAACTCAGAGACCCCCATCTATTCGCAGATTTGCAATCAGATTGTAAAGGCCATAGCCATGGGGCAACTGAGTGAAGGAGACGAGCTCCCATCGGTACGGTCTTTAGCGTCTGACATTGGTGTCAATTTACACACCGTCAACAAGGCCTACAATGCCCTTAAGGCAGATGGATTTTTGGTTGTTAACCGCAGAAAAGGTGTAATAGTCAACCATAAGGAAGCTTACAAGGCGACGGTTCAATACGAGGCCGGTTTAAAAGAGCAACTGGAAGTTTTGGTGGTGGAGTCCTTGGCCAGAGGGCTGGGCCAAGACGTCCTGAATGACATGATTCAACAGATCATTGAGGACACCAAAGGAGGTTCATAATGGATACACTACTCTATGTGTTTATACATGTACTCATGCTGGGTTCCTTGATTATGGTTCCTAGAATTTCAGGAAATGATGTGGAGTTTGGCATTAACGTTCCACCCAAAGCCAAGTCAGAACCCGAAAGCCGGGCCATTCGAAAGCAGTTTTATGCCATAAACTGTGGCCTAGGGGGCATGATCATGGGCCTGCAAGTGGTCTTTGGCAACAATGTCAACCTATTTATGGTCTTGTTGTTTGGGTCCCTTGTCTTGTACACCATGGTCTACCTGCGGTCCCACCGTCAGGTCAAGGCCCTGAAGGCTGAAAAGGGCTGGGTGGCAACAAAGAAAAGCATGGTCATTGACACCACCTTCCGCAAAAGAAGGCTAACGGTGTCACCGGTTTGGTACCTGGGCTATGTGGCTATTATTCTAGTGACAGCAGCAACTGCCTTGTACCACTTTGATAGCTTGCCAGACATGGTCAATGTCCAGGCCAATTCCACTGGTGGCCAGGCGACCCTTATGCCAAAGGGGAGAGCCATGATGTATATGGTTGGCCTCCAGGTCTTTATGATGGCCCTCCTCACAGGGGTTCAGCTGATGATCCGCAAGGCCAAACAGAACCTCAACCCCAACCAGGTAGAGGCTTCCATTCAAGCTAATGTGAGTTTCAGGTATGTTCTATCGATCATTCTATACTTCTTGGGTATTGGCGTTGGCATTACTCTTTACATGAGTTTACTGATGACCATTGGTCTAATGGAAGACGCAGGCCTTGTGACTGCCGTCATTCTCCTGTTGACCTTCATACCAGCCCTGGTCTTGATTGGGGCAAGTCTGAAGTATGGTCAAGACGGCAGTCGACTGCTTGACGCCGAGTCGGAAGACCTTGTCCGTGACGAGGATAACCTGTGGAAGTGGGGCATGTTTTATGTGAATGCCAATGACCCAGCCATCTTTGTGGGCAAGCGAGTAGGCGTAGGCTGGACCTTGAACTTTGCCCGGTGGCAGTCTTGGGCCATGCTGGCCGGTCTTGTCATCTTCATAATTGTCATGCTGGTCTTTGTATAGGAGGACGTTATGAAAAAAATACTAATTATATTAATGGTCTTGGTGCTGGCAGGCTGCAGTGCTACTGGCAACAAACTTGAAAACACTGGAGTGGAAACACGGTCACCTGAGTTAGTCAACACAGCCTTTCATGAACTTCTGTTGGCAGGAGACTATCAGGCCCTTGAGACAGACTTTGTCTATTCCAAAGACATGATCAAGTTCCTAGAGAAAACCTCCATGGAAGACCTTTTTGTGGAACTAAAAACAGGGAAGGCTGTGTCCCAGGAATCCAGTATCCGAACAGAACAGGGCGAGTTTGTGGTCTTTTCCACTCCCACTGTTTTTGAGCAGGCTTCTTACAACTTTAACTTAGTCTTCAACGAAGACAACCAGATTGCAGGCGTTAACGTAGCCCCTTACGCACCGGCCACAGAGAGCACGTCAACGGTTGATCCAACTACCTTTGTGGAAATCGATACGCCCCTGACAGGCAATGGTGACCCACTCCCGGGATTGCTTACTCTACCGGCAGGTGACGGAACTTATCCAGTAGTTATCCTGGTTCATGGATCTGGTGCCTCTGACAAGGACGAAACCATCCTAGAAAACAAACCCTTTCGGGACCTGGCCCACGGCCTTGCTGCTAAGGGAATTGGGTCCTACCGATATGACAAACGGAGCTTTGTCTATCCGGAAGCCCTCATGGCCGATCAAGACCTGACCCTCATGGAGGAAACGGTTCATGATGCTGTGGCTGCTTCCAAGCTAGTAGCGGGTCTAGAGGGCGTTAGCCCTGACCAAGTCTATGTTCTAGGTCACAGCTTAGGTGGCCATGCTATTCCTCTGATTGCCGAGGCGTCCAGTGCCAAGGGCTACATTATTATGGCAGGGAATGTTCGGCCCTTGGAAGACTTGATTACTGAGCAGGTGACCTACCTGGTCAACCTGGATGGTCAAGTGACTGCAGAAGAACAAACCCACCTGGACCAGACCTTAGTAGAAGTGGATAAGATCAAGGCCCTTGACCAACTGAAAGACGGGGAAACCGCCATGGGACTCTGGCCAGCCTACTGGGCCTTTCTAGAGGCTTATGATCCCCTAAAACAAGCAGAGGCCATAGGTGAAAAGGTTCTTGTTCTACAAGGGGAGCGGGACTACCAAGTGACCCTGGAAGACTTTGCCCTTTGGCAGGACACCTTTACTGGAGCGGGCAACTGGACCTTCAAGTCCTACCCCAAGCTCAACCACCTCATGATGCCAGGGGAAGGGGTACCCTCCAATATGGACTACTTCCAGAAGAACACAGTGTCTGACCAGGTAATTGAGGACATTGCAGACTGGATCATGGAATAGGCTAGTATGCTTCGTAGATAGGTTAATAGCAAAATAAACTTAGTTTTCGACCCAAATAAAAATCCTCCAAAGGCAAGAGTTTTCACTCGATGCGCTTTGGAGGATTTGTTTTGTTTTGAACTTATACGGCTTGTCCACGAGCGATAGCTGTCATGTTGACTTCTAGCATTTCAGGTCGCTTGGCTGTAAGTTTTGTCATTACCTTTTCAATCTTGGCTGTGTCCACCAAAGATAGGTGGGGTAGAAGGGCACCCAGGCAAACCATGTTACCAATGTTTGTTGCACCTAGCTCATTGGCAATGTCTGTTGCAGGAACCTTCACCACAGTAATGTCTTCTCTTGGGTTTTCGATGTTGGCAAGGGAAGAGTTCACGATCAATACGCCACCTGGGCGAACGCGAGGAGCAAACTTTTCGTATGCAGGCATGTTCATAACGATTGCCGCATCTGCCAAGTCGATTACTGGAGAGTGGATCTCTTCGTCAGAAAGAATAACGGAACAGTTGGCTGTACCACCACGCATTTCTGGACCGTAAGAAGGAATCCAGCAAAGATCCAGGTCGGAGTCCATACCTGTATAAGCAAGTACCTTACCAAGGAACATAACCCCCTGGCCGCCAAATCCGGCGATAATTACTTTATCCATCATAGCTTTGCTACCTCCTCAGTTTCTTTCAGAATACCCATTTGGTATACCGGTGTCATGTTCTCACGTAGCCACTTTAGACTGTTCACCGGGTCCATGCCCCAGTTTGTTGGACAAGTGGAAAGAACACTAACAAATGCGAAGCCAAGACCAGCCATTTGAACTTGGAATGCTTTTTTGATTGCTTTTTTCGCTTTTGCGATTTCCTTTGGAGAATCTACGGAAACAGCTGCAACGAATACGGCACCTGGAAGGTTAGCCAGTAGACGAGGCATGTCGATTGGGAAACCGTCTGTTCCTGTGTTTTTACCGTAAGGGCTTGTTGCTGTTCTCATGCCGTCTAGGGTAGTTGGTGCCATTTGGCCACCAGTCATACCAAAGATTGCGTTGTTTACCATAATGGACGTAATGTTTTCACCACGGGCAGCAGAGTGGATTGCGTGCTGGGTGCCGATGGCAGCGATATCGCCGTCACCCTGGTAAGTGAAGACCATACGGTCCGGTAGAGAACGCTTAACACCAATACCAACCGCTTGGGCACGACCGTGAGCCGCACCAACAAAGTCACAGCTGAAGAAGTCCTGGCTAAAACCAGCACAACCAACTGGAGAAATACCAATTGTATTTTCAATGATTTCAAGTTCTTCAAGAACTTCTGCGATCAAACGCATGATTGTACCGTGGGTACAACCTGGGCAGAAGGAAAACGGAACGTCAGTTAGACCCGCACTTCGGCCAAAGATTTGCTGCATTTCTTTACTCATGCTTAGGCCTCCTCAATCGTTAGGTTGAACTTAGACACTAGGTCGTCCAGAATTTCGTGTTCCGTAGGCAGCATACCACCCTGACGGCGGAAAAGCTCAACTGGCTTCTTACATTCTACTGCTAGCTTCACGTCTTCGATCATTTGACCTGTGTTTAGCTCAACCGTAAGAAGTCCTTTGACACGATCGATATGAGGAGCGAACGCCTTCTTAGGGAAAGGCCATAGGGTAATCGGACGGATTAGACCCAGCTTAATGCCAGCCTTACGGGCATTAAGAACAGTGGACTTACAAATACGACCCGTTGTACCGTAGCTTACAAGTAGGTAGTCAGCGTCTTCTGTGTGGAACTCTTCCCAACGCTGCTCAGTGTCTTCAATGTGCTTGTATTTTGCTTCCCATTTCAGGTTGTTTGCTTCACCAATTTCATTGGTTAGGGAGTAGCTTGCTAGAACGCGTTTTTCACGGCCCTTGGCACCATCTACAACCCAGCTTCGGTCCGTCTTAGGTGGTTCTGGACGCTCTTTTAGAAGAACAGGCTCCATGGTCTGACCCAGGAAACCGTCTGTGTGTAGGATAACTGGGTTACGGTGTTTGTCAGCCAGGTCAAAGGCTAGCATGGTGAAATCGTAAAGATCCTGTGCTTTGGAAGGCGCAAGTACGATTGTACGGTAGTCACCATGGCCACCACCACGAGTAGACTGGTAGTAGTCAGACTGAGCTGGACCCAGGCCGCCTAGACCAGGACCACACCGGTTAACGTTTACTACAACCATTGGAAGTTCAACCGCAGCAGCGTAGGAAATACCTTCCTGCTTGAGGCTGACACCCGGGCTAGAAGAAGCCGTCATAACACGGTTGCCTGTACAAGCAGCACCGTAGCACATGTTGATTGCGCCGATTTCGTCTTCCGCCTGAACCAGGTCACCACCACGCTTAGGGAACTGACCAGATAGGTACTCTACAACTTCTGTTGACGGTGTGATTGGGTAGCCAAAGAATAGCTTACAATCAGAACGGATAGCCGCTTCACCAATGATTTCATTACCTTTTAAAAGAATTTTTTCTGGTTTCATGAGTACCCCCTAGCGCTTTTCTCTGTACACTTCGATGGCTACGTCAGGACAGACAGTGGCACATAGCGCACAGCTAATGCACTTGCTTTGGTCCGTACAGACTGCAGCAAAGTAACCTTTTTTATTGGCCTTGTCGCCAATCTCTAAAATTTGCTTTGGACAAATGTCGATACAGAGTTTACAGCTTTTACAGTACTCATGTAGAATTTTGACTTTCTCCATGTACGCCTCCTCAAACTTTTGTTGAAATTTTTTTAGTAGTTTTCCGGCTTATTAAAAAATTTCAAGCCTTACAATTTTATTATAATGCTATTGTACATGGTATTGATCGATCTGTAAATTGGGTGGGGGGATTTAGGCGGATTAATTCATGAAACCCACTGGAACCTAAATGAAAAGGCAACCAGTGGGTTAGGCTTATGAATACATCTGAATCAAAAGAGCGTCTTGCATTTTATCTGGAAGTTTAGCCATCATGGCCCCCATTTTGGCATCGCTACCAACGGTGTAGCGGGCCTTGGGTTTCTTTTCATTGACTGCATTGACAATGACACCCACCACCTTTGCTGTACTCGGTGGGTTGGCATAGGCCTTCTTCATGGCGTCAAGGAAGGTCCGAACTGAAGCCTCATACTCCTTGGGGTGGGGGATAGCCAGTACCTTCTTTTCTGCAACGTCATAGAAGCCAGTGTCCATGGCACCGGGCTCAACTAGGACCACATTAGTACCAAACTTTTTCACCTCACGTCGTAGGGCGTCGCTATAGGCTTCCAGGGCAAACTTGGAAGAGGAGTACCAAGCGCACATGGGTGTTGTCAGTCGTCCTGCAATGGAGGAGATATTCACAATGGTTCCTGTCTTGCGCCTGCGCATATGGGGGAGGACGGCCTTGGTCATTCTCGCTGCCCCAAAGACATTTACGTCATACTGACGCTGGGCGTCTTCCAGGGACACGGCTTCGACCATGCCGTAGGCCCCGTAGCCGGCATTGTTCACCAGACCATCAATCCGACCTTCTTCCTCTAGGATGGTTTCGATGAAGGTGTTGACACTGTCATCACTGGTTACGTCTAACTTGAGGACCTTTGCCCCCATCTTGCCAATGTCTTTCATTTTTTCTGTTCGCCGGGCACCGGCATAAACGACGTTGCCTTCCTTAAGAAACTTCTTTACTGTATCCTTACCAAAACCGGAGCTCGCTCCTGTTACAATAATCACTTTTTTACTCATTGTTATTCTCCTTTTTCTGCATTAACTTGTCCAATTGGCTTCTAACATCAAATTCAGCGTCATTTTCATACCGCCGGGCAAAGGTGTTGTAGGCAGTGTTGAGGGCCTCATATCGCTCATTAATCCGCACTTGGTTGTAGGCATGGGACACACAGTAAAATTGCTCTTCTTTCAGTTGGTTCATGATCACCCCTACAAAGCGGTCCACTTCCATACCCTTTAAAAAGCCTGAGGACAGTTCAGACTGAACCAGACCGGGCACAATCAAGGAGACCGACAGGTGGGATGGAGCTTCTTCCAACAGGGACACCGTCAGGGCGTGGAGGGCATGCTTTGTGGAGATGTAGGCCGAAGCCATGGGGACTCCGGAAAACAAACTGTTTTCAGACCCTACATTGTAGATGGCAGCGGGCGCATCGGCTTGGAGGAGGTCCTCACTGAAGACCTGGATACAATGGATGACGCCAAAATAATTAATGGCGAACAAGTCTTGGTAGACAGACATGTCCGTACCGACAATAGGCGCTTGTTGTTGGCTGACCCCAGCACTGTTGAGGAGGACGTCTACCCGGCCGTAGCTTTCGTTGGCAAAGGCTTTCAGCTCAATTACCTGGTCCCGCTTACTCACGTCACAGGTGGTCCCGCTGGCTTCAATGCCTACACTACGAAGGATATTTACCGCTTCCTGGACCTTTTCCAGTCGCCTGGAGGCCAGGACAATTTTTCCGCCTTCTTGACCCATGGCCTTGGCAAAGGCAAAGCCAATCTCTGTGGCACCACCGGTAATGACAATGACTTTATCCTTAAACGTTTTCATAGGTTGCCTCTCTTTCTTTGACTTGACTCCCTCTTGTGACCAGTATAGGCCCTATAGAATGCTAGAACTATTGCCCAATCCCTGAAGGTTTTTGCCGGATTACTGGTGTCTAGGGACGGGTGTGTGGTATAATGAGATTAGTAATACGGTGTAATACACGAATGGAGTGAGCCATAATGAGTACAGTTTCCTTGCGTTTAAATGATAGAGATGATGCTTTAATACGGAAATTTGCAGAAATACATGGGAAGGATTTGTCGTCTTTCATTCGCGAAGCAGTCCTTGAGAAAATTGAAGACGAGTATGATGTGACTCTCTTTGACAAGGTATGGGCAGAGGAAAAGGACCAGGAACGTATAGGCCATGAGGACCTTAAGAAAGAACTGGGTCTATGAAGTACGCAGTAGAATACACACGTACAGCCCTTAAGCAGTTAAAGAAGATGGATAAGCAAACTGCGACCTTTATTCTTTCATTTATTGAGAAGCACTTGGTAGACTGCACTGATCCAAGAGTACAGGGGAAGGCACTCCAGGGCAGTTTAAGGGATAAGTGGAGGTATCGTGTTGGAAACTACAGAATCCTTGCTAAAATTGAAGATGATCGTGTGATCATAACAGTTGTTGAAATAGGACATAGGAAAGATATTTACAAATAAACCCCACTCTTCTAAGGCATGAATCGCTGCGCCTTAGCAGGGGGGGGGTTACTTATTGTTAAGTTACATTCTATGCGTTTTGCTGTCGTCTAAACTGACTGGGCGAAACCCCTTCCTTGCCCTTGAAAAACTTAGAAAAGTTAGCCTGCTGTTCAAACCCAAGGAGGTAACTGATTTCATTAATGGTCAGGGTTTTATCCGCCAGTAGGCTTTTGGCCCTATCCAACATAAACCGTTGGATGTGCTCTGAGGCCGTTTGGCCGGTTTCTTTCCTCAGCATATCACTCAGGTAGTTGGGGGAGTAGCCCAGTTGACGGGCAAGGTCTTTGACAGTTGGAATATGAGGGGGCTGCTCCCCAGAAGCAAAGGCCTCTTTCAACAAGTGCTCCAAACGAACCAGGTAGTCTGGGTCCGCCTTCATCCGGGTTTCAAATTGGCGACCATAAAAACGACTGGAATAACTGAGTAAGACCTCTATATAGGACAGGAGAATGGGTGCACTGAAAACGTCCTCTGCCAGGGTGTACTCTTGGCTGATCTTGTCCACGACATCGTCAATCACCCTGGTTTCATCGTTGGATAGGTGGAGGGCTTCAAAGGTGTCATAGGAAAAGTAGGTGTAGTCATCCATTTTCTTTTCTATGTGGGTGTTACGAATGAGGTCGGGGTGAAAACACAACATCCAGCCCTCACACTGGAGGTCCTTGTAAATTGACTCTAAGAGGAGGACCTGGCCTGGCGATGTAAAGAGGAGGCTGCCTGCACTGAAGTCGTAGACTTGGCGTCCGTACTTGAGCCAGCAGTCCTTGTTTTTCTTCATGGTAATGGTATAGAGGTTCAAAGAAAACTTGGTGCTCCTCAACTCCTCTTGTATATGGGTCTCATATAAATTAATGAGTGTGATATAGGCGTTATGGGGTCCTTGGTATCCAAAAAGGGTGTGTAAGTCCTCAATGGTATTGATCATTTTCACTGCGTCCATGGTGACCTCCGTTTTTTTCTTCGTATACTTATATCCATTATATCACTAGATCAGGATGAAACTGGCTCAATCCCCTGATTCAGCGTGTTTCAAAATGTATATTAATTAGATATAGTATAACGAAAGGGAGGAACTTCATGAAACTCAGTGCAAAACTTACTATTATTTTCACCTTATTTATACTCGTCAGTTCCATCACCACGTTTTTAATACTGAGTGTGGTAACGGAGAATAACTTCCTCGTTGTAGAAGAGGACGTCCATGTGGACCAAGTGGAAAACATCATGGAGATCCTAAAATCGGACTTTGTTAAGATCGATGCGCTCTTGATTGACTATGCCCACTGGGAGTTCACCTTAGACTATATCCGAGGTGACTATGACAACTATGAAGAGGAAAACTTGCCCCAGGCCATATACACAGACTTCAATATTGACTTTATTCTTGTCTATGATGAAGCGGGCAAGGCCTTATACCAAAAACAGTATGACCATGAGACAGGGGTCTTAAGTCCAGTCATCCAGGCCCATGGGGACCTCTTTTTTGCCTTTAAGGACCAGCCCGGCATTATTCAACATGGAGAAGACCTACTTTATTCCTCAACCTATGACATTACCGATAACGACGACACCGTCACAACCAATGGTCGCATGATCTTTGCCTCTTATTTAGACCAAGACTATCTGGATTCCTTGTCCCAGTGAATTGGTATTGATATCTCGGCTGCCGGAGTTCATGACACCAGTGGGCTTCCTGAGGGGGCAACAAAGGTACTGACGTCAAACAATGACAAGTACCAGATTCAGCAGTCTACAGGCAGTTTGAAAACCAATCGACTACGTCCATTTGTCTGCCTTTGATCAACTCCAATCAAGACTACTGCTTGACCCTGGGCCTGTCCAGTGACATTTATGAGTTGGGACAAAAACAAAAAATAGAAACCATCCTTATGGTTCTGGTTTCGCTGGAAATTTTTCTGGTGATCGTTATGTTTTCCATTAAAAAGACCATTATAGACCGGGTGGAGTCTCTTAACCGTCAAGTGGACCAGATCACCATGTCCAAGGAGACCCAGGACCGGGTAGGAGTAGAGGGGACTGACGAAATTGGTCAGCTGTCCAATGGTATTAACGCCATGCTCACGGAGATTGAGTCCATGCACATGGAAGTGAAAAAGCATGCAGCAACGGACGAAATGACAGGTGTTTTCAACCGTCGAGCGGGTTATAATGCCCTTTCCATGATTCTGGACAAGGTGGAGAAAACATGACAGACCACTTCGGTAGTCTTTATCGACCTGGACGGCCTGAAAAAGGTCAACGACGAGTACGGTCACTTGTATGGAGACCAGTTGATAATAGCCCTGGTTACCTTTATCAATCGTAACAAGGCAGGCGAGGACTTCCTCATTCGAATGGGGGGAGACGAGTTTCTTTTGGTTATCCCAGGTGCAAACAATGTGAAGGCTACTGGCTTTATGGCTCAGATGGAGCGGGAACTGGTGGACTTCAACCAAACGTTTGAAGAGCCTCTCAAGCTCCGCTTTAGCTATGGGGTTGAGTCTTTGACGGAAAACATGACCATTGACCAGTTGATCGAAAATGCGGACAAGCGCATGTATGCCCATAAGCAGGAACGTAAGAGCGGCTTGTAATGGGTGGAGATGATGCCTAGCTTCACTTATGCAATAGTGTGGTGTAAAGCGTAGGAAAGAAGCACATTATAGGAAAGCAGCACATTTACGGATAATTGCAAACCAATGAAATAGTAAGAGTGGTCAAACCAGTCCAAGAAGACGAGGTTGACCACTCTTTTTGCTACCATTCATTTTTGTCATCACCTGTTATCATCCTAGCCTTCCTCCATAAGGGGCCGTGGCTGGTCGATGGTGTTCTGGCCCAACATCAAGGCCAAGGCAATCAAAATAGAAACCCCGTCGGCAAAGGGGACCGCATACCAGATCCCTTCTAAGCCAAAGTGATTGGAAAATACCAGTACAGCAGGGACCAGGACAAGCACATGTTTGGACAAGGATACCAAAGTAGATTGGAGAGGCCGTTCAATGGCCTGCAGATAGGCCACTGCAATATTAATCATGGGTGTGAAGGGGATCAAGAGGGAGTAGATCAGCAGACCTTCACGGCCCTGATCCAGGTAGGTTGGGTTGTTGTCCATAAAGAGGCCAATCAGATTCCCTGCTTGTAGGCGGATGACCACAAATAGAAGAACGCCGGTGGCAAAGGTAATCATAATAGACTGAAATACCGTTTGTCTTACCCTTTCCACATGCCCACCCCCATGGTTGTAGCCAATAATGGGCTGGATACCATTTTGAATACCAAGGACAGGAATGTTAAAGAAGGCCATGAGGCTACCAATGGCACCTATGGACGCCACAGCACCTATTCCCCCGTAACGGCTTAAAAAAGAGTTCAAGACCATGAGGGAAATCCCTGTGCCGACGGTCACAAAGTAGGAGGGCAGGCCAATGGAAAGCAATCTTTTGACCTGGTGCCACTGGGGCCTGATAAAGGCCGTGTTGAACCGAACGGGTCCCCTGTTTCTTAGGTAGTAGCCTGCCAAAATAAAGAAGCCTACCCCCTGGGCCAAGATGGTTGC
>CAYFHQ010000074.1:0-19261 GCA_964342805.1 uncultured Peptostreptococcaceae bacterium | reverse complement strand
CAGCTGCTGGTGACGAACCGGTTCTCATTTGGCTCATGCAAGAATTTGATATGAAGGACGACTTTATCATTTTGGGTGAACCCCTCTACGAACTGGAGTCGGTTTTCAGTGTTCCCAAGGGGCAAAAGACCCTACTGAGTATCATCAACAAGGGCATCTATGCGGTCAACCGCAGGAACCTCATGGAACAAATCCAGCAAAAGTGGTTTGGGATATCTACGCCCATCACCAACTCCACTGGCAATGAGGATAAAATCGCCCTGATCGTTGTATTTTTTGTGGTCCTCTCCGGCCTAGCCCTCTTCCTCTTTCTCTCATGGAACAAAAAACTAAAAGACGAAGTTGACCGGCAGACAGAGGAACTCAACGACAGCAAAAACGACCTCCAGATCACCTTCGATAGCCTGACCCACCTCATGATGGTGGTCAAACACGACCGTACCATTTCCTCAGTCAACCAGGCCGTTTGTCAGTTTGTTAGCAAGTCCTCTGAAGAACTGATTGACCAACCTCTAGGCCATTTGGGCGACCTCATGACCTTCATTGAGGACAGGGGGATCATTCAACAGGCATTTGAAGACAACCGGTCCATCAAAAAATCCTATGACTACGACCATCTGACCTATGAGGTGACCACTTTTCCCCTTCAGTCCACAGAAGATGCGCTCCAGCGTTTGCTTCTAATGGTAGAAGACATCACGGAACTACGGATTGTCCAAAAACAGATGTTACAGGAGAACAAGATGGCTGCTATAGGACAGTTGGCAACGGGTGTAGCCCATGAAATCAGGAACCCACTAGGCATTATACGAAACTATGTCTACCTCCTCAAACGACAGCAAAAGGACCAAGCAGACCCCCTGCTCCACAAGTCCTTTAACCAGATTGAAAGCTCTGTGGAACAGGCCAGCAGCATTATAGACAACCTCCTCAACTTTAGTCGTATGAGTGACAATCAAAATCGAATGATCCACTTGTTCGGTTTCTTTAAAGACATGATTGAACTCAACCACAAGGTCATGGAGAAGAGAGACGTAATCTACAGAATTGAGTGTGATGTCGCCCTACAAAGGAATATCCCAGAGGAATCATTGAAACTCATTTTGATCAACTTGATCAACAATGCCATAGACGCTATGGAAGATGGGGGGCACTTGACCCTGGGGGCCCGGGCAACCAGCAATGGCCTGGAAATCTTCTGTCAGGACACCGGTGCTGGTATGGATGACCAGCAGATGGATCAGATTTTCAACCCCTTCTTCACCACCAAGGACCCTGGTAAGGGAACTGGACTTGGCCTCTATATTGCATATAATGAGGTGCAAAAGCTGGGTGGTGAACTCAGAGTGGAAAGCCAGTTGGGTGCAGGGACGACTTTTTACATTGACCTCCCCCCCACAAAAGACGACGATGAAGGAGTACCTGGATGACAATGACCCCTGAGACCTTTCGTATATTGGTAGTGGATGACGAGGCCCAGTATAGGGACGTTCTTCAAATGATCCTCAAAGATGAAGGATTTCAAGTGGACACTGCTGATCATGCTGAAAAAGCCCTGGCCATGCTCAGTAAAAAGCACTACCACCTAGTTCTAAGTGACTTGATCATGGGTGGCATGGATGGCCTAGGTTTGCTTGAGACCACTAAAGAACGCTATCCAGACATCGAAGTGATTTTGGTGACTGGTTATGGGTCAGTAAAAAATGCAGTTGAGGCTATGAAGAAAGGTGCCTTTAGCTACTTTATTAAGTCCCATGATCCCGATGAACTTCTCCTGGAAATCAGCAAGCTGATGGAAATCACATCCCTCAAGCAAAAATACGCCCTCATGGGTGATCAACCCTACCCTCCCTATCTGTTGGAAACAAAGAACCCTCAGTTTCAGGAAACATTGCGTATCGCCAAAGCTGCTGCCTCAAGTAGTGCCAATATACTTCTCTTGGGTGAATCCGGCGTTGGCAAGGAAGTGATTGCCTCCTATATTCATCAACATAGCCCCAGGTGGGAAAAAAATTTCATACCCGTTAATTGCCATGCCCTATCCGATACCTTGTTGGAATCTGAACTATTTGGCCACGAAAAAGGGGCCTTTACTGGTGCCACTGAGCGACGAATTGGACGTTTTGAAGGTGCCCATAACGGGACCCTATTTTTGGATGAGATCGGTGATATGTCACCGTCCACCCAAGTCAAGTTGCTTAGAAGCTTCGAGTCTCGAACCGTTGAACGACTGGGCTCTCACCAAAGTATACCCGTTGATTTTCGCTTAATTTCAGCGACTCATCAGAACCTAAAAAGCATGGTCGCCAGGGGAGAATTTCGTGAGGATTTTTACTACCGAGTGTCCACCATAACCGTTGAAATTCCTCCCTTAAGGGCCCGGAGAGAAGACCTCGAGAACCTGATTCACTTTTTCATTACCCAGTCGCAAAAGGACATGAAACGACGGATCACACATGTTGATGACTCTTTGATGGCTTATCTATTAACCTATGATTATCCAGGTAATATACGAGAGCTAAAAAACATGATAGAACGACTAGTGGTTCTGGCACCAGACGACGTCTTACGACTATCTGACATTAGTAAGGGAACAACCAGTACCTATGAGGCCACAAAAGTAGATGAATCCCTAACTTTAAAAGGCTTTCGGGCTCAACAGGAAAAGACATTTATTATCAAGGCTTTACAAAAGACGGACTACAACATGACCCAAACTGCAAAGCGGCTAGGAATCAGTCGTAGACAGCTTTTCAACAAAATTAATGAGTATGGAATTTCCAAGACAGAATAAACTTTGAGCACTTTTTTGCCCAGCGCGTGGAAGAAATTTTCCCACCTCTGGACATTTACTCGTCTTTATAGTTCCATATTATTAGTACGACACGCATATTTGCACAACGAATTCAAACGTTATTCACACACATCGAAACATTTCGAAACCTGATCAAACTTTTACGACAATTTTGATATAAATTTGAGAATTTCAAAATTTGGCATCTTCTTTGCTGATATAATCATCGACAGGCAACATGCACTTATATACAATTCTACTGTCTACTATATTCTAAGGGGGAATAACACATGGAACAAATTGTTGGTTTTTTAAACAACATCGTTTGGAGTCAGGCACTGATCATTCTAAGCCTTGGTGTAGGGGTTTGGTTTAGCCTAAAAACCCGTTTTATGCAGGTTAGACATTGGGGCGAAATGGTCCGACTGCTGTTTAAAGGGGAATCATCCGATCAAGGTATCTCATCTTTTCAAGCCTTGGCTGTTTCTGTATCCGGTCGTGTCGGAACTGGTAACATAGCTGGAGTTGCAACTGCCATAGCTCTTGGTGGTCCAGGAGCAATATTCTGGATGTGGATGATCGCATTTTTGGGTGCAGGGTCCGCATATGTAGAATCTGCTCTTGCACAGATCTATAAAGTTGAACAACACGGAGAATATCGAGGTGGCCCCGCATACTATATTGAAAAGGGTATGGGTGTCAAATGGTACGCAATGCTCTTCGCAGTTGCTACGGTCTTCGCAATGGGTGTTCTACTCCCAGGTGTGCAATCCAACTCAATTGCGTCCGGATTGGAGAACGCCTTTGGTATAAGTCCATTAGTAACAGGAATTGGTCTTGTAGTCGTTTTAGCCGCAATTGTGTTTGGAGGTGTTAAACGAATAGGACGTGTTGCCGAACTTGTGGTTCCATTCATGGCGTTTGCATATATTGCAGTGGCACTTGTTATTATCACACTAAACATTACTGCTCTTCCATCAATATTCATGCTAATCTTAAAGTCAGCATTTGGTCTTGAGCAGGCATTTGGCGGAATTATTGGTATGGCTATTTCATGGGGAGTTAAGCGTGGAATTTACTCAAACGAAGCTGGCCAAGGTACAGGCCCTCAAGCTGCTGCTGCTGCGGAAGTTTCACATCCAGCCAAACAAGGTCTAGTTCAGGCTTTTTCTGTTTATATCGACACACTTTTTGTAAGTTCAGCAACCGCCTTCATGATTTTAATCACGGGAATGTACAATGTTGAAAATCCAGCTGGTGGATTCCTCACAAACAACATTGGTGATGTGGCAATAGGACCTGCTTATACGCAAATGGCGGTTGAATCTGCACTGCCTGGTTTTGGTGCTGCTTTTGTTGGTATTGCTCTTCTCTTCTTCGCTTTCACTACCATTATGGCCTACTACTACATTGCAGAAACCAATGTCGCATATATTATGCGTAATGGTAAGATGAGTTGGCTTCTTCCTTTACTTCGGATTTCCCTACTTGGAGCTACACTCTATGGTGTATTAAAAACATCAGGATTAGCTTGGGCTATGGGGGATTTAGGCGTTGGGATTATGGCTTGGATTAACTTTATCGCAATTGTAATTATACAAAAACCTGCTTTGTTAGCACTTGTAGACTACGAACAACAGAAAAAGCAAGGTCTTGACCCCGTATTTGATCCAGTAAGACTTGGAATCAAGGGGGCAGATTTCTGGGAAAGAAAAGACGTACAACAACGTTACAGCAACAAAAAAGTCGGCTAAGGGAAATCTGTTAAATCGTAACAATTCAAGTAGCTGACGACTACCAGTTAATCGTGTATAATGGGAGTGGCTTCACAGGGTATCCCCCCTGAGGGCCATTCCTTTTCTTTGCTTTCAGGGAGGCAATATCGCAATCAAGGAGAACAAAATGAAGAAAATTTTGATGATAGCCACGGGGGGCACGATTGCTTGTTCTGACCAAGGTCACGGACTGGCACCCAGCTACACCGTGGAGGACTTAGTCAGTTTCGTACCAAACGCTGTAAAGAAATGTGAAATCCATGGCGAAATGGTCATGAATATTGACTCTAGTAACATGATTCCTAGCAACTGGGTGACCATAGCAGAAGCCTTAAAAGACCGATACGACCAGTATGATGGATTTGTTGTCACCCATGGTACAGACACCATGGCCTACACATCTGCGGCCTTGACCTATATGCTGGAGGGCCTTAACAAGCCTGTTATCGTTACTGGTTCACAGTATCCCATTGCCCAAGAGCACACAGACGCCATTCAAAACTTGAATGATTCCATTATGTTTGCAAAGGAAGATTTGGCTGGTGTCTTTGTTTGCTTCGATGGCAAATTGATCTGTGGAACTAGAGCAATGAAAGTAAAAACACGGTCTTATGATGCCTTCCAGAGCGTTAACTTCCCTTATATAGCAGAAATCAAGCATGACCGAATCCAGTTCAAGAAATTTATCAGGGACGCCTTTCTACCAAGGGGTACTGACCTGGTCCTCCACCCACAAGTGGATGACCGTATAATGGTCGTTAAACTCTTCCCGGGTATTCAACCTGAGCTCTTTGACTATGTGAAACACAATTATCAGGGCTTGATCGTTGAGAGCTTTGGCATTGGTGGCATTCCTTTTGATCAGCTGGACATTGCTACAAAAATAAAAGAACTCATGGCAGAAGGCATGGCTGTGGTAGTGACAACCCAGTGCCTTGAAGAAGGGGTTGACCTTGATGTATATGAAGTCGGCAAAAAGTTACCCAAGGCCGGTCTGATTTATGCTAATGACATGAACACCGAAGCCTTGGTTGCCAAAATGATGTGTGCAGTTGGTCGTTTTGACGACTTACATGCTGTCAAAGAAATGATTGAGACTGCAACCCAGTTTGACCTAGACCCTAGTGTGGATTTCTAAGGGAAACAACCATAAGTCAGTCACAAAATTGAGTACAAAACAACGAAAGAGACAGTTAAGGCTTAGCCTTCCTTCACTGTCTCTTTTTTCATGGACTAAAAATTGACCCTATGAGTTACTTACACGAAACTGGTCTACCACTTGATTCAGTTGACCCGCCAGGTTGCCCAACTTGACTACCAGGTCGCCTACAATGCTCACAGACTCACTTTGCTGTTGAGTTCCAGCCGATACTTCTTCTGCACCGGCTGCAAACTCCTGTGCAATTCTGACGGTATTGCTAATGTCGTCACTGGTCTCCGTAGCTTCTTGAGACAAGCTAGTGGAAGCCGTTGCTGCTTCACCTATATAAGTACTCAGGCTGGAAACAAGTTCAGCGATGTTATTGAAGCTGCTAAACGTAGCTTCCATGGCTCCTTCTTGCTCCTCATACATGGCACTGGACCGATCCATATTACTCACAACACTATTTACGCTCTCCTGGATTTCAGAGATGAGGGCATAAATCTGTGTAGAGGACTGTCCTGACTGCTCTGCCAGTTTACGGATTTCGTCAGCAACTACAGCGAAGCCTCTTCCTGCCTCCCCTGCCCTGGCTGCCTCTATTGCAGCGTTTAGTGCTAAGAGGTTGGTCTGGTCCGAAATGCCCTGGATGACTTCAACGATTTGACCAATTTCCTGAGACTTGTTGGACAGGTCCGTTACAGAGGCGTTAACTTCCTTGTTAATGGCATTGTTTTCACCCATGAGGTTCTTCTGATTGTCCACCGCTTGTCGGCCTAAAAGGACGGTTTCATCGGCTTGTGACGTAATCTCTCTCGATGTATCCATGACACCACTGATATCCTGGAGACCATTAGAAATATTAATGATCTTCTCATTCCCCCGGGCAGTGGACTCCGCTTGCTCTGTTGTTCCATTGGCCAGTTCGTCCACCGTGGCTGTTACCAGTTCAGTTACTGTTTTAATGGACTCCGTTTCTGCGTCTAAGTTTTCGACACCATGAACGATATTACCGGTCGTGTCACGGATGTTCATTACAATAGACTCAACATTTTCTATGAACTTATCCAGATAACCTGCCAATTCTCCAATTTCGGTCTTATCCTGAATACCCGTTCTCTTTCTTAGGTCCCCATCACCTTCAGCAATATCCTTTGTAATCTCTGTCAACTGGCGAAGACGAGAGTTGATGGATCGTATGGTGAAATAGGCAATAGCTACCAAACCAATACTGATAAGAACTGCAATAATCACAGATTGGGTCATAGTTTGCTCGGCCTGGGTCATGGCATTCGAGTGGAACTCAACGGCCTTGTTGCGGGCAAAATTCTCTAGGTCACCAATATAACCCATGATTAAGGCCACCTGGTCTGCACCTTTTTCCCGTGTGATGTCCTGGGCCGCCTGTTTGTTGCCCTCCTTAGTCAATTGGATGACTTCGTCTCGAATGACCTTCCATTCAATGATGGCGTCATAGGCATTCTCGACCATTTGTGGGTCACCTAGAAATCGTTCTCTCAGGATATCAAATGAATCAATAATGATCTTCTCTGAGGCATCCACTTTAGCTGATGCTGCATTGATTTGATCAGCTGTATTGGCTATGGCAACGTCCTTCATGTCTCTGTGGATTTCAATGACTTTCCCCTAATACTAATGACTTCTGTTGATACCGTATAAGGGTGCTTATACAACTTGTCGGTCGTTGTACTCAGCATGGTGCTGTTGTTAATGTTGTAGACAGTTAGTGCGCCAATTAAGGTAATGATGACTACGAATGTGATGACCAATTGCGTTCTGATTTTCATTACTTCCACTCCTTTAGCCTGATTTATTTAGGTCTTTTTTCACTGCGTGGTATTTATATCCCATAAAACCACAGAAAATCAACAAATAAGGTGGAGTTTATACTTTTTTTATATTTTGCCATAATAGGTTGCCATCACCACTTTTTAATCCTCTTATTAACGAGTAAAGCCACCAACCAAGGAACAAGACCTGTGTTGGTGGCTTCACATCACCCATTTACATATGAAAGAAAACTAGCTGGCTTTGACCAAGGCTTGTTGTTCACGATTTTTGTGGATCCAGTAGGATCGAAGGCAGAAGGCAAGGCCCCCGACGAGTCTGAAAAAGCCTGTGGTCCAAAGGGCAAAGTAAATGCCATTGGAACTGAGCATAAAGTGGCCGACCATGGGAGACACAGCCAGGGATAGGTTGATAAAGGTGTTGTAGACACCCATATAGACGATCCGTTTGTCTTGAGGAATCACTTCCAGAAGGCCACTGAGTAGGACCGTTACGGTGCCCGAAGTGAAGACGCCGGTAATCACCGATATCCCTGTTAGAACATAGAGGTCTTTAGCTAAGATGTGTAAGACTGGGGTCATGGCCATACCCACAGTACAGATGGCTGTCACCATGGGATTCCCCCACCGATCGATAAGCTTGGGCCATATCCTGTAGCCAGCGATCATGGTAATGAAGGAAGCCAGGCGAATGATGGACAACCACATTTCGTCGGCTCCAAGGTATTGGATTTGATAGATACTAAAGAGGGGCCAGCCCATTTGCCAGCCAAAGTGGAATAAAAGAGAACAGACCAGGAAAAGCTTGAACTTTTCATCTGAAAACACAGTTGTAAATGCTTGTCTAGATGTCACTCTTTTGGGAACATGTTTTGTGACAGGCTTCATTTTCATGAATATCCCGATTTCAATGAGGCCTAAGACAAAGGCAATCACAAAGAAGATCTGATAAATGAGTATCCGCTGGGCGTCAGATCCCGGCAGGTTGGCTAGGATTTGGCCCGATAGGAGGGTTACAACCATAACCGCTATGGCGCCAAACAAGTTCTTTTGTCCGATGGCCTTGGCCCGCTTTTCCTCTGGAAAAACATCTCCAATAAAGCCTTGGAACCCTGACAAGTATATGGCAGTTGGCAGACTCATCATGGCGGTAATCACAACAAAACTCATGGGTTGCCAGGCTTCTGGCATGAAAGGTACCATGGCATAAAGGAAGATACAGACCCTGCCCAATAAAATTGTGGCTGCGATCCCCTTCTTCCGTTGCGATAAACGATTCAATAAAAGCGTACCTGGTAGCACCGTTAAAAACATGACCACTCCAGGAAGAGCATTTAGCAATGAAATATGGAGTTCTGTCCCGCCCAGTCTCTGGAGAAACTTGGCCCCAAATGGCTTGTAGAGGTTGGTCATTACTTCAAATAGAACCCCATACAAGACAAAGTACTTCAGATTTGTCATTTGAAATCCGTTGGATTTCGTCCCTTTACCCATATCCTTCACCTCACTAATATTTCGCCTCCCTAATAATAAAACATGAGCCATAGCCCGTCAATGGGCAAAGGGCATTTTATACACTTTTGTGACCACACGGGGACGGAACTTGACTTTTTGAAATTCTAGGTGTACCATGACAGTAGATTGAGAGGTGAGCCTGTGGCTAGACAAGCCAGAAGAAAAACGACCCATGGTACCTACCACATTACCCAGCACGGTGGAGGATGTCGTCCTTTGTTTACGTCCACCGACGACCGTCAGCGATTTTTGGCTATTCTTGAGCGGGCAAAAAATAAGTTTGGGTTTAGACTCTTTGCCTATTGCTTGGCAAATGATGATAGCTTCCACCTGGTCCTGTATGACAATGGTTGTGATATTTCTAATATTATGAGGAGTATCAACATTTCCTACTCCATGTATGCCAAGTGTGATGGAAAGCTATTTAAAGACCGATATTCCAGTCTCCTTCTTCCCACCTATGCTGCACTTTTGGAGACTACCCAGTCCATTCATGAGGGCGGCCAGTCCTCAAAATGGAATAGCTGGTGTTCTCAATCAGAAGATGCTAGCCCTCTCATAGACAAGACCCTCTTTCTGCATGGCAAGGACCAGACCTTAACCCTGGAGGCCCTCCTTTCTTATACGGAAGCGAGCGATCAAGACCAGGACGAATGCCCTCGAGACCAGGTCATTTGTCAGACTTCCACTTGTATGACCACCATGGAAGATGCCTATAAAAAATTAGACATTGTAGCTAAAGAAAAAGGCCTTACTCCGCAAGAGTTATTAAAGGACAAAGACCTTCGCAATAAGACCATCCAGTCCTTTAGAAAAAACTCTACGCTTTCCATGAAATGCCTAGGAGAAGTTTTCGGAGGCTTAAGCGAGTCTGCCATATGTCGTATACTAAACAAATAACACCACGGCTGTGGTGTCTTGTTTACCACTATAATTCAAGTTCCGTCCCTAATTAGTGATTAAGTCCATGGCGAATGGGCAGGAATGGAATATGACGTAAGAAAGATGAGGTGATTCCATGACACTGGAATTGAATTTGAACTTGGGAAGTAGCTTCAATTTGAGTAAGGCTCCCCCTCTGGATAAAGAAACCCTATATGATGTTTTAATCATAGGCGGTGGACCTGCTGGTCTCAACGCTGCCCTATATAGCAAAAGAAAGGGCTTGGCCGTTGGTATCATAGCCAAGCGTATGGGTGGCCAAGTGATGGACACCTCGTCTGTTGAGAATTATCTGGGAACATCCTCTGCCTCCGGAGAAGGCTTGGTCCAACAGTTCGAAGACCATGTCAAAGGCCTTCAAATCCCGATCACAAGCGATGTTGAGGTTGAGCGCATCCAGGGTGGTCGGGTAAAAAAAGTTTTTCTGACCAATGGAAGTGTTTACAAGTCTAAGACAGTGATCTTGGCCACTGGTAGTAAACCTCGCAAGCTCAAGGTCCCTGGAGAGGAAACTTATGCTGGCAAGGGGGTGGCCTACTGTGCCATATGTGACGGCCCCCTATTCGCAGACTTGGACGTGGTCGTTGCCGGTGGCGGAAACTCTGCTGTAGAAGCGGCCCTGGACTTGTCCAAGACTTCGTCCAAGGTCTATCTGGTTCACAGGAGCCAGCTTCGGGCTGACCAGATCCTAGTGGACAAACTCCATGAGACAGAAAACATTGAGGTCCATACCCAGACACAAATCACGGCGGTTGTAGGCCAAGGGGTTATGGAGGGTATTGAGGCCACCCATAAGACCAGTGGGGACCACAAAAGGATTCAGGCGAGCGGTTTATTTGTGGAAATTGGTTACGACCCCAATAGTGACGCTTTTCGGTCTCTGGTAGACCTTGACGACCGGGGGGCCATTGCCATCGATCAGCATAACCAAACCAAGGAAGCTGGTGTCTTCGCCGCAGGCGATGTGACAACAGTACCCTATAAACAGATCATTATTGCAGCTTCGGAAGGTGCAAAAGCAGCTCTAAGCGCAAATGAGTATATCCAAAAGGAATATTAAGGAGGACACCATGGCACTATTGAACGAAGAGTTACGCATTCAGTTAAAAGGCGTTTTGGATCAAATGGAAAATCCCGTTACCTTGGCCCTATTCACAGCTCAAGCAGATTGTGATACTTGCGAGGAAACCAAAAGTTTCATGGCTGAACTGGAAGACGTTGGCGAAAAAGTGGTCTTAGAGTTGTATGACATTCAGAATGACAAGGAAAAAGCAGACCTCTACAATGTTTCCCTCACCCCCTCCATTGTTCTTTTGGATCATGAAGGTAAGGACAACGGTATTAAGTTCAACGGGATTCCTGCTGGCCATGAAATCAACTCTTTGATCACTGACTTGTTGGAGGTCTCCGGTGCAGGCGAAGACTTCCCAGAAGAAGTAAAAGCCAGCCTGGCCAATCTACAGACCCCCATTAACATGAAGGTCTTTGTTACCCTGGGCTGCCCCCACTGCCCAGGCGCCGTGGCCAAAGCCCACAAGTTGGCCCTGGAAAGCCCCCATATCACAGCTGAAATGATTGAAGCGCAAACCTTTAGCGACCTCTCCAATGAGTACAACGTGAGTAGCGTGCCAAAGATTGTCTTCAATGACGACCATGAAATGGTGGGCAACCAGCCCATTGAGCAGTTCCTTGAAATGATTGAACACCTTCAAGGCCACCACCACCACTAAGACAGGAAAAAGCGCAGACCAAGGGAGTTTATGCAGTAAAGTGACTCCATTTGGTCTGCGCTTTTGTTATGTTCCAATCATGATTCTTGGTTTGCTAATGGCCATGATCTGCCTATATGGTCTCCACCTTCATGTCCATAACCGGTACGGTAAAGGCGTCACTGATCCCCAGTGGCAGGGTGGCTTCCCCGTGGTAGCCCTTTCCATACATGTCAAAAATGCTGGCGCTGATTTTTACAGGTGGCAGTTTGCCAATTATCTTTCCGTCCTGGTAGAGGTAGCTCAGCTGGACTGGGCTGGCGAAATTGCCCTCGTCTGAGAAGTCTCCCCCCGCCGCAATCACTGCAAATACAGCCATACGGCCGCCCAGCAAGTCGTCCATGGTCTCATGGGTCTTGGCGCACCCGATGTCTGTACACTGGGCATTTGGCGAGCCATCATAGACACCTGCAGCCCCTCCATTGGCGTCATAGCCATAGAGGTGGGCATGTTTTAGGTCGGAAATAGGACGCTTGAGGACACCCTTGTGGATGAGGAACTTAGTCTCCTCTGTTGGAGAAACCCCTTCCATGTCAAAGAAGCGGAAGATCCCGGTACTTGGGTCCCGCTTGATCTCCAGACTCATGTTAGGTGAAAAGATTTGCTGGCCAGCCTTGCCATTAAAAAGGGACCCGCCGGCCTGGAAGACATCTGCAGACAACTGCTTGGTAAAGAACTTATGGAGAATGTCAGGACTCATCATGATTACTGGCAGGACGTCCTCTTTGGGCAGGTCCACTGGTCTCCTGTAGCCAGAAACCATTTGGTCTAGGACACCCATGAAAGCGTCAAAGTCAAAATCGTAACCTACAGTTCCGCCAAAGGTGGAGAAAATGTCCTGACTCCCCTTGTCCTTTAGAATGAGCAAGTGCTCATTGTAGCCCACCCGTTGGGAAAGGTCCGTCTGATTGTCATTGACCAAGGTCTCGACGATTTCCTGTTGAACCAACTTGTTGGAGATGACAAAGTCACTGAATTCTGAGCGGATCACCTTGAGCTTGTCTTCCCAGAAGCCTGCAAAATCCTCTACAGACAGGAAGGTTCCCATTTGTTCCACCCGTCGCTTGTGGCCGCTTACCGGTGACCAGGAGACCTGGTTGCCCCACTTTGCTTCAGCTGCGGCCTGTTTGATGAGACTTTCAGGGTCATGCTTGCCAATGACGCCGACGATCCCAAGACGGCCCTGATCATAGACACGATAGCCCGTCATGGTGTGGTCCTTGCGGACAACCGCATCGATTTTACCATCAACGATATTCAACTCTGTGCTGTTTTCTCTTTTGGAAAATATCTCTTTGATCATGGTCGCCTCCTACATCAACTTCATTTTTTTCACACGGACAAAGGGACCGCCCATGGCCACTGGGAGAGGCCACTGGCCCATTTTTCCGCAGCCGCCCACAACGGAACCATACATTTGCTGGCTGTTGGACACGCCGTCGATTTCATACAATGTCTTAAAGACATTGCCAGTAGCAACAGCCACCCGTACAGGCTCTGCGATCTGACCCTGACGTATACGGTAAACCCGTGAAGGGGCGATGGTGAACTCTGACGTGCCAGACCCGTGTTTGGGCTGGTGGATATAGTAGCCGTCTTCTACCCCCTTAAAGAGGTCCTCCTTGGTGTCGGTGCCCGGTTCAAACATGGTGGAGGTCATACGGACCATGGGTTCATGCATGAAGTTCATGGCCCGGGCGTTGCCGGTTACCTCCTCGTCAAAGTAGGCAGCCGTTGACGCATTGTGGAGACGACCCGCTAGTTTGCCATTTTTAATGAGTTCTGTCCGCTTGCCACTGTTGCCTTCGTCATCAAAGGTAACACGACCATGGCCCTGGAGGGTGTTGTCGTCTACGATGGTCAGACACGAGGCACCCAGCTCACGGCCAATCTTCCAGTCTTCCAGGGCAGAAGCGTCGCCCAACATAAAGTCAGCTTCTGACTTGTGTCCAAAGCTTTCATGGGCAAATATGCCTGCCACCAAGGGGCTAAGAATGACCGGGTACTCTCCCGGTTCAATGTCAACGGCGTCCCTTGTGAAAACAATGCACTCCTGGACCATCTCTGCAACGCCTAGGGGCTGGCTTGGTAGATCAGAGAATCCAATGCCATATGTAGCCCACCGTTCGTTGTGTTGCTTACCCTCGACGCTAAAGCGGGCGCGGATATCAATGCCACAGCGTTGGTAGTCGTATTCTAAATTGGCCCCCTTGGAGGACCAGAAAGTCTTTACCTTGTATTCATCCACATAGTTGACGTCTGCAGTGGCAACCTCCTCCACCTGCATGGCCTGCCGGTATGCCTTTAAGAGGGTGAGTTTGTCCATGCGGTCCACGTCCATGACATTCCCACGGGCATAGGTGCGGTGGTCGCCCGTATGGACTTCCATTTTACTTACGACTGGATGGCCCATAATGTCTTGGCTGCGGCCAGCTATGGCTGCTAAGCTGTCTAGTTCCTCTTGTATACGATCTACGTCACTAATGGAAGAAAAATACCATTTTTCTCCGTCAAAAACCCGGATGAAGGCCCCTTGATCCCTTCTTTCCTTATTTTCCTTTTGCTCATTTTTTCCTAAGGTGATTATGGTTGAGAAGTTGTTTTCTATGCGGACGTCCGCATAGAGCCCTTGAGCTACCTTGTACATAAATCCTCCCTTTTACAGAATATAGCCTACAGGATCATTTTAACATTTTTATCGTTTGGATAAATTAAAAACACCTGAGAAATGGTTGCCCATGGTCTCAGGTGTTGACTATTAGCTTGCTAGACGGGATTTATTTTTTCTTGTCCGTCTTTTTCTTGTCGGACTTGTTCTTTTTCCATGCTTTTTGTCGCTGGGTAACATAGAGTTCCGTTGTCCACTTACGAAGGACAAACATGAGGATACCTGCCAGGACAACAGTAGTGATGACACTACCTTCTAGACCAAAGGCACCACCGCTGATTATGCCTACGTTTTGTGGCACCAGCTGGACCAGGGAGTGTTGGGCTGTAGACGTACCGGTCACATGCATGCCCAGAATACTACTTTGAACAAAGTTCCAGGCTGCGTGGATGCCAGCAACCGTCCAGATTTCTCCTTGCCACAGGGCAATAATGGACATGATTACACCGAATAGGCCAATGTTCACGAAAGGAAGGAAACCTACCGCCGGATTCATCCCCCGCATGAGGAGGAAGAGAAGGGCATTGCCGACAATACCAATCCATACGTTGTAGCGCTTGCTCAAATGAGGCATTAACCAGCCTCTGGCAACCAGTTCTTCAGTACCCGCTTGGATGGTCCAACCCACCAACATGAGTACAATCATCGGCAGAGCACTTAGTCCAATACCAGAACCCGAAAATGAGATGGTGTAACCACCAAGAATTGTGGAGACTAGGGCAATCACAAGAAACACACCAGCGCCCAGGCCAAAGCCCTTGCCCCACCGTTTGAGGGCATTGTCTTTAATCAGTCCTGTCGTGGAAATGGGTCGTCTCTCTGCAAAACGTACAAAGAGTAACACTGCGGCTGCCATGGCCCCAAAGGCCAAAATGAGTTCACCTACAAGGAGTTGCCAGGCCGGATCTGTAAAGTTCTGTCCCGCCATGTAGCCGGGAATGGGTACAAACAAAAAGATAAGTATTGCCCATCCAACGATGATGTATATGGGGGGTGTAAACTTTGCTTCCTCTGCCATATCCACCAGTTTACTCTTCCATGCAATGTAACGACTTTCCATCTTACCACTCTCCTGACAGCAGAACGTCCATGAGTTTTTCCATCCTGCTCTTCTTATCCCAGTTGTCCAGGTATTCTACCATGTCGGCCGGTTGATCGGTGATGACATTGTCCACCCCCATTTGTCTGAGGGCTTCCAATTCTTCTGTTTCATTGACCGTCCAGGTATGGACCTCTTTGTCTACGTTGTGCATTCTTTGTACAAAAGCTGCGCTGACCCGGGAGGACTCAATACTGATCAAGTCCACATTGAGACTGCCCACGTCACCAGCGGCTACATATATAACATACCCTGTTCGAATGCTGGGATCAAGTTTCTCAACTTCCTGTAACAATTCATATTCCAAAGACGTCACAATACAGTCATTCTTATAGTCTAATTCATTTATGAGGTCCACCAAGGCTGGGACTAGATATTTCTCATTCCCATTCCGCTTGACCTCAATATTGAGTTTTACCCGCCCCTTGGTTTTTTCAATTACGTCCCTGAGCAAGGGGACCGGCTCACCTGCAAAAATTGGATCAAACCAAGCACCCGCCTCCAGCTGTTCAAGATCTTTCGTGGTCACTTCCCAAATGCCCCTGGAGTCTCCTGTCGTTCGCTCCAGGGTCTTGTCATGGAGTAAGACCAGCTGGCCGTCCTTGGTCTCCTGGATATCGATTTCAGCCCAGGTCGCCCCTTCTTCAATCCCCTTTTCCACTGCAATCAGGGTATTCTCTGGTGCCACCATGGAAGACCCCCTGTGGGCAGTGATCTCCACCTTGTTCACTTCCAGGGGAACAAAGGCCACATAGAGGAATACTAGAAGGGCAAAGCCCGTAAAAAGAATGGCCCCACTAAAGCGCCAAAACCGCCTGTTGCCTAGGAGCTTTTCGAAACGCAAAAACTGAAATCCTCTGGCAACCAGGTGTATGTCCGGCTCAGGGTGACCATGCCACTGGTGAATGATCTTCTTGTACAGGGCCGTGTGAATGAAGACAGAAAAGGGCGCTGTTCCAACCGTTAAGACCAAGGCACCCAGCATGACCAGGACAAACCAAATGGACAGGAGGACCTGGCCACCCATGGTCCACTGGGCAGCATACTCCAACAGATAAGCCGTAAGGAAGAGCCACACAAAGGTCAGGACTGCAATCACCACCAACATGAGGGTGTTAAAGCCCGCCCAAAAACGAATGAGCTTCCAAAAATGTCTTTTTATCAACCAGACACTCTTACGGATGGCCGCAACAGGCTTGGCGTCTTCAAAGAACATGACCTGGAGGGCAAAACTCATAAAAAATCCAATGACCCCTAAGACCACTAGGACGCCTATATAGAGGAGGGTCAAGGTGTCGCTGTTGTAAATGTGTTGTTCAACGAAACCGGGTACAGTAATGGAACTGAGCAGGGTCGTGGTGCCTCCTAGTTCCAGCAAGGGCGCCAGGAGGAAAAAGTAGAAGCCCATGATCAGACCACCGGGTCCAATCATGTTGGGTAACTTGCGCAGGGTGTGGAGGACGACCGTTTGCAGGTCAATGGCCTCCCCCTTTTGTGCCAGGTGGCTAATACAAATGAGCCCACCTATTTCAAGGAGCAAACTCAGCATGGCGATCAAAAGTAAGGCAAATATGACCACCATACTCAGTGGGTCAGTGATCAACTGCAGCCACTGGTTATTGGACACCGCCCGCCAGCCCATGGCCGTCAAAAACGATGTGAACATATAGGTGATCGATGGTACTAAAAGTAGGCCGACTAGGCCCTTAATAAATAGTTCAAAACGAAATAGTGACCCCAAAACGGCCACCATATTCCGCATTTCAGTTGTTAAAAGTCGAAATGAGTCCCATTTCCAAAACATGTGTAAATCCCCCTTATCCTTTCTCTATTTTATGAAGGATAAGGGGGAAGTCAATACATCTGAAGGGGTCTTAAGGAATGTTTAAGCAGTTTGAAATTCCATCTGACCGTCCAGGAGTTTTTTCTCTTTTAGGGCCATGGGGGCCGTAATCAAAATGGTAAAGAAGTCAGCCACAGGTTGACAAAGGAGGACACCAGCCAACCCCAGCCACGACGGCAGGATCAAAATGGCAGGGATCAGGAAGATCCCCTGGCGGGCCATGGACAAGATCATGGCCTCCTTGCCCTTACCCAGGGACTGGAAGACTGTCGACCAAACCATCTGGAAGCCGAAGAAGGGCAACAAGACGGTCATATACTTGAGACCCTTGACACCAATAGCCACCACCTCCGGGTCCCGGCTAAAGGCTGCAATGATAGGCTGTGCAAAGAAGAACATGACCACAGCTGCCACGGTGGACAAAATCGTCAGGGTTCGGGTAGATATGGAAATAGCCTCTTTGAGGCGGTCAAACTTCTTGGCTCCATAGTTGAAGGCTGCCAGGGGCATAAAACCTTGAATGAAGCCAAAGGCCACGTAGAGGGCCATGGAGAAGACCCGCATAATGACACCCATGGCTGCAACCGCTGCGTCCCCAAAGACCATGGCCGCACTGTTGAGCATGCCCATGGAAATTGAAATCAAGACCTGACGGGCAAAAGAAGGGACACCAATCTTGAGGACTTCCGTGTAAATTTCCTTGCTGGGTTTCACATATTTAAGACCAATATGAACCAGACTCTTTCCACGGAGGTAATAGGATAAGAGAATACCCGTTGCACACACCTGGCCGATAACCGTTGCAATGGCTGCACCCTGCACACCATAACCCAGGGTAAAAATAAAGATTGGGTCCAAAATAATGTTGATAATGGCTCCTGCGGACAGGGCGATCATGGAATACTTGGGATTGCCCTCAGCCCGGATCATGTTGTTCATGGTCATGTTGATCATAAACAAGGTGGAAAACATCACAATGACATTGCTATAGCCCTTGGCATAGGGCATGATGGTTGCCGTTGCCCCAAAGAGCTTGAGTATAGGCTCCATAAAAATCAAGCCTAGAGCAGTAACCACAAGACCTGAAACCAAGGCTGTCCAGAAGGTGGTCGCAGCTACATGGTCTGCTTCCTGCTTCTTGCCTGCCCCGAGAAGTCTGGCGATATAAGAATTGGCACCGATACCAAACATTTGACCAAAGGACGAGACCATCATCATAAGGGGGAAGGCCACTGCCACAGCCCCGATGGCCTGGGTATTATTGAGACCCCCAACAAAAAGGGTGTCTACAATATTATAGATAGCGTTGACCAACATCCCTACGATGCCGGGAATGGCCAACTTCCATAGTATTTTTTGAATGGGGGCATTGCCCATTTGCTCCGCATGTGATCCTTGCATATTCTCTCCTCTTCCCTCTAGCCCAGCACCAGCCGCATATATTGGTCCAGGTACTCGACATTTCTCTCTACTTGGTCTCGATATTCCATTTGCAGTAAAAACAAGGAGCTGATCAGGCTCAGGCTCAAACGACCCGTGTCCTGGAGAATGACCTTGTCCGGCTGGGCCTCAGCCATTTCAACCAAGGCAACCTCCACCTCGTCCCTGATGGCCCGGGTAGCACCCTCAAGCAACTTAGAAACAGCACTGGACTCACCCTTTTGGGTGTTGGCATGACGGAGTTCTCCGCCTAGACCCTTCCGCTTGACCATGCCCAAATAAATGGTTGTGGCAATTTTGCAGATGCGGTCCAACGGGTCTTCAATGGTAACACTAAAAGACTTGACCTCCTCCACAGTGATGGCCCAAGACCGTTCCAAGAGTGTCATATAGAGTTGGTCCTTGTTTTTGTAGTGGTTATAAAGGGTGCCCACAGACACGCCAACACGTTTGGCTATGGCCCGCAT
>CAYFHQ010000073.1:0-19639 GCA_964342805.1 uncultured Peptostreptococcaceae bacterium | reverse complement strand
TTGCTATGATTTTTATTTTCTAAAGTTGAAAGTTGAATTATGCAATTTCCTCAATCATTTACTAAATGTTATGTAATACCAGTCATATCAATTGTTTCAGCTGTCTTGTCATTTCATTTTTATTACCTGCTATTATATCATAGGTAACCAGGGACAACCATGTTTTCGCTTGAACGTTCAAATGACTATTGCCAAGTGGAGCAAAAGCCGAGTTTCTCATTGTTTCAAGCTGTCTACGGCTACCTAAACACGAAAAAGTCCCAAGGACGATAGACGTTTTGACGTCTAGTCCTCGGGACTCAAGTTGTCGAGAATGTCGACAAGAGACTTTTCATTCTTAGGGGGAATAAAAGTTATGCAGCTTTATCCATTGCTGTGGACTCCATGGAAGGACGCTTGACCATGAACCAGATAAAGGCTCCAGCTGCCACAGCTAGACCAACCGGCAGACCCACGGACTCTGCCATTCGCAGGCCTTCAGGAGCTACAACAATGTAGGTCGTGATCACAGCAGTCATGAAGGTTGCTGGGATGGTGGCGATCCAGTGGATTCGACCATGCTTGACCATGTAAACGGCACTTGCCCAGAGTACGATGGTTGCAAGGGTTTGGTTGGACCAGGCAAAATAACGCCAGATGATCTTAAAGTCGATGAAGCACAGAGCCAGTCCGATGGCAAACAAAGGAATGGCAATGGTAAATCTGGACCGGATGGACTCCTGGTTCATCTTAAAGGCGTCAGCAATGGCCAGACGGGCTGAACGGAAGGCTGTGTCACCGGACGTGATTGGTGCAGCAACAACACCCAGTACAGCAAGAATACCACCCACAGTGCCCAGTAGGGTTGTGGAAATATCGTTTACAACTACGGCTGCCGTTCCCGCTTCAGCAAGGCCTGCAGTGCCACCGTAGAAACTCATGGCTGCAGCTGCCCAAATCAGAGCAATGACACCTTCTGCAATCATAGAACCATAGAATACGCGACGACCTTCCTTCTCATTCCGTAGACAACGGGCCATGATTGGCGACTGGGTTGCGTGGAAGCCTGAAATGGCACCACAGGCAATGGTGATAATGAGGAAGGGGAAGATTGATTTAGAAGCTGGGTGTAGATTAGTAAATGAGATTTCTGGAATATGGTAGCCGCCCAGAAGAATACCACCCATGATGCCCACACCCATAATCAGAAGGGCAGCACCAAAGATTGGATAGATCTTACCAATCACCTTGTCCACTGGCATGATGGTAGCCACCAGGTAGTAGACAATAATAATACCTAGGAAGACAAACTTGTTAATGCCTGTCATGTTCTGCAGGAGGCCTGCAGGGCCATTGATGAAGACAACCCCAACAAGGACCAATAGGACAACTGAGAATAAGCGCATGACATTCTTAGCTGGCATGCCCAAGTACTTGCCAACGATTTCTGCAATTGTCGCTCCATCGTTTCTAATGGACAACATACCTGCAAAGTAATCGTGGACTGCGCCTGCAAAGATTGATCCAAGCACAATCCAAAGGAAGGAGATGGGACCCCAAAGGGCACCTGCGATAGCCCCAAAGATTGGACCCAGACCTGCGATGTTTAGGAACTGAATGAGAAAGACTTTTTTCCAGTCCATCTCCACATAGTCAACCCCGTCCCCTTGGCTGACTGCTGGCGTCGGACGATTTTCGTTGGCGCCAAATGCCTTCTCCACGAACTTACCGTAGACGAAGTACCCCACAACTAGTGCAATTAAAGATAATAAAAAAGATACCATGTAAAGCTCCTCTCCTGTAAAAGATGCTTTCATGATATCTTCAAAACGTTTTCCTACTGGCGTTTTCCTGCGAAATGCCAAAATCTCAAGGTCAAGTGCATGGAGGCCCCCATGAAATGCAGGAAATATATTTCATTTTCTTCATAGAAGGATCCTATTAGAGGCCCAGACGCTCCTTAAATGCCTTAACATTGGACCGACTGACAGGGATCTCCCCATCGCTTCCCACCACCTGGACCATAAGGGTGTTATTGAAATAGGGACTCACTGTCTGAATCCGGTTGAGGTTGACCATATATCCCCGGTGGGTCCTGAAGAAACGGTCTCCAGGAAGTTTGTCCTCCAGCTGGGTGAGGGTCTCATTGTATAGGTAGGTCTTCCCTGTTGTATGGATAAAGACTTGGCCCTCCTCCACTTCTACAAAGACGATGTCTTCTACGTTGACAAAGACAATCCGGTCCTCCAGCCATATGGGGAGACGGTCTAGGTTGGGGGCCTCTGGGTCTTTGGTCTTTTTCTGGACCTCAAGGAGCTGCTCATAACGTAACTCATTTTCCTTTTGGATGCGAATTTTCCTTACGGCCCGAAAGACCCGGTCTTCCTCGTAAGGCTTAAGGAGGTAGTCCACTGCGTCCTTTTCAAAGGCCTCCAGGGCATAGTCTTCACAGGCCGTAGCAAAGATCACCGCAGTTTTAAGGCCATGGCTTCGAATATGGTCAGCCATCTGAAGGCCTGAAAGCTCCGGCATATTCACGTCTAGGAAGACCAGGTCCGGCTCTTCTTTTTCAATAAAGGACAGGGCTTTTTTAGGTTCTAAGAAGGCACCTACCAGTTGGCAGGTCTTGCACTTGCCCAGTATATAGGCCAGCTCGTCTAGGGCTGGTTTTTCATCATCAACAACGACAACGGTCAACATGGCTATACCTCCTCCTTGGGAATCGTAAAGGAAATGCTTGTCCCCTGGTCTGGTTGACTGTCTATGGTCAAGTCCACGTCATATAGGGTCTGCAAACGACTTCGAACATTGGAGAGGCCAATGCCCTCGGCGTCCTCCAGCTTAGACAGGCGGTCTCGGTCCATGCCTACCCCATTGTCAGAAACCACGAAGGAGACCCCGTCTCCTTGGTCCTTGATGGATAAATGCACCTGGCCCCTACCAGCCTTTTGGCGGATACCATGCTTGACTGCATTCTCCACCAGGGGTTGTAGGATCAGCGGTGGAACCAGGATAGCCAGATCTGGATCAATATCCAGAGACACCTCTAGTTTTTCTGGGAATCTAGCTTTTTCTATCCTCAGAAAGGCCTCAATGGTTCGAATTTCTTCCCGCAAGGGCACCATGGGGCCACTGTCCTTATAACCCGACCGGAGGATGACGCTTAGCTCCTGAAGGAGTTTTCTTGCCTCCTCGGCATCTGTACGAACCAGGGACATGATGGTATTGAGGGAGTTAAAGAGGAAATGAGGCTTAATCTGGGCCCGGAGGGCCTTGAGTTCAGCTACTTCTCTTAAGACTTTTTGCTGTTCTACACTACTGAGCTCCAGCTGGGTGGTAAAGAGGGTGGCAAGGCCCTTGACCAATTCCACGTCAGACTGGGTAATGGAGTGCTCAACTATCCGGTAGACCTTGAGGGTCCCCACAGTCCGGTCGTTCATTCCAAGAGGAGCTACCACCACAGCCTTGAGACGGCATTTCTGGTGGGAACACCCTATCTCCTTTTCCTTGTCCGCCATTTGCACGCGGCCTGTTTCCAAACAGACTTTTGTAATGCCCGTCCAAATGGGGCCACCGGCTTCATGGTGGTCACTCCCGGCCCCTATATGGGCCAGGACATGGCTGGCATTGGTAATGCTGACGGCGTCATAGCCAGTGATCTCGTAAATATGGCCACAAGCCAACTCTGCGGCTTCTTCAGTCAAACCCTCTTTAAAAAAGGGCAGGGTCAAGTTGGCCAATTCAAAGGACATTTGTGCCTTCCGCGCAGCAGCCTTTTCATGCTCGTCATAGATTTGCTGGACCATGAGGAGGAAGAGACCTATACCCAGAGCATTGAGGAAGGTCATGGGCAGGAAGATCAGCTGAACCAATTGCAGGGCCTGGTCAAAGGGCCGGGCCATCAAGAGGATAATGCCCATTTGCAGGACTTCCACACCCAGGCTTAGGATCAGCCCCTGCAGCCACCTGCTTTTTGCCCGGTCCAATCGTCGTTTGGCCAGGCCGCCAATCAGGCCACCTAAAAAAGTAGACACCCCGCAAGAAAGGGCCGTGAGTTCACCCCCATGGGTCAAAAAGGCCCTGTGGACCCCTGCAATCATACCCGCAAAGGCCCCTACCCAAGGCCCCCCGAATATCCCAGCCAGGACTACGGGTATGGTTCTTGAGTTGGCAATTCCACCTCCCACAGGGGTTCCCAGAAGGGTCATGACAATGCCCAGGCCACCCCAGACACAGGCAAAAAGAAGGTTCTGCACCCAGGAAGACCGCTTTTCAACAACGTATTTTTGAAAGATCACTGTTTTGGAAATAAAGAATCCAAAGATAATGATCAGACCCAAACGTTCCAATAGGTTTAAAAACAAGACAAAGATCATTTACTTGTCCAGTTCTTTTTTCATGACTTGAAGGGCCAGGTCTGCCAGGTCCCCCCAATGTTCAGCATATGCCACTGGAATCACATACCAGCCCTTCATGGGGGGCTTGTTCTTAAAGGGGTTGAGCCATTCCCATTCGGTTATGCCCCTTGTTGCTGGGTCATAGCCCTTGCCCAGACGAAAGATCATTTGGTCTTTCCAGTAGAAGGCAAAGACCTTGCTCTTGTAACGGATCCCATCGCAATTCATCATCTTGCCAGGATCAACATGTTCATAGACCAGCATTTCTGCCGTAACCAAGTCAAAATGCGCTCGTGCTTCCATATGTGCCCCTTTCACTCTCTTACAAATAGGTTTCATGTCCACACTTGTCATGGTACATGTGAAAATTCACGGCCCCCTATTTGTCCATTTGCTTGTTCCTCTACTTGTCACTTTACTTGTCTCTAGTCTACCACGGAATATCTGAGATTGAGAAATCCAAGTGTCCCGCCCATATGGCGAAACCAGGATCCAAGAACCCTACTAAGCCATTTCAAGCTATTTTAAGCCATAAAAAAAGGTACTATCCCAGCCCACTTGAAAGCAAACTATTATAGTACCTGTCTTACATACATTCTATTTGGATCTCCGGCTATTGGGCCACCGGCTATTTAGGCCTCCGGATCACAAGAACTGTAACCCCTGTGGCTTCTGCTGCCCCTATCTTCTCCCTCAGACCACCAATGTCAGAGGATTCCTTGGTGACCATAAAACGCGCCTGCTTGTCCAAGAGCATGACCTGGTTTAGGTCCATGGAAAAGGGGCCCTGCATGGCTATGATCTGGCTGGCATTGAGTCCAACCTGCTCACATTTAGCCAGGACTCCAGCTGTTGGCAGGACCCTGGCTATTAGACGGTCTGGACCCAAATGGTCTACATAGGTTGCCACAAAATTAGACCCAACGGTCAAGAAAACTTGCCCCTGGGTGGTCGCCAGATAGGCAGCCGCCTGGTCATGGGTGTCAAAAAAGAGACACTGGGACAGGTCGGCCGTAGTGGGTGGCCGCTCATGCCGCTCATAGGCAATCCCCAACTGAGCCGCAGCAGCCTTGGCTGTTTCCGTGGCCACCTTGGCATAGGGGTGGGTGGCGTCCACAATTTTTGTCACGCCCCTGTCCCGGCACAAGGCCACCATGGCCCCCAGGTCTAGCTTGCCCACCCGAGCTTCAATCCGGTAATGGACCGGCAGGCGCTGGCCCCCATAAGGGGTAGCTGCAGACGCCAATATGTTCTTGCCTTCCTCAGCCAGCTTCATCCCCAAGGCCCTGCCATCACTGGTGCCTGCCAGAAGTAAAATCATACCCGGTAACCTCTCGGTGTGACCATCTTGCCGTTTTTAATCATGGTTTTACTATTGCCAATAATCACAACTGTGAACATGTTGATTTCACACTTACACATGTCCTTGAGGCTTGTCACTTCCACCTCTTGACCCTCTCTCATGGCATTGCGGACAATGCCCACAACCGTGTCAGGAGACTTGTGCTGGAGCATGATTTCCTGGGCCTCAACAATCTGCGTTTGACGACCCTTGGACTTTGGATTATAAAGTGCCGTTACAAAGTCCCCCTGGGCTGCGCAGTCAAGACGCTTTCGGATCAGGTCCCAGTCTGTCAGCAGGTCAGACAAGGAAATGGTTGCCCAGTCGTGCATAAGGGGGGCACCCAAACAAGCAGCAGCCGCATTGGCCGCAGAAATCCCAGGGATCACCTCAACGTCCACATCTTCACCGGCCAGTTCCAATAGGATACCCGCCATGCCGTAAATGCCAGCGTCACCACTGGAAATCAAGGACACAGACTTGCCTTGGTCAGCGATCTCAAGGACATGATTACACCGGTCTACTTCCTTGCGCATACCCGAGGAAACCACTTCTTTTTCTGTGATCAGGCTTTCCACCAGGTCAATGTAGGTTTTATAGCCAACAACGACATCTGAAAGCTCCAAGGCAGCGCGGGCTGCAGGAGCCATATAGTCCAGTCCCCCTGGACCAATGCCAATTACAAATACTTTTCCCTTATTCATACTTCCTCCCATATGGAAATGGTGATCCCGTCAAAGGCAGTCTTGGCCAGCAAACAAGTGCCTTGTCCAGACACAATGTAGCCACAGGGTTCTGCCACAGACCGGACACCAATGGTCTTCTCAACAAAATCCGAACCTGAAAACTGGTCCTGGACCTGGCTGATCTGGTCTCGATTCACAATCACCAAGGGCACCAGAAGGTCTTTTTCCAGTTGAAGAATGGCCTTCTCATTGGCCTTGATATCAACAGTGGCCAGCCTCTTGATTTCCTTGACATGGCGTCCAACCATGCCTAGGGCTTCTCCCAGGGATGCCCGCATATGGCCGGCGTCGGTGTCTTTTCGACACCCTATGCCAACGACCAATCTGGGGGTGACCAGGGTGGCCACATCTGGCTCCTGGTCCAGGTTATCTTTTACCCTGGCCACATGGGTATTTACCTGGGCTTCAAGGGCCCTTGCTTCTGCCTCTTGAACAGGCTGAACCACAATAAGCCCACGGAGGTCATCCCTCAGGTCCGCTACCTTCGACACCTTCCGGACGTGGTCAGGTAGGGGGGGCTTCCATAGGTCTTGGTCAGCGACCGCATCGGTTGCCAAAATGTCCACCGGCAGGCCAGACACCACGTGGGCTGTCACCCGCTTGGCCTCCTCCAGGGAGGTCATGTGCAAACCCAGTCCTTGGGCCAACATGTCCACGGACAGGCTTTTGGTCACATCAGAAGCTGTTGTGATCACTGCCTGGGCGCCAAGTAAAGCCGCCAAGTCCTCCGATAGCTTGTTGGCTCCACCCAAGTGGCCTGACAAGAGAGAAATCACAAACTGGCCTGCCTCATCCATGACGACCACCGCAGGGTCCCGCTCCTTGTCCCCCAGGAAGGGGGCCAGGGTACGGACGACAATCCCCGTGGCCATAATGCAGATCAAGCCGTCGTAGTCCTGGAATAAGTCTCCCATATGCGTCGACAAGGGGGTTGGCAGGGGGCGTACCCCTGGAGCCATGTCTCCCATAATCCATTTTTGTAGCCCATAGACCGGAATGTCCACACCGGCTTGGGCCTTGTAGGCTTGGGCCACTTCCAGGCCCTTTTCCAGGGCTCCCTTGGAGACCGTCAGGATGGCTAGTTTCATGGTTTACTCCGTCTTCGCTGTGCGATACTCATGGCTAAATGACTTATCATACAAGAGAGAAAGTTCATATTCGTCACCCAAGAACCAGCCCACAAGAATCTGAGCCGTCTTGGTAATGTTTTCAGCTTTTACTTTTTCAGTGATGGTTTCCAGGGTCCCCATCACGATTTTTTGGTCCGGCCAGCTGGCCCGCTGGACAACTGCCACTGGCGTGTCCGCTGCATAATGAACCATCAGACGGTCTACCACCTGGTCAATCATCTGAACGGACAGGAAGATGGCCATGGACGCCTGGTGGGCTGCCAACTTGTCCAGGGCTTCCTTTTCTGGAACCGGTGTCCGGCCCTCCATGCGGGTACAAATCACCGTCTGGCTGACGCCCGGTAGGGTAAACTCTTTCTTTAGGGCTGCTGCGGAAGCCACAAAGGAGGACACACCAGGTACCACTTCAGCTGCGATCCCCAGGGTTTCCAGTCGGTCCATCTGCTCACGGATGGCTCCATAAATGGAGGGGTCACCGGTATGGACACGGGCAACCATCTTGCCTTCAGCCACCCCACGTTCCATCACATCGATGACCTCGTCCAGGGTCATGGACGCTGAGTTATAGACTTCAGCCTCTGGCTTACGCCACTGCAATACTTCCTTATTGACCAGGGACCCGGCATAAATGAAGATATCTGCCTCTTCAATCAGCTTCTTTCCCTTGATGGTCATAAGCTCTGGGTCACCAGGACCCGCGCCGATAATGTAGATTTTCTTCATTTTACAGCCCTTTCTTCTTGACGATCATGGTGGACAGGTAGGGTACCTTGCCTTCCTTGAGGACATTGATGTCCTTGATCACATTTTCCGTTTCCGTGGACACCTTGGTAATCAGGACAAACTTGTCTTCCAGTCCCTTTTCCTCTAGGATTTCCGCCAGTCGCACTGGGTCGTGGGAAGGCTTCATGATTACCACATTGTCATAGTGGTCAAGGGCCTGGTTTGCCGTCTCACAGCCATGCTTGAGGGGCACGATCCCAAAGGTCTCTTCCCACTTGGCCAGGGGCAGGTTCTGGTGGGCTGCAGCCGCACAGAAGGAAGTGATTCCAGGAATGGTTTCCACTGGAATGTCTGCTTCGAAATAAGGTAGCAAATACATGTATGTACTATAGACCGTTGGGTCACCCAGGGTAATAAAGCCTACTTTTTTCCCCTGACGGACATGGTCCGAAATAATCTGGGCATTTTCCTTCCAGGCCCGCTCCATGACTTCATAGTCGTGGACCATGGGGAATTCCAAGTGTAGTGTTTCATAAGTTTCAGGTAGGTGGGGTCTAGCAATGTCAAATGCAAAACTCCCCTTGCCCTTTCGTGCTTCTGGGCATACAATCACATCTACTTCGTGTAGTAGTTTAATCGCCTTCATTGTAATCAGATCTGGGTCTCCAGGACCAATTCCAATGCCATAAAATTTCCCCTTCATTTGCTACCTCCGCTACTCTATATTTTCTAAAGTCGACTTGCTGTAATAATCGTTATGGGGTTCTGGGCTTCCATGAGGGTCACATCCCCCACTCGTCTGCCCCGGGACACCTGGAGGCTAATGATCTCAGGCTCAGTGAATCCCCCGCCTCGCAAACCTTCAAGGGCCTTTGCCACATTTTCAGGCGTGATCAAGTTGACACAAACCCGGCCACCTGGAACAAGATGCGCCTTAACGTAGTCAATGACCTCCGCCATTTGACCACCCGTCCCACCGATGACAATGGCGTCAAAGACCTGGTCCTTTGGAAGGTCTTGAGGCGCCAAACCATCGATCACAGTCACGTTGTTAAGATTAAAGTGTTCAATGTTTTGACTAAGAAGGTCCAGGGCTGTTTGCTTACGCTCGATGGCCACCACCTGCCCCTCTGGACAAAGGAGGGCTGCTTCTATGGTCAAGGACCCTGTCCCTGCACCGATATCCAGTACCCTGGATGTGGGTCTCAGTTGTAATTTAGCCATGGTAATGGTGCGTACTTCAGACTTGGTCATGGGGGCCTTGCCCCGGATAAAGGCCTCGTCTGGTAGACCCGGCGGGGACCACTTACTCATAATCGCCTACGCTTCCCAACTGTCCAGTGCCCGCTTGACACGGTTCACATATATTTCTTGGAATCCGTCCAACTCGCCCAGTCCCTTAAGGACGCAGTCCACTTGGAATCCAGCCTTGGTAAGGACCGACTTCCAGGAGTCCTCCTCGTCGCTGGCCATATCGTTCTTAGCATGGTCACCAGCTACCAACATAAAGGGGAGCAGGGTCACATGGTGGACGGCATTCTGGTTGAGTCGCAGGATCACCTGGTCCAGTTCCGGATAACCTTCAACCGTTCCCACATGGAAGGGCAGGAATTGCTCGTCCATATGGACCTGCAAGCAGGAATAAATGGCGTTGGCGAAGTGTTCTGTTCCGTGACCCATCAAGACCCAGGCATGGTGTTCGTCGTCCATGATTACTTCGTTACGAAGGACTTCAATGACTTCTGGGTAGTCTTCATTGGCATAAATCAAGGGGTCGCCCAGGTGGATGTCCATGTCCCCATGGTTTTGCTTGGCCTCAACCACGGCCCGTTCAATCTTTTCATACTCATAACCAGGCATGATGTGTAGGGGCTGGACCAGCACTTTTTCATAGCCTTGGTCAGCCAGTTGATCCAGGGCTTCATGGGGTTTAAGAACATGAACCTGGTCCCTTTTTTTGATCTTTTCAATAATGCGATAGGAAGTAAACGATCGGTGCACGTCCCAGTCTGGGAAGCTTGCAGCAATCTTGTTTTCTGTTGCTGTAATGCAGTTTTCTACGGTTTCTGGATAGCTCGAGCCAAAGCTCACAACTAAGATGGCTTGTTTCATGATTTCCTCTTCTCTACTTTTGATCCTGTCTTTCTATGATCACAACAGACAAGGCGTCAAACTCTTGGTCTTTCATTTCCTCCGGTGTCCCTGTGACCCACCGTTCATGGTCATAACTCAGGTGTTCACCAGCATGGAGGAGGACGTCTTGAATCTTGTTTTTTATCAACTCGTCTGCAATCGCTGCTGGGGTCCACTTGCTATCGGTCAAGAAACCTGCCACATGGTATTGGCCCATGATCTCTGCGATGTCCGTTTCCCGTCCATGGACAGACCCCATATAGGCGGTCTGGTGGGGGATGCCCACCTTCATGAAGGCATATTGCAGGGAAGATATCCCTGGAATGACTTCATAGGCATTTCGGTCAAAATGTTTGCTGAGAAACTTGAGCAAACTATAGAATCCCGGGTCTCCTGAAACGACAACAGCAACCTCAAGGTCTTGCCAATGTCCACGAATAATCTCAGGGATCTGGGGGATTTGGCCTTCCATATGGATAAAATAGGTCGACTCGTGGGCCAGGCCAGCTTGACGAATTGCCTCTTCATGGCGCTTGGCACAAATGATCAGTTGGGCTTCTTCAATGGCCCTCTTGGCAAGGGGCAGAATATAGTCTCGATGGCCGGGTCCTAGTCCGATGATTTGAAATTTCATTCTTGCCCCCTTCTCATTTGTCCCTGACTAAAATGGGCTTCCAGGGCACCCGCCCGGTGACACCGACCCAACTCCCCGTGGACCTTGTTGAATAGGATGGTGGCGAAGGTGACTTCCTCCCCAGCCCGCTGGATCGACTTTTCCGTGATGGCTTCAGCAAGCTGGTGAAAGACCTCCCTATAGCCAGCAGCAAGGATATGGTCCACCGCCTCGTCGGTGGTGTTTGCCCCCATGACCCGCTGGGCCAGGTCAACCGGTGCTCCCATGAGCGCCAGGTGGGCCGCCAGGGTCTCCATGCGGCCGTCGGCTATCTTGGAATGGGTATGGAAAATACCCGCAGCCACCTTGACCAACTTGCCAATGTGGCCCACCCAAAGGACTTCTTCGACGCCTTGCTCCAGAGCCTCATCAATCATGAAGCCAATGAAATTGGAGGTTTTGACCAGATGACTGGTATCCAGCCCTTGGTCGATGGCATAGTCACGACCATAATTACCCGGTGAAAAAAGGACCTTGTCCACCTGCTGGGCCCGAAGGACAGAAATGTCCAGTTTCATGGAGGCTGTTAGGGCCTCCTCACTCATGGGCTCCACAATCCCCGAAGTTCCAATGATGGAGATACCACCTACAATCCCCAACCTGGGATTAAAGGTCCGTTTGGCCAGCTTTTCACCCTCGGGAACAGAAATGGTGACAAGAACCCTGCGGTCAGAAGGTAGGACCTGCATGACCTCGCTGGTGATCATCTGCCTGGGGACTGGATTGATGGCTGGTTCTCCCACGGCAACGGACAGGCCTGGCTTGGTCACATGACCAATACCCCTACCGCCGACCAGGAAGATCTGGTCATTGAGCCAAACGCCTTTTGAGGCCTGGTCAATAGCTCCTGGGGTGGCCGTGTCCTTTGCACCTGCTAGGTTGCCAGGGTCCTGACGGTTGCCAGGGTCCTGACGGTCTCCATCTCCATCCGTGTCTCCATCCTTGGAGCCTAACCACTTCACCTCAGCCCTTATGGCCTTGCCATGGGTTACGTCTGGGTCGTCACCTGCGTCCTTGATCACGGTGCAAGCGACCCGGTCCCTTTCCAAGTCCACATCAGAAATGGGAATGGTCAACCGCCAACCCTTGGGGGTGTCGATTTCCACATAGGAGAGGGCCTTTTGGTAGAGGAGCATGTCCACCGCCGCTCTTGCAGCCGCTGTGGCGCAAGACCCTGTTGTATAGCCATACTTGAGTTGTTTCCCATTCTTGGTGATATACTGGTCCACTACCAACCTCGCTCGTTGTCAATCTGATAGAGTAACGCATTTAATATGGTGGCAGCCACTGGTGAGCCACCCTTTCTCCCCCGAACAACAATGTAGGGGATGTCTAGTTTTCTAAGGGCTTCTTTTGATTCCTCTGCCCCTACAAAACCAACAGGTACACCCACAATGAGGTCTGGTTTTACCGCACCGGCGTCAATTTGCTCGATTAAGGTAAAGAGAGCTGTTGGGGCGTTGCCGATGGCAAATATCTTCGTATTGCGGTCATGGCAGGCCTTTTCAATGGCTACCATGGACCGGGTGATTTGTCTCTGCTTGGCTTCTGTTGCCACATCAGGTTCATGGACATGGTGGTAGGCCCTGCCGCCCAACTGGGCCAGCTTCTTTTTGTTAATGCCTGCCATAACCATGTTGGTGTCCGCATAAATATCTGAACCCTCCTGGAGGGCCTTGATGCCTGATGCTATGGCGTCTGGATGAAAGTCAAGGAGGTCTGCATACTCAAAATCCGCAGTAGTGTGGATGACCCGCTTAACGACCAGGGCCGTGGCCTCGTCAAAAGCCCGGTCTCCCCACTCAGACTCAATGATTTCAAAACTTCTTTTTTCGATCCCCATGGGGTTCTTCATATAGGTAGTTTGATCCTTGGACATGTTGGTTTCCTTTCAAAAGCTGCGTACAAATGTAAAAAGACGACTGATTCCTCAGTCGTCTGCAAAAGCTACGTATGTTTATATGACTACCCAATGGTAAGCCAAAAACCGCAGCAGCCTTCACCCTGAAGCTGTCAGTATTCCATACCAAGGCAGGTTTCCTGGCTCATGCATTCACCCATTTGCGCCTTCCCATTCCGATAAGAACAGTGGCCTTACAAACAGCAGCATTTACAGTAGCAGGGGCTGCAACGGACTTTAACCGTTTTCCCTATTATCCCAAAAGGGCACCTTGATTGTCTCGTTTGTCATCCTTATTATAGTACACCACTAGGCAGGTGACAATCTTATTCTAGTCGCTTTGTCTGAGTCATCCACTTGGTCAGTCCTACTGGCCTTGATCTAGTAGGAAACTCCATATCCATTGGCTTGGGCCAGGGTACGGACCACTGCAAAAACAACCACAGCTGCAAGGTTGGCCGTTGTATGGTCATGGTCAAACCGAGGAGACACTTCTGCTATATCAAAACTCAGGGTTTTGCCAGACAGGAGAATGTGTTTCAACCACTTGAGGAGTTGCTCGGGCATGATCCCCAGGGGCTGGGCTGCACTCACACCCGGGGCAAAAGCCGAGGCGATCACGTCAGCGCAAATGGTCACATATAGGTGGTCATGGTTACGGATAAACAAGTCCAGCTTTTCAGCGATGGACCAGTCGTCCCGATTGGCCATTTCCTTGGCCAAGATATACTCAACACCCAGTTCCTTGGCCGTCTTAAAGAGGGCCACCGTATTGGCGTTCTCTTGAATACCTATACAAAAATACGAAAAGGGCTGGTCCTGGTCTGCACATTGGTCCGCGATTTGCCTGAACATGGTTCCTGAGGTGGACTGGCCTGGTACAGGTCGCAGGTCAAAGTGGGCGTCAAAATTAATGATCCCTAGGTCAACCAGGGTTTTGCCTGGTTCCAAGGACTGGATTCCCTTGGCCACCCCATTGTAGTTGCCGAAGGCCACCTCATGGCCGCCCCCCAAAACCAGGGGAAACCACCCCTTGGCCACAACACTGGAAACCAGGTCAGACAAGCGGTTTTGGGCCTCTTCCAAACGGCCATCCACACAGTGGATATTGCCCATGTCCACCAGTTTTACCGCCTGGGTAAAGGGACAGGGTTTGTTCCGTAGTTCACGGCGTATGCTGTCAGGACCATTACTTGCCCCCTGACGGCCCTTGTTACGACTGACCCCTTCGTCGCTGCAGAAACCAATCAAGGCAAAGCCTATCCCCTTTTCCAGGGGTTCAAGGTCGTCTTCACCTATGTCCATGGTTTCAACCCATTGGTGCCAGCGGAAGGCGTCAAAATCTGTTTCACTATCTATTCGTCCGGTCCAGTCAAAGGCTGAACCCGGTGTGTATGCTTTCATAGGTCACCTTACTTTTCAGGAACATAGGTAATTACCTGACGGTCGCCTACCTGGTCCATATCCAGTTTCTCTAACTTGCTTTCCGGAATGGTAACCACATTGGGATCACCATCGGAAATAAACTTCTTGTAGGGTCGTTCCTTATAGTCGTCCAACCACCGTCTCAGCTGGTCTTTTCCGTCTCCTGACTGGGCCCGCATGATGGACAGTGGATCATACCGGGTGTCGAAGGGGGACACGTCCGGCTTCCAGCCTACCAGAAGAATGCCCTTGTGGGTGTAGGTACGGCCGTCATAGGTTCCACTTGTCACAGCATTGTAACGGGCCTCGTCCTTGGGTCGCTCCCCAAAGGGCAGGGCCAGGGTGTCCACGGTTAGGCCAGCTACCCGGTCTTCAAGGGCGTTGACGTTGCGGCCAAGGGACTTTTGAATTTGGTCCACATCCAGGTCCAACAGTTTATCATGGCCCCAGGAGTGGTTTCCTATGCCGTAGCCATTGTCATGTAGAAACTGAAGTTTCCAGTCCAGGTAGTCAGCTTGACCGAAGGGGGTCCCTCCATTTAAGAAGAAGCTGGCCTGGGGGTCAAAGTCAGGATGGTCGGCTGAAAAGGCTTCCATGATCCCAACGGCACTCTTAGGGTCAATAACGATTTCTCCGTTTTCTTCCCAAACGTTAAAATTGGACTTGTTGCCATCGTCAAAAGTCAAAACAAAGGGTGTCATTCCTGGTGCAACATCGAAGTTTCCTGAGAGATAGGACTCGAAGGAAACAGGTCGAAATCCGTCAGCATAGAGTTCTTCTAGGTCCGCCTGGAAAGACTCCGGTGTCCGGGAATAGGTGGTGTTCTTTTTGGTTAGACCATGGTACATAATGACCATGACTTCTCCCAATTCATTGGGCTGGATGGCTTGTAGGTCAATGTCCAATTGACCGGACTCAGCCGGCTCGTCCGTTGATTGTACTTCTTTCTCTTCGGAGCTGCCTTCTGGAAGACCTTGGTCCCCGGAACTAGGGGGCTCCTCAGTCCCGGCCGTTGGGTCTTGGGGGTCACCCTTTTCTTCCGCTGCGGCCGCATCTTCTTGGCCTTGATTTTGTTCCACTGCCACTTGCTCTGAGGGGTCTTGCGTGCTAGTCTGATCTATAGAATTGGCTCCACAGCCTGCCAGTAGTAAACTACCGATTACCAGGCCCAGTGCCCATTTTTTATTATGCATCTTGTCACACTACCTTTCTGATGTCTCATTGGTTTGCAGGGTTATTGTACACCTGAAATCAAGTGGGTGGAAGCCTTTTCGGAAATTGTAACTGTATTTTCATTCCTGCCGCCAATAAACCGTCGTCCGTGTGTTATACTGGTGTAAATGTTAGCGACAAACGGTATAATTGTTAACACCATTAAATAAAGAGAGTGATTTCATGTTTGTAAACGACAATCAAGCACAAGTCCGTGACAAGCTCACGATTTTATATGTACTCCATGGGTTTGATCGTACGATCACCCAGGGTCAATTGGAGGAATTTGTCCTCGACAATGACCTGATGAACTATTTTGCCCTCCAGCAATACATGGGGGAAATGACCACGGCAGAGTTGGTGGAAGCTGTTCCCATGGAAGTGGGACAGGGGATCACCATCACATCAAAGGGGAAAAGTAGTCTGGACGTTTTCAAGGACCGCCTAAAATCGTCTACGGTCTCCCAGGTGGACCAGGCCCTAGAGCAGGTCCAGTCCCGGATCAATATGGAACGTCAAATCCAGGCTACCTATAAAAAAATCAATGAGGGCCACTACAAGGTCCACTTGCAAATGCTAGAGGGATCAGACCCTCTCATTGACCTCAACTTGACCGTTTTCTCCAACAGTCGTGCCAAGCAACTTTGCGACCACTGGAAGAAGGACGCAACTTCCCTTTATGCCCAAATCATGGGAACCCTTATTGAGTCTTAATGGGGTCGTGCCCAACTTATAAACAACAAAAAATAAAACTCTGGTTTTCCTTTCGGATTACCAGAGTTTTTTTATGCTTTTCCACTTACTTGGCGTCCATGAGGGCCTTTTCGAGCAAGTCATAGAAATCATTCACATGGACAGACACGCCAGTAATGGCGTCCGTATGGCCTTCGTCGTCAATATAGGCCACAGGCATGGGGTCCTGGTTCATGGTCACATGGTCAGTCACCTTCATGGACTGGTCGTGCCATGGGGCCTGGGCGCCGCCATTTTCCACCATGGGGTACTTGCCCTCCATGGAGGCTGTGATCTTGTCTAGACCTTCCTCATTGACTCCGGTCCACTGGATGGATTCCAGCCGTCCAAAGAGGACAGTGACCTTGACTTGACCCTTCCAACCGTTGGCGAAGTCGTCGGCTTCGGCCATGTAGTAGCCATCCTTATAGGGACCTGGTTGCTGGGGCCCTGCCTCTAGGGCTGCCTCAGCCAATGTAAAGAAGTCATTGACGTTAATGCTCACGCCGCTAATGGCGTCCGTGTGGCCTTCGTCGTCAGAAAAGACAATGTCTTTTGGATCTTGGGTCATGAGTAAGTGGTCTTCAGCCTTTTTGGCCTGTTCATGCCAGGGGGCTTGGGCGCCACCATTTTCCACCATGGGGTACATGCCGCCCATGGAGGCTTCTTTCTTGTCTGGACCTGACTTATTACTAATGCCCGTCCAGTTGGCCTGGGTGATCTTGCCACCGCTCACTTCCAATAATACGGCCGACTTCCACCCACTTTGCTCTGAGTACTTACCCGTAGCATAGTAGAGGCCGTCTGCATACATCATGGTTTCCATGGGTGTCTCTTCCATGGTTTCTTCAGGGTCCATGGCTTCCGGCTCCGTGTCTGCTGGTTCTGTCACTGGTGGTTGGCCAGCATTACACCCTGCAACCACCAAAACCACAAGCATCAATACAACAAAAAACTTCCACCCTTTTTGTTTGAACATACTTACCTCCCCTTTTCGATACCCCACTCCTTTTGGAGTACTCTAGGTTATAAATACCCGGAAGACAGGTGGCAAGAACATTTATTTCCGCTTGTCAATTACCTGGTGCAGGTCTCTTGCAATCGCCTCCTGGTCTTCCCTACTGACCGATTCCCCATATCGGACACGGTTGTAGTGGTCAGTAAGCGCTTCAATGTCTGGTCGTCCCTGGTCGAGGACCTGGACTTCCTCATTGATATCATTGGCGGTCTTAAACTTGGCATAATAACGACCGACCTTCAACTCATTGTGTAAAAACTGGGCATAGAGGCGGCGTACAGGCTCCTCTGGTAGGTGGGAACCAAACACGCGGCGGACCCGGTCGTTAACAGTGGAAAGACGATCTCTGATGACTTGTCGGAGGTAGGTAGCGGACACCATGGACTCCTTGTACTCAAAGGCCTGGCCCCCCTGCCCCTTGCGACTCTGACGGATTTGCTTTTGCATCCAGTAGAGGAGGCCAACCAAGAGGGCGATCAAGAGCAAGTAAAAGCCCCATTCCACCATGACGTCCAGGGTGGATTCCTCGTAGGGCTGTACCATTTCTGAGTCTACGCCCACAGACGGGTCTGTTGACTCCTGGACCCTGTCAAAGGCCTCATCCAGTTGGTCGTTCTTGTCCATTTGACTTCGAAACCGCCCCTTGGCCCAGAGGCTAAATAGGGTCCCCAACTTCAATAGCGGCGTTAGGAGATAGCCCAATACCTGTCCAAACCACGAAAAGTCTGCAAGGACAAAAAAGGCAAAAAGGAGGCCGACACCTCCGACCATGAGTAAGACTGAGGCGACATTGACCAGAAGCAAGTGGCGGTTTTGGGTCAAGACATTGACCCCCTCACGGCCAAAGGCGTCTTTCATGTTGAGCCGGACCATATAGAGGATGGTCAGGACAACAAACAGACCAAAGGCCCCTTGCAAGTGGACTCTAAACAAGGCCCACGACCCTATACCAATACTAATACTGATCACAAATCCAATGGCCAAGGTCCGTATAAAGCGTTTGGCATAATAGACCGATTTTTCCTCTGCGACCACCATGGCAACACCCCTGATCCAGGTGTAGAGGTAATACATACTCATTATGATCTTCCCAGCATTCCCATACTGGGGATGCGCCATAAAGCCAGCCAATAGGGCGACGGCTATCCCACCATAGACATAGCGTTTTGATTCCTCTCGCTCCTTCTCACCCAGGGTGGAAAACCGCTTGTTGAGTCCATAACTCAGGACCAAAACCACAAGGGTAAAGGGAAAGGACCAGCCGACCACATAGGCCTTATTCCAACTGAGGGCCAGCAAGGTGAAAAGCAAAAAAGTTTCCAGGCCTTCAAAGGCCAGTCTGAGAATGAGGCCTGCTGCGTCATCAATGAATTTGAACACCCTGCATGCCCCCTTCCATTTTAAAAGTCTTGGCCACATGAACCGGCACCTTGGGACTCAGCCCATACTGGTGATGGGGTTCCTCCAAGAGGACAACATGGACCTGGTAGCCTGCCCGGACCATCTTATTGAGTTCGTTGGCTACCCGCTGGTCCATGACTTCCGTAATATAAAAGACCGTTTGATTGGGTGCATAATATTGTTTGTAGAGCTTGAGTAACTGGACTGCAGACATGCGGTTATACTCCGACAAGCGCGCCAGGGTCTCCAGAACCAGCCGCCTCTGGCCATGGCCTTTTTCAGGCATGAGGATTTGACCTGCCCTACTGGACTGGATAGAGGCTGTTGTTCCCATGCCTACAGGAATGCCTTCGCTAAAAGCAGCTTCTGATAGGCTGGCAGCCACTGAGACGATGTCCTCAAAACAATCAGGACACTTGAACAACCATTCCGCTTGAAAGTGGGCCGTATTGAGTAGGAGCATGATTGCAGGTTCTGACGTGTAATCAAACTGTGAGACCATTAGCTTTTGGGCTCTGGCACTGGCCTTCCAGTCCATGGTGTGGAGGGGCTCTGAACCCGTGTACTCTCGGTTACCCACCCGCTGGATGGGGTCAGGATGAATCCATCTTTTAACAGATAGGGACCCCTGGGGGACTTCTTCAGCCACAAAAAGTTCTTCCAGGGGCCGAACCCTGGGATAGACGATCAAATGGTGGGGGTCGTAGAGTTGCCGGTCCGTTTGAACCAAACCTAAAAAGTCTCCTGCCGTCAGGTCAACATCACAGAAAGTATACAGGCACCGCTTGAGGCACCGGACCTTGTGTTTCCTTACGAACCGCTGAAAGG
>CAYFHQ010000072.1:0-19646 GCA_964342805.1 uncultured Peptostreptococcaceae bacterium | reverse complement strand
ACCTGTGCATGACGGAGTCAAAGTCCGCTGCCTTACCGACTTGGCTAATCCCCAAAGTGTTCTTTGAAGTTGTTTTACCCAAGACGACCAAAAGGTCGTCTTAAGTAAATAATGGGGCGGCTAACGAGATTCGAACTCGCGAATGCAGGAGCCACAATCCTGTGTCTTAACCACTTGACTATAGCCGCCATGTTTGGCGCGTCAGCAGGGATTCGAACCCGGGACCTACGGCTTAGAAGGCCGTTGCTCTATCCAGCTGAGCTACTGACGCGTGCAGTTAGTGCTGTCAGAGCCAGTCCTCACAACGACTTCGCCGTTTTGTGTGGGGCGCTTCGCCAACTGACAAAATTTATTATACATGAATAGGTATAGGCCGTCAACACTTTTGCCATGTTTTTTTCACATTGGTCAAAACAGGCTGTAAACTAGTAAAATAGCGGTCTTGAACCGTCTGCCCAAGACCGCTAGATAAAAGTTATACAATTTCGAGTATTTCGGCAGTTACCATTCCGTCCTTTAATTCCAATATGGCATAGGAATGTCCCAAGGGTCCCCGGGGTCTGGACACGCTTCCGGGGTTCAGAAAGAGTATACCCTCTTCCTCTCCCTTTAACGCATGATGGGTATGTCCGAAGACAACAACATGGGTCTGGGCCTCCTTGGCCTTATAGAAGAGCTTGTGAAGGCTGAACTTCACATGGTAAAGGTGGCCATGGGTTAAGAAGATTCTAACCCCTTCATATTCAAGGAGCAATTCCTCCGGTCCCTCCCTTAGGGGTTCGACATTGCCCCGGACACCAATAATCTGGGCCTTGGTAAAGGGGCTGAGCTTAACCGCATCGGCATAATGGTCTCCAGCATGGAGGACCAGGTCCACCTGTCCCATTTGTAAAAGTGCCTTCTTGCCCATGGTTAGATCACCATGGGAGTCACTGAGCACACCAATCCTCATATTACTTGTCCAAGTAGGCCTTTAGTTCCACCTGGAGCTTGCGAAGGGCATTGGCCCGGTGGCTAATGGCATTCTTTTCATTGGAGGCCAGCTGGGCGAAGGTCTTCTTGTGTTCTGGAACAATAAAGAGTGGGTCATAGCCAAAGCCATTGTCTCCAACCTCCTCATGGCCGATCACACCTTCTACTTCCCCGCGGACCACAATCTGGTCGCCATTGGGAAAGAGCATGGTGAGGACCGTCACAAAACGGGCTGTCCGCTTGTCGTCTGCTACCCCCTGGAGCGCCTTTAGGAGCTTGACGTTGTTGGCCTTGTAGTCTGCATGTTCACCAGAATAACGGGCAGAATAAACCCCTGGTGCCCCGTCTAGGGCGTCCACTTCCAGGCCTGAGTCGTCTGCAATGGTCGGCAGGCCCAGTTCCTTAAGAACGGCCTCCGCCTTGATTAGAGAATTGGCTTCAAAGGTGTCCCCGTCTTCAATAATCTCATAGTCCACTAGGCCAGCGTCATGCATGGTCACCAGTTCATATTGGAAGTCCTTAAGGATTTCCTGGATCTCTTCTAACTTATGTTTGTTGCCTGAGGCAAGAATTACCTTACTTGTCATGGGCGTCCTCCAATGCTTGTTTCTGAATGGCTACCAAGGCTGCAATCCCCTTTTCCCCGTAGGTCAAGAGGGTAGTGAGTTCTTCTTTTGTAAAGGGGCGTTCTTCTCCCGTCCCTTGAAGTTCAATAAATTGGCCGGACCCCGTCATGACCAGGTTCATGTCCACAATGGCGTCCCGGTCTTCCACATAACACAGGTCCAGCAGGGGTTCTTCTGCCACTACACCCACGCTAACGGCCGCCAGGGGTTCCCGAATGGGGTTGTCTGTTAAGAGGCCCTTGTCCATGAGCTTTCGAATGGCCAATTGCATGGCCACATAGGCACCAGTGATGGAGGCCGTCCGTGTGCCACCGTCGGCCTGGATCACGTCACAGTCAATCCAAAGGGTCCGCTCCCCCAGCTTTTCCAGTTCCACAACCGACCGAAGGGACCTGCCAATGAGCCGCTGGATTTCCGTTGACCTTCCGTCTACCTTGCCCTTGGCCGCGTCCCGCCGCTTTCGAGTCATGGTAGAGCCCGGTAGCATGGAGTACTCTGCTGTTACCCAACCAGAGCCAGAGTCCTTTAGGAAGGGGGGCACCTTTTCCTCCACCATGGCTGTACAAATAACCTTGGTCATGCCCATTTCAATGAGGACCGACCCGTCTGGGTGGGCCAGATACTGCGTATGTATACGGACTGGACGGAGCTGATCCGCCTGTCTTTGATCGATTCTTTCCATTTAGAACCATCCTTTCTGTTCTCTGCTTCTATCCTATCATAGGTCTGGGGACAGGGGCAGGGAAAATCCACAGACAAAAACATCGCCAGTCGTATAGCCGCCAGCGATGTTTGCTTATCTTCTTATTCTTTAGGCCGTACCTTGAGGAGCATCATAGCAACGTCGTCGGTGAAGTCGTGTTCATGGTTCTTGTCCTCCCCCTTATGGATAAAGTGGAAGTACCAGAACAAACCTTCCATAAAGGCGTCAGGGTCCTCACCAATCTGGTGGCGGTGGTCAGCCACATATTCATGGACCAGCTTCCAGTTGACAAAGTCCTTCTTCTGACCACTACTGAAAAGGCCGTCTGTATAGAGGAATATGCTGTCTCCTGGCAGTAGCTGGCGGCCCTTGTCATCGAACCGAATGCCGTCCAGCATACCACAAGCCAGGCCGCCGTCCTCAATGATCTCCACCTCATTACTGGCCTGGTGGTAGATCATGGGGTAGGGTTGTCCCGCATTGGCATACTGTAAATTTCCATCGTCAATGGCCCCCACAAAGGCTGTGAAGACCAAGTAATTGGACATACTATCAAAGTCAAAGATCTCAAAAATCCGGTGGTTAATGCTCTCGAGTACCTTCCCCGGGGTCATGCCTTCCTGGCTGGCAGCCCAGCGGAAGAGGATTTTCACCATGGACGAGGCCATGCCTGCTGCAATCCCGTGGCCGGTCACATCAGCAATGATAAACCACATTTTGCCCTCATGCTCAAAACAGTCAAAACAGTCTCCACCAATCCCGAGAGACGGCTGGTACTTGATAAACAAGTCCATGTTTTCAAAGTCCCGGGACTTGGGCAACATAATGCTCTGGAAGTCGTGGGCATTTTTGAGCTCTTCCGTAATTTCTCGGTTGAGGGCAGCAATGGTCTTCTGCTGCTCATAAAAGAGGAGGGCGTTTTTCGCCTTGAGAGGTAGTATGATCTCCATATCATTGGGGGACAAGGGTTTGGTGAAATAATCCATGGCCCCTGCCTTGAGGGTCAACTCTATGGAAGAAATTTCAGTAATGGCCGAACTCACAATAATGGGAATGTCCGCTGTTTCCTCGTTGGACTTCATGGACTTGAGGACCTGAAAACCATCCATTACTGGCATGATCAAATCCAGGACAATAAGGTCAATGTCCTGGCTGGCCACAGTATCCATCACTTCTTTCCCATTGGTCGCCTCCACAAACACAGCGTTCTCCAGCTTACGGCTTAGGATATCGATGATCAATATGCGGTTCATTTCTACATCATCTGCTATGAGAATTCTGTACTCCATCAGCGCCTCCCACTTCCATTGTCACATTCGATTAGTCGTCTAGATCAAAGAACTCGTCCAGCTTCATGAGCTTGAAGAGTTGCTTAATTTCGTCGGAACTACCAGTCACACGGAAGCTCTTGGCCTCCTCCGTAATCAGTTTATAGAGGCTCACCACAAAGGTGACACCTACACTGTCAATATTCTCACACCGGGACATGTTCAGGACGATCTCGTCAATTTCCACGCCGCCGACATAGTCGTGAATTTCAGCTTTAAAGGTTTTTACATTGGACGCCACCAAGTCCTCTTCCAAGGTCAAATACATGACGTCTCCCTCTGTCCGTCGCAACATGTTATATCTCCTCCTTCACATGGTCTAAGTTTAAATGCACATGGAGGGTGTTGCCCTCCGCCTGAAGCTCAAATTGGAACTTTCGGATCATTTCAATGCCCCTGGACCGCTCCCTCAGGATATACTCAGCATGGCCAAGGTCATGCTTAGGGAGTTCAATCCCCTGACCCTGGTCAGTAATCACAAATCGAAGATGCGGTTTTTCATAGGTAATGGTGATCCCCACCATTTTGTCTTCATCGAAGGCATTGCCGTGTTCTACAGCATTATTTAGGACTTCTCGGAGCATGAAATTGATTCTAAACAGCAAAAATTGCCGATCAACGTCGTCGATCAGCTTGAGCTGTTCCATGATTTCCTTTACGGTCTCATGGACTTTTTGAAAGGATGACGAAATACTGTTTTCGTACAATAGCATGGCATTCTCCTGCGTCTAGTCCTACGATAAAAGCCTCAGGTGCAAGGTACTTAGCTTATACCCTACAACTGAGGCTCATTAACGAGCTTTTATCAGAATTACTTCTTAAGGAAGTTGAGAATACCATTGAGCATGGCCTTGCCTGCGTCCACCATAAATTCAGGCGTACTTATCCGTTTTTCTTCCTCGGCATTGGTCACGAAACCAAGTTCAACAATCACCGAAGGCATGTTAGTCGCCCTCGTAACATGTAGATTGGGCCGTTCCACTACCCCCCGGTTGACAGAACCCATTTTGTCAATGAGCGCATCTTGCATGGCGTAAGCCAGCTTTTTCTTCTGGCCCGTTGGTTCCGGTGCATAAAGGGTTTCAATGCCTCTGGCCTTGGTGCTTTCCGCTGCATTGAAGTGGACACTGATAAAGAGGTCAGCGTTTAGCTCATTGGCGATCTTAGACCGCTGCTGGAGCTGGACCCGAACGTCGGTGTCTCGGATCATGTAGGTTTTGAAGCCTTGGCCCTCCAGTTCCTTTTTCAGGCGTTTGGAAGCCTCTAGGGCTAGAACTTTTTCCTGGGTAAAGGAGCCGACCGCCCCTGGGTCCCAACCACCATGACCCGCGTCAATGACCACCAGGGTATTCCGGTAAATGGAGTTCTTGAGGGCTTCGTTGGCAAAGGCCACAGCCACCATGGAGGTTTCCTGCTTGGTCCCCTCTGGGTTTAGAACCTTGGTACCGTCAGCCAGGTCGATCTTCACAATGTATTCGTCCTGGTCACTAGAATCGTCAATGACGATACGGTCAATAATGCTATCATCGATTTGAACGTCCAATTTCGACAGGTCTGTTGTGGACTTCTGCAGGTAGACCCAGTAGTAGCCAGCGGACTCGTCGTAGGTGGACCGGTAGGTGCCTGCGGTTTGAAGGCCCATCTTTAGGCTGGCCGTGTCCAAGCTGTTCTTGGCATAGTCAAAACCATTGAGGGGGTCACCGGACACATAAACAATAATCTCGTTGTCCACGTGCTCAATGAAGACGTCGTCAATGGACGTGTCGTCCTCCAGCTTGACCACCACCCGGCTGATAATATCTGACGGGTCGTATTCTGCACTGGGCTCAAACTGGGAATAAGAGATGGACTTTACGCCCCCCTCATTAATGTCTGTTGTGCCGTACTGGCCTTCGTTGACCTTCATAAGAGAGTTCATGACGTCTACTATGACCATGTCCTGGAGGCGCTGGACGTTATAGGCGGGTTCCTCACCTGTATTGATAATGACTGCCTCAGCAGCATAAATTTGTTCAGTTCGAATATCCTGGACAGAGTTGATGAAGCGGATCACCAGTTCACCCTTGTCTGCGTCGTAGAAGGTGTCATAGCCTCGTCTGCGGTCCAGGTCAATCTCCACCCGAGACTTGTTTTCATAAGCATAGGTGGATATCTTTTTCACGTCCCCATAAAGGAGGACAATGTTCTCTTTGCCACTTTCCAGCTTGTAGTCTGGTATGCTAAATTCCGTATTCTCTAAGTCGATAACGATTTTGTCCTTGCCCCCCACTTGGGAACCAGACAAGAAATAAGAGGTCGTCCGAACTTCACCCGTGGTTTTAATGCGGATTTCTGGATTCATCTTGGTTTCGTCATAACGGATGTCTGACATGGACTGTCTCGGATAGTTGAGGACTACCATGCGGGTGTCCCCGTCCCAGCCCACTTCCAGGTTGAATTGCTCTGCCACAAACTTAATAGGTACTAAAAGTCGGAAGTTGCCCTTATAGCCCATGAGTTTCGGCGGTACGCCGTTGGGCAGGTCGAACAAGATTCCGTCGATATCCGCCTTGGGGTTGTCTGCCTGGAGTTTAATGACGTTTTTCCCCGTGGAAAAAGTCGCTGTCTTGGTGTCTTGGTCCCAGCTGACCTTGGCCCCCATGCTCTTGGCCACAAAACTGATTGGCACAAGGGTCCGGGTATTGCCCTTCACATTGTACAGAATACTGGGCACGTCTGTTATGACATCCATACCGGCAAGGGTCATGCCGGCGGTGGTATAGCTGGTTCCTATGTTGTTCATGCCATCAATCAGCTCAACGGTTTCATACTCCAGGAACTTGTCAGCAAAAGCAACCTGTCCCATGAGCAGGGTGACCGTCAAGAGAATGACTAAAAGACGTTTCCAATTCATTCTGTTCCGTACCTTTCTCAAAAGATTGTGTTCAAATATGTATTCGTGTGGCACATCTTTCGCCCTATCACGGGCTGCTGAAAGCATTCCAGCTAGTGGCGAAGTAAGAACCACGATTCACCTATAGTTATATGTTTCAAAGCCTGCTACGTCAATACGGACAGGATTTTCGTTACATCCTTTTAATCTCTTGTCATATTACTGCACATTTATCCGGTATAGGGCATCTGACTTGGGTGGGTCGATTGGGATTTTCCCAACAGCTGTGACCATCCAGAGCTTGGGGTTTTCCCGCATATGACCAATGCAGGTGGCGGGTATTCCCTTTGACTCCAAGAGGTCCATAAGGTCCTTGGACCGGTCCTTTTCCACCGTAATCAACATGACCCCGCTGGAGATGAGTTCCAAAGGATCAATTTCAAAGTGCTCACAAATGTCCTTGGTCTCCTGACGTAGGGGGATCAGTTCTGTGTCGATCTTACAGCCCAACTTGGCTGCCTGGCACAATTCCCAAATGGCCCCCAGTATGCCGCCTTCTGTGGCGTCGTGCATGGCATTAACCCCAAAGTCTCCACAGATGCGCCCCTCTGGTACGACGCTGACCCAAGACAACATTTCCTGGGCTCCAGTGACGGTTATACGGCCCAAATGGTCCACAAGTCGGTCCTCATAGTCATAAGCCAGAATGCCTGTACCCTCTAGGGCAGCCCACTTGGTCATGATAATGGCGTCTCCGTCTTTGGCTCCACCAGTGGACACCAGCTTGTCTTTTTCCGCCTTTCCAATCGCTGTGGCTGACACCAATATACGATTGACGGCTTCGGTCACTTCCGTGTGACCGCCAATAATTTCAACCTTCATTTTCGCTGCTTCTTCTGCAGCTTGGTCCATAATTTGACCAATGGTCTCCTCACTTGTTCCCACTGGTGCGAGAATGGTCAAGAGTAAGGCGACAGGTTCCGCCCCGCTGGACGCAATATCATTACAGTTAATATGTACGGCAAGAGCTCCAACCTCGCTGGAAGCCCCTGTTATGGGGTCTGTGGACAGGACTGCACTGAGCTCACCAAAATCAATGGCTGCACAGTCTTCTCCGGTCTCTGGACCAATGAGAATATCGTCTCTTACTTTTCTAATTTTATCGATCACCTGGCTATGCAGGGCTGTGTCTACCAATTTTCCTGTTTTCATGGAGGTCGTCCCCTTTCTTGGTTTCCTTGTTCATTATACATCAAAGGGGGCCTGTGGGGCATGAAAATGCTCTTTCGCAACATGAAAAAAAGCCACCTCTTTAGAGGTGGCTTTTGATTGATTCAAGATTATTCTACGATTTCAGCAAAACCGAAGAACCAAGTGTTACGAGTATTCTTTTCCCAACCTTGAACTTTTTCAGAAACCATGATTGGATCTGTGTAGTAGTAGATAGGCATGTAAGCGCCGCCGTCCATTACCTTGTCAAGTGCAGAGTATAGAGACTCAAAACGCTGTGCAGGCTCTTGAGTTTTCGCGTCTTCAAGAAGCATGTTGTAGTCAGCGTCATTCCACTGGGAGTAGTTCATTGGAGAACCTTCAACGAACATACCTAGGTATGTCATAGGATCAGAGTAATCTCCGATCCAACCAGAACGTGCAACCTGGAACGCGTGGTTTTTACGAGTATCCTGGAATACAGCCCATTCTTGGTTAGTAAGTGTAACGTTAATGTTTAGGTTTTGTTTCCACATTTCCTGAATTGCTTCAGCAATAGCTTTGTGAGAATCGTTTGTGTTGTACATGATCTCTAGCTCAGGGAAACCTTCGCCATTTGGATAACCAGCGTCAGCTAGAAGCTTCTTAGCTTCTTCAACACCAGAACCGTCAACTGGAATGTAGTAGTCGCCAGCTTTGTCAGAGAACACGTTGCCGTCGTTATCACGAGAAGCTGGAGAAACCATGTTCGTTGCAGGAATCTGACCACCCTTAGTTACAGTTTCAACTAGAGCCGTACGGTCGATAGCCATGGAAAGCGCCTTACGAACGTCAACGTTGTCCAGTGGCTCAATGCCAGTGTTAAGAGCGTAGTAGTAAACGCCGTCCATAGGTAGGATCATGAACGTTGGGTCTTCTGCAAGAAGACGAGGAATTTCTGCGTTTGGCATTTCGTCGATAGCGTGAATTTCGCCAGACTCATAACCAGTAAGTGCAGTTGCGCTATCAACGATCATTAGACCTTCGATCTTAGCCAGCTTCACCATATCAGCTTGCCAGTACTCGTCATTCTTAACAAGTACAAGACGGTCGCCGTTTGCGTAGCTTTCAAGCTTGAAAGGACCATTTACGATTGATTTCGCAGGATCTACAGCCCAAGCACCATCAGCACCTGCAAGTACAGCTTCTTCACGAACTGGGAAGAATGTGTAGAATGCAGTAAGGCCTAGGAAGTAAGGAGCTGGAGACTTAAGAGTAACTTCGAAAGTCTTTTCGTCGATTGCTTTGAACGTATCAACGTTAGCTTCACCGAAGATCCAAGAGTACTCAGAAGCAGTCTCAGGATCTAGTACACGGTTCCAAGCATACTCGAAGTCGTTAGCTGTTACAGGCTTGCCGTCAGACCATTTGCGATCGCCAATTGTGAACGTGTAAACCGTCTTGTCTTCACTAATTGTGTAAGACTCAGCCATACCAGGCATTAGTTTACCGTTAACTTCACGCATTAGACCTTCAAACATGTTGTTAATTACGTCCCCGCCGTCAGAAGCAGCGTTTAGACCTGGGTCAATCGTCTTTGGCTCAGAGCCAATGTTCCAGATCAGAGTTTGTTCAACCATCATAGCTGGTTCTTCTGCTGGTGTTTCTGCTGGAGTCTCAGCAGGAGTTTCTGCTGGAGCCTCAGTTGTTGGTTCAGCTGGAGCTGATGTACAGCCTGCTAGAGAACCAATTACCATCATGAGAACGAGTAACAATGCCAAGTTCTTTTTCACCAAAATAATCCCCTCCATCTAAAATCTTTGTCGATGTCCGACTATATAGACGCATTCCGGGGGACGCGATCCCCGGAAGTGCGCTTATATACTTTGTTAACATTTCTTAATAATTTTGCCGTTTTTGGTTTGAATAAACATTCACCCCAAGTGTATTATACACTTCTGGCCCGGGAAAATCAATTTTCCTGACTGTAATTTTCAGAATCATTACAGGATATTAAGAATTCAATCTACTTACCGTACTTCTCGTCCATCAAGTGACACGCAACCTGATGACCACCACCGATGTCTCTCAGCAGAGGCTCTTCAGCCGCACAGCGGTCGAAGGCATATCGGCAACGGGTTCTAAATCGGCAGCCACTTGGTGGGTTCAACGGCGATGGTACATCCCCCTCTAGAATGATCCGCTCTGACGTTTTCATTATATCTGGGTCAGGAATCGGTATCGCCGAAAGTAGGGCTTGGGTATATGGGTGCTCAGGCTCATCGTAAAGCTTGCCTGCGTCGGCAACCTCTACCAATTTGCCCAAGTACATTACACCAATACGGTCTGAAATGTACTTAACCATGGAAAGGTCATGGGCAATAAAGAGATAAGTCAGTCCCATTTCCTTCTGTAGGTCTTCCAGCATGTTTACAACCTGCGCCTGGATGGAAACATCTAGGGCAGAGATGGGCTCGTCACAAATGATGAACTCAGGATTTACTGCCAGGGCACGGGCAATCCCGATACGCTGACGCTGGCCACCGGAAAACTCGTGTGGATAGCGGCTGGCATGGCCCTTTGACAATCCTACCCGGTCTAGTAGGTCGTAAACAATTTTCATTCGTTCTTCACCAGAAGCAATCCCGTGGATGTCCAGTGGTTCACCAATGATGTCACCAACGGTCATACGTGTGTTTAGAGACGCATATGGATCCTGGAAGATCATCTGCATTTTCTTACGGAAACCACGCATTTCGTTTTCAGACAAAGTTGCAACATCAGTTCCATCATAAATGATTTCGCCTTCTGTTACATCATAAAGACGGATTAATGTACGGCCAGTTGTGGATTTTCCACATCCGGACTCGCCTACAAGACCAAAGGTTTCACCCTTGTGGATTTTGAAGCTTACATCATCCACCGCTTTTACATACTTCTTTTTGTTACCAAATACACCATGGGCGATTGGGAAATACTTCTTCAGGTTTTTTACCTCGAGAAGAACTTCTTTATTATTTGCCATTATGCGTCACCTCGCTTCACACCTGTCTCAAGTTCAACCTTTGGTGCGTCAGGATGGTGTAGCCAGCATGCTGCTCTATGGCCAGACTCCTTCGTCACGTATGGTGGCTCCTGCTCCAAACAAACTTGCATTGTGTAAGGGCATCGAGCAGCAAATGGACAGCCAGTTGGTGGCTTGATCAGGTCTGGTGGCGTTCCTGGAATGGGAACCAGACGCTTCTTTTCGTTCAAGTCAAGTCGTGGAATGGACTTTAGTAGACCCATAGTATAGGGGTGCATTGGCTCATAGAAGATTTCTTCTGATGTGCCCTCTTCCATGATCAAACCACCATACATTACGACAATTCGAGAGCAAACGTCAGCTACTACCCCGAGGTCGTGGGTGATCAGAATGATAGAAGTGTCTACCTTGTCCTTGAGTTCTTTCAGTAGTTCAAGGATCTGTGCCTGGATGGTAACATCCAGAGCAGTGGTAGGCTCATCGGCAATCAGTAGGTCAGGTTGACAGGATAGGGCAATAGCGATCATTGCACGCTGTCTCATCCCCCCAGAAAACTCGTGTGGATAGTTGTCTACACGCTCTTCTGGTGAAGGGATACCAACCAAAGTTAGCATTTCAATGGCCTTATCACGGGCCTCTGCCTTGCTTACACCCTGGTGGCGAATGATGGCTTCCATGATCTGGTCACCAACAGTATAAACCGGGTTAAGAGACGTCATCGGATCCTGAAAGATCATTGCAATTTCGTCACCACGGATGTTCATCATTTCTTTTTTAGATTTATCCAGTAGGTTTTCACCCTTGAATACGATATCGCCTTCTTTGGTAACACCAGGGTACTGCAAGAGTCGCATGATAGACATGGACGTTACAGACTTGCCGGAACCAGACTCCCCTACGATACCCAGCGCTTCACCCTTGTGTAGCTGGAAGCTGACACCACGAACCGCTTGTACCTCTCCTAAGTGAGTAAAGAAAGACGTTTTCACGTTGTTTACTTCTAATATCTTTTCTCTCATTTACGACAATCCTCCCTTTACTTACGTAGCCGTGGATCCAGGGCATCCCGCAAACCATCTGCTAGGAAGTTGAATGCAAGTACAGTTACAGAGATAAACAGCGATGGCCAAAGTAGCTGGTAGGCGTACGTACGTAGGCCGCCAAGAGCGTCCGACGCCAAGGTACCCCAAGAAGCTGCAGGTGCAGATACACCCAGGCCGATAAAGCTGAGGAAAGACTCCGTAAAGATCGCACTTGGAATCGACATGGCAAGGGAAACAATAATTGGACCCATTGCATTTGGAATCAAGTGACGAACCATAATTCTCCACGTTGTTGCGCCCAATGTACGAGCTGCAAGAACGTATTCTTGTTCTTTAATAGAAAGTACCTGGCCACGTACCAGACGAGCCATCCGTACCCAGTAAACCGTACCAATGGCGATCATAATGGTGGTAAAACCAGCACCCAATACAACCATCAGAAGGATTACGTATAGGAGTAGCGGAACGGTTGCAATGATATCAACAACGCGCATCATAATGTTGTCCACACGACCACCCATGTAGCCGGAAATTGCACCGTACAATACACCTATAAAGAACTGTACAAATGTTGCAACAAGAGCAACAGTCAAGGAAATTCGAGCACCAAACAGGGTACGTACGAACAAGTCACGTCCAAGGGCATCCGTACCAAACCAGTAGGTTCGGTTGAATGATGTACCTTGAGCTACGAGGACCTCTCCGTCTGCACGGATTTCAAATTTTTTCGCATTTGGATCGCCAGACTTCTTTGCTTTAGCCGCAAAGCTGTAATCTACAACAACTTCCTTACCGTTAATGTCGTAAATACGCTGACGGTTCATCATGTCATTCTTACTTGCGTCATAGGACTGGACAACTTCACCCTTATCGGAAAGTTCATACAGTCTGTATTCCTTGTGTAGGTAGACTCTCGTGCCTGCTACATCATAATACTCCAGACGGGATGGCAAACCTGCCATTTTTAGGTCCTGGTCGGAGTAAGCGAAGTTCGATAACATGGGACCGAAGATCGCAAGGGCTGCCAGAAGGATAACTAGAATCAGACCAACCATAGAAAGCTTGTTCTGCTTCAGCCGTCTCCAAGCATCTTGCCAATATGTTAGGGAGGGTCGGGTAATCTTATCCTTCACAAGTTGTGAAGTGTCGACCTTTTCCCACAAGTGCTTTTCTACTTTGATATTTTCTGTCGTCATGGTCTACCCCCTACTCTCCAAGTTTGATCCGTGGATCGATCAAACCATATGCAATGTCCACCAAGAAAATCATAAAGATGGCAAATGCCGCGTAGAAGATCGTCGTACCCAGTAGTACTGTGTAGTCACGGTTACCTACTGCTTCAACGAAGTGACGACCCATACCTGGAATAGCAAAAATCTTTTCCGTTACGAAGGAACCGGTCATGATTGCTGCGATCATTGGACCCATGTAAGTAACTACAGGAATCAATGAGTTCTTCAATGCGTGCTTGAAGATAACAACAAACTCTGGAAGTCCCTTTGCCCGTGCAGTACGAATGTAGTCCTGCTGAAGAACTTCTAGAAGACTGGAACGCGTTAGACGCGCTACAAAGGCCATGGAGAAACCAGACAAAGTTATAACCGGTCCTATGTAGTGCTTCCAAGTGTCAAGGCCGAAGGACGGAAGCCATCCGAGCCTAGCACTAAATACATACACGATGAGTGTACCGAGTACGAAGCCAGGTACCGCAACCCCCAAAGTCGCAAACACCGTAACCACGTAATCCTCCCATTTGTTCTGTTTAAGTGCCGATATAATGCCAATCGGTACACCGACCACCATTACAACCAATGCTGCCAAACCACCCAATCTTGCTGAAACAGGGAAGCCCTGCTCGATGAGCTGGTTTACTGTGATACTTGGACGCTGGAACGATGGTCCAAGATCAAAGGTTACAACACCTACTAGATAATCGTAGTACTGCTTGTAAAGCGGGTCGTTCAAATGGTACTTCTCCTCCAACGCCTGCAATACTGGTTCTGGTAGTGCTTTCTCACTTACATCAAATGGTCCACCTGGTATTGCATGCATTAGAAAGAACGTAATCGTAATGACAAACCACAAAGTGATTAGCATAGATACCATTCTACGTAGTGTGTATCTAAGCAAACTGTACACCCCTTTCGAGTATTTTCCTCTGTGCCCCCCTCAAATGAAACGACGGCCCTAGATTGTCCCACTCCAAGACAAGGATCAATGAAATGATGCGCCATGAATGAAATCTTGTATTATTCCTAAAATACCAACATATTTCACACAAAGTAATATTTCGACGCACTTTTCCGTCTCAACCATTGTCGAAAATTGTTACAAATCCATAGACTATTTGTTAAATTGTGAAGTTGTACACGTTAACACCTATTAAATATACCTCCAAATGCGCTATTTTTCAACGTTTTCGTAATGATACGACTTTTAAGAGATTGTAACAATTCCGCAAAGTGTTGAAGTTAGTAACGTTACAGGATTATTACGAAAATGATAAGGATTCGGAAATGTTAGATGATTTACCCCTTACAATTTCTATTTTTACCCACTAAATTCATAGATTAACAGTAAAGTAAATTGGACAATTTCCTTTGTAGTTGTCTGACAATTGCAAGATCAAAAATAATGGTTATCTAATCGATATTTATTATCAATTAGATGACCATTATTATCCATGCCTTTTGATTAAACATAAAAAAGGTTGCACATTTACTGTGCAACCTTGATCATTTCCTTTTTATTTCCAAAGCTGTGTGATCCCATGCAAGTTTCCATGGCAACCTATTCTAATCGGTCAGCAAACTCCTGCTCTGTCATGGTTTCCACGCCTAGGTCTTGGGCCTTGGTCAGCTTTGAACCTGCATTTTCGCCATAAACCACAAAGTCTGTCTTCTTACTCACACTGCCGGTCACCTTGCCACCAAGAGACTCAATCAGCTTCTTGGCTTCTGACCGCTTCCACATGGTCAGGGTTCCTGTGAGAACAAAGGTCTTTCCTGAAAAACCCTCTTTGGCTTCCACAGGTGTCTCCACCAGGTGGTTAAGGTTGACTCCATAGGCTTTTAGACGGTCAATCAGGGCTCTTTGGTTTTCTGAACCCAAGAAGTTCATCACACTCAGGGCCATCTTGTCCCCAATTTCGTCAACTGCTATTAACTCTTCCAAGGAAGCCTGCTGTATGCCTTCTAGACTCCCGAAGGCCTGGGACAGGATTTGGGCTGCCCGGGTGCCCACTAGGGGAATACCAAAACCAGAGATTAACTTGCTCACATCATTTGCTTTTGACTTTTCAATGGCAGCAAGCATATTGTCCACTGACTTTTCTCCCATCCGCTCCAGCATTAAAATACGGTCCCTATGCTCGTGGAGTTGATAGATATCTGCCACATTGCCAATAAGCTTGGCCTTTAGTAACTGGGTGATCTGACTTGGACCTAGGCCATCGATATCCATGGCCGCCTTGGACACGAAGTGGATAATCCCCCTGCGGAGTTTAGCAGGGCAGAAGGCATTGGGACACCGAAGGGCCACTTCCCCCTCCAGGCGCACAGTCTCCGTGTCACATTCCGGACAATGGGTCGGCAGGCGGTAGGGCTCAGATCGATTGTCTTCATTTAAAGAAAGAACCCGTACCACAGCTGGAATGACGTCCCCTGCTTTTTGAATAACCACCCGATCGCCAATGCGTATGTCTTTTTCATCAATAAAATCCTGGTTGTGGAGGGTTGCGTAGGTCACAGTTGATCCTGCCACTTCCACTGGTTCAAATTCAGCCTTGGGTGTAATCACACCTGTTCGGCCCACTTGAATGATAATCTTCTTTATAATGGTCTCCTGCTCTTCTGCAGGGAACTTGTAGGCTGTTGCCCAACGAGGACTTTTGGCCTTCACACCTAACTCATTTCGCTGAACCAGACTATCGGTTTTCACAACCATGCCATCGATTTCATAAGGCAAGTCATGGCGGATGGTGATCATGTCGTCACAATACTGGGCCACCTGGTATATGGATGTATAGTGTCTCGCCTCGGCAGTCTTAAAGCCAAGGGACCGCAAATACTCAAAGTTCTTATAGTGGCTGTCGTGGGGTACGTCACCGTCTAGCACATCAAAGACAAATATGTCCAGGGCCCTGCCCGCTGTTATTCTTGAGTCCAACTGACGTAGGGACCCAGCAGCTGCATTTCGAGGATTGGCAAAGGCCTGGAGACCTTGTTCTTCCTGACGTTGATTTAAGTCTTCAAACTTGGCCTTGGGGAAGTAGACTTCTCCCCGAACAATAATGTCCACAGGTTCTTTCAAGCGCAAAGGGATACTCCGGACCGTACGCAGGTTCTCAGTGATGTTTTCCCCTACACTGCCGTCCCCCCGGGTCGCACCTTCCACAAAGACACCCGCTTCATAACGCAGGGCCACGCTGAGGCCATCGATCTTGTATTCAACCGTATAGGTTGGCGGTGAGGCCAAGTCCTTGACCAGCCGTCCATCAAAGTCTTTAAGATCGTCCCCATTATAGGCATTGTCTAGACTCAAGAGTCTGACCCTATGCTGGACCTGGGTGAAGCTGGACAGGGGCGGTGCCCCTACCCTTTGAGTAGGTGAGTCCACACTTTGATACTCAGGGTAGGCCTCTTCCACTCTTTGTAGGGTTTTGAGTAAACGGTCATATTCCGAGTCCGTCATGGTTGGCTGATTGAGTACGTAATACTCATGGGAGGCCAATCGAAGTCGATCCTTGAGTTGGTCAACCAACTTGCCCATGTCACCTGCAAACAGGTCATTGGCAAGCTGAGCAAAGACCTCAACCTGAATATCTAAAAACTGTTCATACCCTGTTAAAGGGAGCCCAGTGTCTTTCTTGTCAGTCATAAAATTCCCCTTCACTAACCTACAATTTCCATAGGTGCCATGCCCACTTGAAGCTTCTTAATCCCCTTCTTGTCAAAGGCAATGGTGGCAATGGCCTTGTCTCCAGCCCCTGAAATGGTAATCACCGTACCGTCTCCAAAGGACTGGTGGAGTACCTTTGTTCCTGGTCGAATGTCCGTAGGGTCTGCAGTTTTGCCAGCAGGCTCCACCTTACGAATGGGCTTAAAGCCATCGATCATCTTGCTCTTAAAATCCAAGGTTGAAGACTTACGGACAGCAATGGTACCTGAACCGGCGTCCACAAGGTCACTTGGAATCTCTTCAATAAAACGCGACACCAGGTTGACAGCCGTTCTACCGTACTGGTTGCGCATATAGGCATGACTAATGAAAAGCTGGTCTTCTGCCCGGGTAATGCCCACATAGGCCAGACGTCGCTCTTCCTCTATGCCCTCGTCGTCATCCAGGGACCGGCTGGAAGGGAAGATTCCCTCTTCCATGCCCACGATAAAGACAACAGGGAATTCAAGGCCCTTGGCTGAGTGGAGGGTCATCATTAGAATGCCATCCTGTTCCTCGTCTAGGCCGTCAATGTCAGACATGAGGCTGATCTGGGCCAAGAACTCCAAGAGTGATGGGTCCTCAGTGGCCTTTTCAAACTCATATATCCCATTGAGCATTTCATTGAGGTTATCAATTCTTGTCCGTGACTCAATGGTCCCGTCCAACTCAAGGATCTTCTTATAGCCCGTGTCTGCTAGAATGCCCTCATAAATTTGAGAAACTGGCATGGACTCTCTTTGTTCCATGTAAGGGCGCACCGCCTGGACAAACTCTGACAGACCCTTTAGGGACCGGTTAGGTAGCATGGCCCCTTCCACCATTTCCTCAATGGCTTCGTAAAGAGAAAGGTCTTGTTGTCGGGCATAAGACCGGACATTTTCAATGGTCTTGGCCCCAATACCCCGCTTGGGCACATTAACCACTCGCAGGACTCCAACATCGTCCTTGGGGTTCTGGATCAAACGCAGGTAGGCCATGGCGTCCTTTACTTCCTTACGGTCGTAGAACTTCAGTCCGCCAACAATCCGGTAGGGAATGTTTTCCCGCATGAGGCTTTCTTCCAGGACCCTGGACTGGGCGTTGGTCCGGTACAAAATAGCAAAGTCTTCCCAAGCCCGTCCGTCATTGCGGTGGAGGCTACGGATTTTTTCAGCCACAAACCGGGACTCGTCATACTCGTTTTGGCCCATGTAGTAGCGGATCAGCTCGCCACCGTCCCGGTCCGTCCATAGTTTCTTTGGCTTACGGGAGGTATTGCGCTCAATCACAGCATTGGCTGCATTTAGAATGACCTCGGTTGACCGGTAGTTTTGCTCCAGCTTAATCAAGGTCGCATTTTTATAGTCTTTTTCAAAGTCACGGATGTTGCGGATATCAGCTCCCCGCCATCCATAGATACTCTGGTCAATATCGCCCACTACGCAAAGGTTACCATAACCCTCTGAAAGCATTTTAACCAGGGTGTACTGGGCCTTATTGGTATCCTGATACTCGTCCACCATGACATAGTGGAACTTGCGCTGGTAGTAAGACAATACTTCGTCGTTCTCCTCCAGCAAGGTAATGGCCTTAAGGATCAAGTCATCGAAGTCCATGGCGTTATTGGCCTTGAGTTTCTTTTGGTAGAGTTCAAACAGCTTACAAATATCCCGAAGCTGGTAGTCTGACCAGTAGAGCTCACTATAGGCCTCTGGTGTCAGCATGTCATTCTTGGCTTCGCTGATTTTATTGATCACAAACTTAGGCGTCGTGGTCTTGTCGTCTATATTCAGTTCCTTTAAACATTCCTTTACAAGGGTCTTCTGGTCTGCTGGGTCATAAATGACAAAGTCCTTTGTATAGCCCAGCCGCTCTATATCTCTACGGAGAATTCGAACACATGTCGCGTGGAAGGTGCCCACCCACATGCCTGCAGAAATAGGGCCAATCAAACCTTCTATACGGGCCTTCATTTCACCAGCAGCCTTATTGGTAAAGGTGATCGCCAAGATTTGGCTTGGAAACACATCTTTTTCTTCAATAAGGTAGCCTATGCGGTTGGTCAAGACCCTGGTCTTCCCAGAACCTGCACCCGCCAAGACCAGTAAGGGGCCTTCTACCGTTTCCACAGCCTTGCGCTGCATGGGGTTTAACATGCTAATATCCATCTCGTTCTCCTTGCTTATTTATTCGAACATCAGTTCGGTTCATTATAACATTAATCGCTCTTTATCGTATCACAAATTGCCCTATTTCTGTAGGGGGCGTCCCGCGGAAATAGGCCACAAAAAAGCCCCGAGACTTGTGTTTTCTACCACTCACTCTCAGGGCATTTTTTATAACATGAGATCTACCAATAAGCCTTGGATTTGACCAATCTTTTCAAGTATGCGGATCTGCTTCTTTTCCTGACCCAAAATGATATTGGTCAGTTCCAACAAGCGCTTGTCTACCTCTTTGACTGTCCGGACCACCCGGCTACGGCCCGACCGGCTAAAGCCCCGGTGTTCGTCAACCTTGAGACCCTGGGAAACCGCCTCGTCGATAAAGCCCTTGATCATGGACTTGTATTCGGTCAAGGTCTCCACGGTCCGGTTTTCCACAAGAGAATTCCCCTTGTGCCGTATTTCATCCAGCAACTCCTCCAACATTTCCTTGGACCTGCTCTGGTCGTCCATATTGCTTAGGATTTCAGAAAAGGTTACCCTGGGTCTTGCTTGGGGCTTGGCTGGTCCCTTTGTTTTGTCTGTCTTACTTGTCCGACTGGTTCGGTTGACCTTCATTACCTTCCGCCTTCTTCTCTACTTCTCCAATGAGATCGATCATGGTGTTCACCACGGCAAAAAGCTGGGGCGGTACGTTTTTCCGTAAGTCGCTCACAGCCGCGTCTCCCGCCCTGCGGGGGTTGGAGTCCACAGGTAGGCCGGCTTGCTCAGCCTGGACCTGGAGTTTTCTGCCGAGACCCGTCA
>CAYFHQ010000071.1:0-19884 GCA_964342805.1 uncultured Peptostreptococcaceae bacterium | reverse complement strand
AGGTGTCCTGATCGCTGGAATTGGCTTTGTCCTGCCTGATATTTTTGAACTACATACAGGTGCCCTACAGCGGGTTTTTGCAGGCGGTTTCCACTGGAAGGTCCTCTTGGTCCTGGCAGTGGCCCGACTGGTGGTTACTGCAGTTACCCTAGGCGCCGGGGGCATTGGTGGCGTTTTCTTCCCGGGGCTTTTCATAGGGGCGTCCACAGGCTATGCAACAGGCATGGTCTTGTCCCAATGGGGTCACTCTGTAGCCTCTCCACTGGACTTTGCCCTAATTGGCATGATTGCTATGTTTGCAGGCTTTGCCAATGCACCCCTGACCGCATCGGTTTTGGCGGTTGAACTGTCTGGCTCCAACGCCATGATTATTCCAGCCCTCTTTGCTAGTGTCATTGCCTCGGTTCTGGTGGAGGCGCTCAACCAGGACAGCATGTATGGGCACACGAATTTTGAGGAGATGAAGCAACTTCTGGAAACCATGAAGACAGATCATTCGGAGGCTAGGCCCAAGTAGAGAAAAATGCTGGACTATTCCTTTAAAACATTAAAGCATTAATAACAAAAGGGATCGCCGCTGGCGATCCCTTTATCATGTCCATGTATTCATGGTATTAGGTTTTTCATTTATGCTGATGGTTATCTTGTAGGATAGTTCAGAATACAAGCCTGGGAAACTACTCAGCAATCTTATGACCCAGCTTAAAGATGTCGCCTGCACCCATGGTGAATACCAAGTCACCAGGCTCCAGAAGCTCATTCAGACGCTCTTCGATCTCTGCAAAGGTCGCAATATACTCCGCTGTCTGGCCTTCGTTGCGGATATTCTCCACCAGGTCCTTGGCGTGGACCAGGCCTTGGTCCGGCTCCCGGGCGGCGTAAATATCCGTGATAATTACCCGGTCAGCGTCAGCAAAGGACGTGGCAAAGTCCATCATGAGTTCCCGTGTCCGGGTATAAGTATGGGGCTGGAAAATACAGACGATCCGGTTGTGGGGGATCTTTCGAGCCGCATTCAAGGTGGACTTGATCTCTGTTGGATGGTGGGCGTAGTCATCTACAATCTTGGCCCCTTTGAAAGAGCCCAGGACGTCGTACCGACGGCCGGCAGTCTTGAAACTGCTGACACGGTCCCTAATGACTTCTTCATTGACACCAATTTGCAGGGCAGCAGCTATGGCTGCCAGGCTGTTGTAGATATTGTGGGTCCCTGGCATGGACAAGGTGCAGTTCATGACTTTTTCGTCCTTGAACCACAGGTCAAATTTGGGGAAGCCCATTTCAGTAAAGGTAATATTTTTTGCCATAACTACCGCATCTTGATTAATGCCGAAAGTTATGATCTTACAGTCCACATGGGACATGATCTTCCGGGCGTTGTAGTCGTCAGCATTGAGAATCAAAACGCCATTCTTTGGAATGCCCTTGGAGAAGGTCGTGAAGGACTCAACGATCTGGTCCAGATTTTCAAAGTAGTCCAGGTGGTCCTCGTCAATGTTGAGGATCACCCCAATGGTGGGCTGGAAGTTCAGGAAACTGTCCTTATACTCACAGGCTTCCATGACCATGACGTCGCCAGACCCAATCTTGGCATTTCCGCCTAAGACGTCCAGGTGGGCACCTACCAAGAGAGTAGGGTCCAGGGGTGAGTCTGCCAAAATGGTAGACAGCATGGACGTTGTTGTGGACTTGCCGTGGGCGCCGGAAATGGCAATGCTGGTCTTGTAGTCCTGCATCATTTTACCCATCATTTGGGCCCGACCTAGAACAGGAATGCCCAGTTCTCTTGCCCGCACCAGTTCCACGTGGTCTTCCGGTGCAGCTGCTGTATAAACAACTAAACTAGCCCCTTCCACATAGGAAGGATCGTGATTGAAATGTATGATGGCCCCATGGTCTTTGAGGCGCTTTGTAATATCGGATGTACGCATGTCAGAACCTGTTACTGACTTGCCTTGCTTCAACAGCATTTCAGCTATCCAGCTCATCCCTACGCCACCTATGCCGATCAGGTGGACGAAGTCCTTGGATTTACCCATGTCAATTGCTCCCTTGCACCGCCAGTACCGGCGGATTTTTCAACGTTGCAATTATATCATAGAATACATGGAAATTGAAACCAAGCCGAACGGGTTGGGGGAATGCCTATTGTAATTCTTCAAAATAGCGAATAAAATAGATGTAATAAAAACGAACATTCGGATGGTGAATCTATGAGTAAGATGAAAAGAAACGAACGAATTGGTGCAATTGTAAAGATCCTATGTGACCGACCCAACCGGGTTTACACCCTGAACCATTTTACGGACTTGTTTAATGCAGCCAAGTCGACGATCAGTGAAGACCTGGTCATTGTGAAGAAGTTTATGGAGCAACTGGAACTGGGCAAGGTGGAGACCATTGCCGGCGCAGCAGGTGGGGTTAAGTATATTCCCCATGTGAGCAAGGAACGCAAAACCGCCTTGGTAGAAGAGTTGTGCAAGGTAATCAGTGATCCCAAGCGAATTATCCCAGGAGGCTTCTTGTATATTGCAGACCTCTTGTATAATCCGGCCTATGTCAAAGACGTGGGTGAGATTTTTGCTGAGTCCTATAGCGAGCAACATATTGACTGCGTTATGACCGTGGAAACCAAGGGGATTCCCCTGGCCATGATGACGGCCAGCCACCTCAATGTGCCCCTGGTCATTGCCCGTCATGAGAACAAGGTAACAGAGGGTAGCACCCTGTCCATTAACTATGTGTCAGGTTCCACAGGTAAGGTACAAACCATGTATGTGGCCAAAAAAGCCATTGCCCCCAAGTCCAACGTCCTCATTGTGGACGACTTTATGCGGGCAGGTGGAACGGCCAAGGGCATGGCTGACCTGGTAGGCGAGCTGGACTCCCATGTGGTGGGCATCGCCGTTCTCATTGAAACAGAAGCCCCAGTGGAAAAAATGGTGGATGGTCATACCTCTATCCTGATCCTAGACGAAGCGTCCAAGGACAAGATCAATGTCTACCCCAATCCACGCCTGAAAGAAATGATCAATTTTTAAAGGGGGCTGAGGTCAAGCTGGCCAAAAGAGCCCAAAGTGAAAAACAACTATATATAAGAAGAAAAGGTTAAGCTACCCACATTCGACAGGATATGGGTAGCTTTTTTCACCATAAAATACGCTTAATGGAAAAAATCAAGGGTAAATAAACAAAAAGGCCAAAATGTTATGAAATTTTAACTTTTAAGGCAGGACTTTGGTGGAATATGTGGAATAGAGGTAATACGCAAAATTTGAAGGCAGAAGAAAGGTAGGGAAGCGTACTATGAATGTAACGGACGTGAGAATTCGAAAGCTCCGCGATGAAGGGAAAATGAAGGCAGTTGTATCAGTCACATTTGACGACGCTTTTGTGGTTCACGACATCAAAATCATTGAAGGGCAGAATGGTCTCTTTGTAGCAATGCCTAGCCGAAAGATCGGTGAAGCGGACTACAGGGATATCGCGCATCCGATCAATCAGGAAATGCGCAACCTGCTAACCGATATTATTTTTGACGCCTATGATAAAGCCAAAGCCATGGCCGACGAAGAAGACCATGAAGACGACGTGATTGAGGCGTAATAAAAGAACAACTAGAAGGGAGTGCTTAGGCACTCCTTTTTTGTGCGTATGGACCTGCAGTTGACCCACAAAAGTGGATCACATTTTCACCCAGAGTTACACGATCCTTGCAAAACACGGTACCAAAAGTAACAATCTATTCACATCGTTCGGAAGCCATGAAAATTAGGGTCGAAAAAAATCGTTTTTGATGTATAATGATGAAGGTTAAAGTGGAAGAAGACGAACGTTGTCCACTGAAACAAAAGAGAAAAGAGGGCATGGCATATGAAGACGTTAACGTCTGTAATCTTGGCAGCCGGTGCAGGGACGCGCATGAAGTCCAAGACACCAAAGGTAGTACATAAGGTATGCGGCAAACCCATGGTGGAGCATGTTATTGACGTGCTTGAAGCTGTGGACTGTACCCACAACGTTGCAGTGGTGGGACATGGCAAGGATATTGTTCAGCAGGCACTCAACCACCGGACGGTGGACTACGTAGTCCAGGAAGACCAACTGGGTACGGCCCATGCGGTAATGATGGCAGAGGCGCATCTTCCAGAAGAAGGGGACGTATTGATCCTATGTGGAGACACCCCACTCCTCACAGAAGAAGCCGTGGGCGGCCTAATCGACTTCCATAGACAGGGCGGCTACCAAGGCTCCCTCATGACCACCCACGTGGAAGACCCGGCAGGATATGGTCGTATTTTAAGGGGACCAGAAGGCCAGGTGGTTGGCATTGTGGAGCACAAAGACGCCACAGACGACCAGCGTGTAATTAACGAAATCAACCCAGCAGTATATATATTTGACGCAAAACTTTTAAAAGATGCGCTCCAGCGGATTGGTAATGATAACGCCCAGGGTGAATTTTACTTGCCAGATGTGGTAGGAATCTTCAGCCAGGATGGCCGTGCACTAGGTGGCTATGCAGTGGAAGACTATGAGCAGATGTTGGGCATTAACTCCCGCAGACAGCTGGCAGAGGCTGAACTGATCATGAGAAAGCGCATTGTTGAAAAACACATGGACAATGGGGTAACCTTTATTGATCCCAACCATGTAACCATTGAAAAACACGTGACCATTGGCTGTGATACGGTGGTGTACTCAGGTACCCTGCTGACGGGGGAAACATCCATTGGAGAGGACTGTGTCATTGGTCCTGACGCACGTATTGAAAACGGCAGTATTGGAAACGGTGTGGAAGTGCGAAACTCTACGATCCTAAACAGTTCCGTAGGGGATGAAACCACAGTGGGTCCATATGCATATATTCGCCCTGGCAGCAATGTCGGTGCCCGTTGTAAAATTGGAGACTTTGTCGAAGTGAAGAATTCTACACTGGGCAATGGCTCCAAGGTTTCCCACCTGGCATACATCGGTGACGGTGATGTGGGTGAGAATGTCAATATTGGTTGTGGTGCGGTCTTTGTCAACTACGACGGTACCAACAAGCATAGAACGACGGTGGAAGACGGTGCTTTTGTAGGGTGTAATGTGAACTTGGTGGCGCCCGTTACGGTGGAAAAAGGGGCTTATGTGGCAGCTGGGTCCACGGTGACGATGAACGTACCGGCAGACGGTCTAGGGGTGGCCCGGGCCCGTCAAAGAAACATTGAAGGCTGGGTGACCCGCCGGAATAAATCTAAGAATCCAAAGTAAATGGTTTGATTGACTAACAGGAGGTCAAAATGCACAGCAAGGGTAGAGCAATTAAAATCTTCGCTGGTAACTCCAATGAGGAACTTGCAAAGTCCATTTGTAGCGAATTGGGGCTACCACTGGGTGACGCGGAAGTTACCAACTTTAGTGACGGAGAAATTGCGGTAAACATCAAGGAAACCGTTCGTGGTTGTGATGTGTATGTAATTCAGTCCACAAGTAGACCAATGGTAAACCGTTACCTTATGGAACTACTGATCATGATCGATGCGCTTAAGCGTGCGTCTGCAGGTCGAATTACTGCTGTTTTACCGTACTATGGCTATGCACGCCAGGATCGTAAGGCCAAAGCCCGTGATCCAATCAGTGCCAAGCTGGTTGCAGATCTGATTACTGCAGCAGGCGCTGACCGTATGTTGACAATGGATCTTCACGCAGCACAGATCCAGGGCTACTTCAACATTCCAGTAGACCACCTGGTGGGTGAGCCTATTCTGGCAAACTACTTCCTAGACAAGCAGTTGGAAGACGTAGTTGTTGTTTCACCTGACCTGGGTTCAGTAACACGTTCCCGCCAGTTTGCTGACCGCCTGGACGCGCCGATTGCCATTATTGACAAGCGTCGACAAAAGGCCAATGAGTCAGAGGTTATGAACGTAATTGGTGAAATTGAAGGCAAAACGTGTATACTGATCGATGACATGATCGATACAGCTGGGACCATTTGTAATGCAGCTTCTGCTCTAATTAAGCGGGGGGCAACTAGTGTGTATGCATGTTGTACCCATGCAGTACTGTCAGGTCCAGCCAAGGAGCGAATTGCCAACTCCATGATCAAGGAATTGGTTGTTCTGGACACCATTTATCTGGATGATAGCTACGATATGCCAAACATGAAGAAGCTAAGCGTTGCTGAAATTTTCGCAGAGTCAATCCGCCGAATTTTCAACAATGACTCTGTAAGTAAACTTTTTGACTAAAATGCAGTTTGGGAATACATTGTAACAACTAAAAATAATCGAATTGCAATTAATGATAGCCTGTGAACGGGATTCTTGTTCACAGGCTTTAATTTTTAATTTTTCTTTACGATTTCGGGTATAATAGCTAAAGACATAATAAATCTACATTTACGTCATGTTAGGGGAAGCTTTTAGAGATTGTATCGTACGAAGGAGGGGATGTCTTGACAGATAAAAAGAAAAATAGCAAAGACATGCAAAACAATGTGAAGCAAAAGCAGGAAAGAATGCGAAAAATCGGGACTACCATGATGTTTATGTTCATTGGTGTAATCGTATTCTCTCTACTGACTGTTGGATTTTGGTCACTCTTGACCGCCAATGATGTTATGAAGGACACGCTGAAGACCTCTGCGGCTGAACTACTGGTTCAGGCGGAAGCGTCAACAGACATTTACTTGGACCAGTTTGTCTTTATAGGGGACTTCTTATCCAAGGATCCAAATGTGTTAACGGTGAGTAAAAGCAAGGAGTCTGAACCATGGCTCATGCAAACCCTTGCCAATGTAATGGACAACCAAGAGTCCGTCCAGGCGGTTTACTATGCCACGGAAGCTGGCAAGTTCTACTTGCAGCCCCAGGTGGACCTGCCACCGGATTTTGACGCCCGGACCCGCCCCTGGTACCAGGCTGTAAAAGAAGCAGGGACCATGGTATGGACCGACCCCTATTCCAGTGCAGATGGATCGGGTATGGTTGTAACCCTGGCTAAGCCTGTAGTAAACAATGGGAAATTTGAAGGGGTTGTAGGGGTAGACGTTTCCCTTGCGACTATTTCTGATCTCATGAACAATATCAAAATTGGTGAAAAAGGCTATCCGGTTGTATTGGACGGAAACCTGACCACCATGACCCACAAGAATCCAGACGTGATTGGTAAGGCCCTTCCTATCGACACGGTTGTAGCAGCAATGAATGCAGAACCGGAAGGCTCCATTGACTATGTTTGGGAGGAAAACGGCGAGGATGTTCGCAAGTTTGCTGTTTTTTCTACTATCGAAACAACGGGATGGCGACTCATGGCAACCATGTATGAGGACGAGGTTCAGGACGAGGTTGGCGTGATCTTCCGCCAAATCATCTTGGTCGGCTTTGTGACCTTGCTTGTGGCCATTGTGGTGTCTGTCATTTACTCCCGTAAGATTGGTGCCCATGTCAACGATCTGCTGGAAACGATAGAACGTATTAAGACCGGTGACCTAACGGCTAGGTTCGAAATGAAGGCCAAGAATGAACTGGGTATGCTGGGCCGGTATTTTGGTGAGACAACGGACAACTTGGCAAGCTTGATCCGTAGTGTAAAAGGTGTTGTTGGCGACGTAACCAATGCGGCTGAAAACCTAGCAGCAACTTCCGAAGAAACCTCTGCTTCTGCAGACGAGGTAGCCCGTACGGTTGAAGACATTGCTCGTGGCGCCCAAGACCAGGCTGGCGACGCTGAGAAGGGTGCCTTGATTGCCAAGACCCTGTCAGAACGTTTCCAAAACCTTAAGGACAACACAGACACCATGCTCTCTTCTGCCCAGTCTGTTATGGAAGCCAACCTGAATGGGTCTAAGACAGCGGAAGTCCTCAAGGAAAAGTCAGAGCGGTCTGACGAAGCCCAAACCCGCATTAACCAGGCCATTACCCAGTTGAATGACCGGACGCAGCATATAGGTGGCATTCTAGACACCATTAGCTCCATTTCTGAGCAAACCAACCTCCTGGCCCTCAATGCTTCTATTGAAGCGGCTAGAGCCGGAGAGCACGGCCGTGGTTTTGCGGTAGTAGCCGAGGAAATTCGTAAACTTGCAGAAGAATCGGCTTCGGCAACGGACGAAATCCGTGACATCGTGGTCAATATTCAAAGTGACTCAGAGCGGTCCACGTCCATCATGGGTGAAGTTAAGGGCATTACGGAAGAACAAAATGTCGCTGTAAACGACGTTTATGAGTCCTTTAACGTGGTTTCCAGTGCCATTGACCAGATCACCTCTCAGATTGAGCGAATTGGCGACAATGTAGTCCAACTGGAGTCTGACAAGGACGAGATTGTTTCTGCCATTGAAAACATTTCCGCAGTTTCTGAGGAAACTGCAGCAGCGTCTGAGGAAGTTACAGCTTCCATGGACCAGCAGACCCTAGCTGTTGAAGAGGTGGCCCGGGCGGCTGAAAAACTCAATGAGCTGGCTGGCATCCTCAACAACCAAATTGGTCAGTTTAAGGTTTAAGATCAAGAAGCTCAATGGAGACATGATTACGACCTTGCGCAACTGTATACGTGAATCAACAATCTAGAGAGACTGCTTACTGTTTTTTTTGATTGTCGACCTGAGAGACCCTACTCCAAGGGTCTCTTTTCTCGTTTTCCAGCCAATCCTCAACCAATTTTCGGGTAAACTTACGCTAGTCTTCTGGCAAACTTACAAGGATATGACGACTTGGTCTCTTTCCTTGTTTGTCCGGGGTGGGTTTGGTATAATGAACCGCTACAAAAGGTTGAATTTTGAACCGTTAGACCAGTAAGGAGAACGAATAAATGGTTGTGATTGTTGGTCTTGGAAATCCAGGAAAAAAATATGATGGTACAAGGCACAATGTGGGCTTTGATGTCATTGACTACTTGAGTCATAAATACAGCATTCCCGTAAACAAAATCAAATACAAGGCAGTGATTGGTGAGGGCCGTGTGGGGACGGAAAAAGTCATGTTGGTAAAGCCACATACTTTTATGAACCTGTCCGGCGAGTCAGTCATGCGGATCATGGAGTACTATAATGTTCCCATGGACAAGTTGATTGTGATCTATGACGACATTGACACTGAATTGGGCAAGCTCCGTATTCGCAAGAAGGGGAGTGCCGGGTCCCATAATGGTATGAAGAATATCATTTATCTGCTACAAAAGGACGACTTCCCCCGGGTACGGGTGGGCATTGGTCGCCCTCGACCTGGCCAGGACCTGGCGAATTTTGTACTGAATCGATATACCAAAGAAGAGCTGGAATGGATTGTTCCGGCTATTCGCAGTGCTGGCGACGCAGTGGACACCATTATCAATGATAATGTGGAAATTGCCATGAACCGGTACAACGGTTAGGAAGGACACCATGAACGGTTTATATACAGGCGCACTCCATAAATCAACTGCATATGAAGAACTGATCAGTGGCCTGAAAGCAGGTATGTCTCCCATGTCCATCACGGGCGTTTGGGGGTCAGTGTCTGCCCACCTTACGGCCAATACCCTGACAGATCTGGACAAGTCCAGCCTGATACTAGTCAGTTCAGAAAAAGAGGCCAAGCAGTGGGTGGAAGACCTGGCAACCCTCGAACTTCCAGCCTACTACTATCCCCCTAGGGAAATGGTTTTCTTTGATTCCTATGCCCATTCCCACCAAGACAGCGATGACCGCATGCGGGTCATTGACCGGCTTATTCAAGGGGAAAAGACCATCATTGTCACCACGGCGGAGGCCCTTCTGGTCAAGCTACCTCCTAGAAAGCTGTGGAATGGCATGTTCACCACCATTGAAGTGGGTGAGGTCCTTGACCTGGACGGCTTTAAGCAAAGCCTGGCCAACATGGGCTATGAACATTCGGACATGGTTGACGCCAAGGGGCACATGAGTATACGCGGGGGCATTATTGATATCTGGCCGCCTGCCCTGGAACAACCCATCCGGATCGAACTTTGGGATGACGAAGTGGACTCTATCCGCCTTTTTGATCCATCCACCCAGGTATCCATTGAAAAAATTAGCGAGTTTCGCTTTGGCCCCTGTCGGGAACTGATCGTCAACGACGAGGTCAAGGGACACTTTATTACGGAACTGGTCAAGCGAACGGAAAAGAAGATCAGCGAAGACCTGAAAACCAAGCTGGAATCCATGATCGAGCAGGTCAAGGAAACCGCTGTGGTGGACGGCATGGAGCGGTACTTTGATCTTTTGTACGGGTCGGCGTCCTCCTTGATCGATTTTCTACCCAAGGACAGCCTTTTGGCCATTTCAGACCCCACCCGGACCCACGAGCGGGCAGACCGTTTTATTCGGGACTACCGGGAACGTTTTAAGACCTACTTTGAACGGGGAGCACTGCTACCCGAACAGCTAAAGAACATATTCGAATACGACGTGATTTTAGACCAACTGGGGTCCTTCCAGGTAGTCCTCCTGGACAACCTGTCCAAACGTATTCGGGACTTTAATCCAGAACAGATCGTACACTTTCAAACCATGGAGGCCCCCCTATTCCATGGCAAAAACAACATGCTGGCTGCAGAACTGAAGGAATGGAAGCGTAAGGGCTACCGGGTCATCCTTTCTGTGACGGGCAAAGAGAAGACCAAGCGACTACAGCAAAGTCTTCGGGATTTGGATGTGGAAAGCCAAATCGCAACCAAGCAAATGACAAAGGGCGTCGCACCGGGACAAGTGGTCATCACAGAGGGCAACTTGCATTCCGGGTGGATTTATCGTGCCCTGAAATATGCCGTCCTGACAGACAAAGAACTATCCGGCACCCATAAAAAACCTCGAAAGAGACGGCAAGGTAGCCGGTTGATCAAGTCCTTCAACGAGCTCAATGTGGGCGACTATGTGGTCCATGAAGGTCATGGTGTCGGCAAGTATGTGGGCATAGACCAGTTGAGTGTAGACGGGATGAAGCGGGACTACATGAAGATCCGCTACTCCGGTGACGACAGTCTCTACATCCCTGTTGAACAAATGGACCTGATCCAGAAATACATTGGCAATGAAGACGGCCAACCCAAACTCAACCGCCTGGGCGGGCAAGAGTGGAAGCGGGCCAAGGCCAAGGCTAAAAAGACCATTGAAGACATGACCGACGAGCTCCTGGCCCTCTATGCCATCCGGGAAAGTCGTCGTGGCCATGCTTATAGCGTGGATGGGGAGTGGCAACAACAGTTTGAGGCCATGTTCCCCTATGAGGAAACCCCTGACCAGCTCAAATGTATTAGTGAAATTAAAAAAGACATGGAAAACCCCCGTCCCATGGAAAGACTCCTTTGTGGCGACGTGGGCTATGGCAAGACCGAGGTGGCCATCCGGGCCATCTTCAAGGCGGTCATGGACTCCAAACAGGTGGCCCTCCTGGTGCCAACCACCATTTTGGCCCAGCAGCACTACAACCGCCTAGTGGAGCGTTTCTCCAAGTTCCCAGTCCGAGTGGAAATGATGAGCCGTTTTAGAAGCGCCAAGCAGCAAGAGCAAATCGCCGAGCGGATGCGCACCGGCACGGTGGACGTGGTGGTCGGTACCCACCGACTCTTGTCCAAGGATCTCGATTACAAGGACCTGGGTCTCTTGGTGATTGACGAGGAACAACGATTCGGCGTAAAACACAAGGAAAAGATTAAGAAACTCAAGGAAACACTGGATGTCTTGACCCTAACAGCAACGCCAATTCCCCGGACCCTCCATATGTCCTTGGTGGGTATACGGGACATGAGTGTCATCGAAGATCCACCGGAGGACCGCTATCCCATCCAGACCTATGTCATTGAAATGGATGAAAACCTCATAGCAGAAGCCATTGACCGGGAAATCGACCGGGGTGGCCAGGTCTTCTTTGTCCATAACCGGGTCAGCGATATAGATAGCATAACTGCCAGACTCCAAAGACTATTACCAGACGCCCGGATTCAGTTCGCCCACGGACAAATGTCCGAAGTCAAACTGGAAAAACTCATGATGAGCTTCATGAACCATGAGTTCGACGTTCTGGTGTGTACGACCATTATTGAAACCGGCCTGGACATCTCCAACGTCAACACCATCATTGTCAATGACGCTGACAAGATGGGCCTGTCCCAGCTCTACCAGCTACGGGGGCGGGTTGGTCGAAGCAACCGGGTGGCCTATGCTTATCTGACCTACCAGCGGGACAAGGTCCTGTCGGAAATTGCAGAGAAGCGGCTAAAGGCCATCAAAGAGTTTACGGAACTGGGTTCTGGCTTCAAAATAGCCATGCGGGACCTAGAAATCCGGGGCGCAGGCACCATGCTAGGGTCTGCCCAGTCGGGCCACCTGGCCTCCATTGGTTACGAACTCTACAGTAAAATGCTCGAGGAGCAAGTGAGGACCATCAAGGGTGAGGAGATTCCCGCCCCTGTGGAGACCACCATCGAATTTGCAGCCAATGCCTATATTCCAGACGACTATGTGGGCAACAAGCAACAGAAGCTAGACCTCTACAAGCGGATATCCTCCATTCGACACCGGGAGGACGCCATGAACCTAGAAGAGGAAATCGAAGATCGATATGGCACCCTCCGTGCCTCGGTATATAACCTTATCCGCATTTCATTGATTAAGGCCTACGCCATGCAGCTGCGGTTTTCAGTGGTGAAAGAGGATAAAAAAGCTGTTCGACTGGAGTTCCAAGACTTTGCTGGCGTCAAGCCAGAATGGCTTGCCAGCTGTAGCGAACGCTTTGGTCGACGGGTCAACTTGGACCTAGGGAAGAAACCACATTTTCTGTACAAATTCCCTAACAAGCCAATGGCCCAGGACCAAAAATTAATTGAACTGGCCCAAGTCATGGAGGCAATGGCTGGTTTTCAGATCAACTAATGTACGGTATAATAAACGGAGTATAAGTCATCACAAGGAGTGGAGATCATGAAGTTGAATAAGAAACTGATCATTATGCTGTCAGTGGTACTGGTTGCCATGGGCCTCTTCGCAGGTTGCACGCAAACAGAACCCGTTCCAACAGAGGAACCTGTACAGCAGAGCGAATCTGCATTGGTGGTACAAGTCAATGGCACAGATTTAACGGTACAAGAGTACGAAAAACGTTACGCAGTAATGGAAAATGCCTACAACCAAATGTTTGGTGAAAACATCTGGACACAGGAAATTGAAGGCCGTACGGTCAAGCAGATCGTACAAGAAGAACTTCTGGAAAGCATGATCAAGGAACATGTGATCATGGAGTACGTGGACGGAACAGGCTTCCAGTTGGAGCAAGAAGATCTGGACACGGCCTATGCCAACTTCCAAGAGTCCATTGCCCAGAACGAAGAAATGAAAGCTTACTACGAAGAGAAAAATCTGGACGAGCCATTTGTAAAAAGCCAATTGAAGGCCCAACTGATCGTTGAAGAATTCAGCCGACTGATCAAAGAAACCGTAGAAAAAGACGAAGCCCAGCTCAACCAGCTGTTCGAAACTGAAAAAGTCTTGGTTTCCGCTTCACATATCCTTGTGCCTGAGCTGAAAACAGCTGAGGAAGTCCTTGAAAAAATCAATGCGGGCGAGGATTTTGCTGAACTGGCTACAACCTATTCAGAAGACCCGGGCAGTGCGTCCAATGGTGGTAGCTTGGGTAGCTTCCCAAGAGGCGCCATGGTGCCTGAGTTTGAAAACGTAGCCTTCACCCTTGAAATTGGTGAAATCAGTGAACCAATCGAGTCTAAGTTTGGTTTCCACATTATTAAAGTTGATGACTATCAGACCGTAAAGAAACTAGAAGAACAAAACGCAACGGAAGACGAGTTGAATGTATATAAGAACAAGATCATTGATGACCTTGTGAAAAAGGCATTTGACGAGAAAGTGACAGAGTTGGTGGACGGTGCTCAAATCGTCCGTTACCCTGAAAATATTCCGGCTAACTAAACAAAGTAAGGGCATTGCAGGATGGTTTCATCCATGCAATGCCCTTTTTTCGTGTTGTCGTCAAACACTTCCTACTTGGCCTGGTACTGGACCATCAAATCAAAGTCTTCCGCCAGGGCCTGGAGGTCTTCCTCGTGCTCTACCTCGTCCCGAATGATTTCAGCAGCCATTTCCCAAGTGATCAGGTCAATGCCCTCTGTTTCTTTCATGATCTTGTCATAGACCTCGATGGCACATTGTTCCCCTTTGACATTTTGATCGATAATGGCCTTAACGAAGGGGTCCATGGGGGCGTCGTAACCACAATTGGTCTTAGACAGCCATTCCTGTGGATGCAAGATAGGCGTGCCACCCAATTGAATGATCCGGTCTGCCACCATTTCGGCGTGGCGCATCTCGTCGGCGGCATGTTGTAAGAGCTCCGCTGACACACTTTCCTTCATGGGTCCCTTAATGACCTTTGCCCCAATCCAATACTGGTAATGGGCCAACCACTCGTCACACAGTGCCTTGTTCAACAATTCAATGATAAAATCTGCTTTTTCCCCAACTAACCGTCTACCATACGTACCCACTCAAGCCCTCCAATTCTCCTCATTGTCGCCGCTTACCGTTAAATGGTTTCTTTTCAGTCACGATTTACCCAAACCATACATTCCTCAAACGTGATCTGATATAATGTTGATGTTTGTATAGGGCTTCGTGCCAACAGGAGGATTACATGTCAAAAGAAACACAGCAATCATTTGTGAAAGGCGCTGCCATACTGGGTGTAGCAGCTGTCATTATCAAGGTCATCGGGGCATTCTTCAGAATTCCGTTGGCAAACATGTTGGGCGACGAAGGGATGAGTTTTTACCAAACCGCATATCCCTTTTACATATGGTTAACCGTGATCTCTACGGCTGGTCTACCGGCAGCCATAGCCAAGATCATTGCAGAAAAACGAGCAGAGGGCAACTATCGAGGGGCCAAGAAGGTCTTTAAGATTGCCATGATCCTCATGACCTCCATAGGGGCCGTGGGCATGATCGCCATGCTACTTGGTGCTGTTCCCATTTCCACATATGTAAAAAATGAAGGGGCCTTCTATTCCTTCATTGCCTTGGCACCAGCTATTTTGTTTGTGTCCATGATGTCCGCCATGCGGGGCTACTTCCAAGGCATTCAAGAGATGCGGCCTTACGCCATTAGCCAGGTAGTAGAGCAACTCTTCCGGGTCTTCCTGGGTCTTGGTCTGGCGTCCATGCTGGCGTCTAGAGGTCTAGAACTGTCTTCGGCAGGGGCTACCTTTGGGGCGTCTGCAGGTGGCTTCTTCGGCTTTGCCATCATCGGGATCATGTACCTTCGCCACCGCAAGCAACATACGGAACCGGAAACCCTGGGCTTCCCGGAGGAATCCACCAAGTCCATTATGGGCAAGATCCTAAAGATTGCAGTCCCCATTACCATTGGTGCTTCTGTCATTCCACTCATGTCCATGCTGGACCTGGCTATTATTATGCCACGACTCCATAGCATTGGGATTGTTGAGCAGGCCAATGATATGTATGGCCAGCTAACGGGCTATGCCCAAACCCTTGTTAACCTACCGCAGACCATTACGGCAGCGGTTCAAATCGCACTGATTCCAGCCATCGCAGCCATCGCTGTTAAGGGCAACAAAAAGGAATTGGAGCAAACCATAGAAACGGGAATCCGTCTAGGTGTGATTATTGGCCTGCCAGCATCCTTGGGCATGGTGATCCTAGCGGAGCCAATCATGAAGCTCCTTTACCCCATGCAGATGGATATTGCTGCAAGCACAGGGGCCATTCTCAGTATCCTAGGCTGGGGCGTACTCTTCCTGTCCATTTATCAGGTGACGACGGGGATCTTACAGGGCCTTGGCAAGCAGTGGGTGCCAGCGCGAAACTTGGCTGTTGGTGCAGTGTTTAAAGGCATACTCAGCTACACCCTAGTGGGTATTCCATCCTTGAATATCAAGGGGGCTGCCATAGCCACCATAACAACCTTTGCCATTGCAGGGGTCCTCAATATGATCAGCCTGATCAAGCACTCCGGTGTGAAGGTAAGCATAAAGAACATCTTGTTAAAGCCTGCTATCAGTGGTGCTGTCATGGTGGTCTTTGTCAAACTGGCCTACTGGGCAGTTGAAATCCTAGGAATGAACTTCCTTAGTCCAAACAATGCCGGTCGCCTGGCCACTGTGGGTGGTGTGGGCATTGGTGCCCTGGTATTCTTAGTGATGATTTTGGCAACAGGTGCCCTGACGGACGAGGACCTGGCCATGATGCCAGGGGGATCGAAAATCAAACGACTGGCAGATAAACTGCAAAGAAAGAAGGCTGCATAATGGCTGGATTATTGACCATCGTCGGTTTGGGACCAGGCGGTATGCAATACTTGACCATGGAGGCTTATCAGGCTCTTGAAGAGGCCGATGTCACCTGGTTACGAACGGATAAACACCCCATAGTGGATGAACTCAAGAAAAAGGGTCTTGCCTTTTCTTCTTATGACCATATGTATGACACCTATGAAGTTTTTGACCAGGTCTACGAGGCCATTGCCCAGGACGTCTACCAAAAGGTACAAGAGGGGGACGTGACCTACGCGGTACCGGGCAATCCTTTTGTAGCGGAAAAAACCGTAGAACGTCTCCAGGAGCTCTGCAAGGAAGGAAAGGTGGATGTGCGTACTGTCCACGGGACATCTTTCCTGGACGCCATTATTACCACCCTGGGCAGGGACCCTGTCCATGGCTTGAAGGTCTTAGACGCCCTGCAAATTGAATGCCAGGAGCCGGACACGACCATGGACAACATGGTCATTCAGGTTTATGACAAAATGACTGGTTCACGGGTGAAACTGGCCCTTATGCAGTATTATCCTGACGACCAGGAAGTTATCGTAGTCCGTGGTGCTGGAATTCCCGGTGAAGAAGTGGTACAGACCATTGAACTCTACGAGCTGGACCGGATTGATTTATTGGACCACCTGGCTAGCTTGTATATTCCTGCAGTCAAGGACCACAAGGAAAAGAAGTACTTCTTTAAGGACCTGGTTCATATTATGGAAACCCTCCGGTCGCCTGACGGCTGTCCCTGGGACCGAGAGCAAACTCACCAGACCCTAAAGCCCTATTTGATAGAAGAAGCCTACGAGGTCTTGGACGCCATTGACCAAGAGGACCTCTTCCTACTGGAAGAAGAACTGGGAGACTTGCTCCTGCAAGTGGTCTTCCATACCCAACTGGCTGCAGAGTCAGGCTACTTTGAAATCAACGATGTGACCACAGGGATTTGCCGCAAGCTCATTAATCGCCATCCCCATGTCTTTGCAGATGTAGACGTGGAAAATTCCGACGAGGTACTGACCAACTGGGAAGCCATTAAGCGGGAAGAAAAGGACAATGAGTCCGTTACAGACTCCATGGAGCGAATGCCCAAGGGGCTTCCAGCCCTCATGCGGGCCTATAAGATCCAGAAGAAGGCCGCAGGAGTTGGTTTTGACTGGGATGATGTTCGAGACGCCATCAAAAAAATCCATGAAGAACTGGATGAGTTTTTGGAGATTTGGGAGTCGGGAGACCAGGACAAGACCACAGAAGAATTGGGCGACTTGCTCTTTGCAGTGGTCAATGTGTGCCGATTCTTGAAGGTTCGTCCAGAGGTGGCCCTGTCCCATACCAACGAGAAATTTATCCGACGATTTGCTTTCATCGAGCAGTCTGCTGTCGAAAAGGGTCAAAAAATGTCGGACATGACCCTGGTCGAGATGGACAAACTGTGGGAAATGGCAAAAAAACAGGGGTTCTAGCAAAAAAAATCAAAAAAATGTATTGAAATAGAAGGACAATTCAATATAAGATAGAAATAGCTTAAGTGTGCTATATTTCAACTGTTAGAGGAGGTTTTACTGTGAATAAGGCTGAATTAGTAACAAGCATGGCTGAAAAGTCAGGTCTAACTAAAAAGGACGCTGAAATGGCGCTTAACGCGTTCATGAAGTCCGTTGAAGAAGCTCTAATTGCAGGCGACAAGGTTCAGTTGGTTGGTTTTGGTACTTTCGACGTTCGTGAGCGTAAAGAGCGTAAAGGCCGCAACCCTCGTAACCCTGAGCAAGTAATTGACATCCCAGCTTCTAAAGCTCCAGTTTTCAAAGCTGGTAAAGCGCTTAAAGAACTAGTTAACAAGTAAGAAACTTTGAAAAAAGCAGCGCTGCTGCTTTTTTTCACTTTCCAGAAGAAATTTTGCTTCTGGAAAACGGGTCACGGTTACGTGGCTCGTTTTGCATGAGCAAAACTCGCATTACTCGGACTGAATGAATGGAGGTTCACATGCGCATTGATAAATTCTTAAAAAATTCCCGGTTGATTAAAAGACGGACGGTAGCCAAGGAAGCTTGCGACCAGGGCCGTATCCTAATCAACGACAAAACGGTGAAGCCAGGAGCAGAAGTAAAGCCTGGGGACATCGTCTCTCTCACATTCGGGGAAAAAACAATCCAGGTAGAGGTTCTTCAACTACTGGACCACGTACGGAAGGAAGACGCTGAAAACATGTACCGTCAGTTGGATGCATAATCCCGGAGGGAACATATGAACGTCAAGTTCTTCAAACGTCATCGGATATTGGTCATTGCAGGGATTATTTTTGCCCTGTACGTGGGCTATACCCTCATGACACAGGAAAGTAAATATCAACAGCTTCTGCGGCAGAAGACCCTCTATGAGGAGCAAATTGAAGTCCTGCAGGAAGACCTCAATGAACTACAGGATGAACTGGAACATTCCACTAGCCCTGAAACCATTGAGCGTTTGGCGCGGGAAAAACTCAAGATGGTCAAGCCCAACGAAATCATTTATATTATTCAGTCGGACGATGAGTCTGAGACTGAAAACACACCATCAGAAGGTAAGGGAAACTAAAGGAGCTGTATATGAAAATATCAGCCATCGATATTGGAACCAACTCGATCCGCCTCTTGAACACGACCATTGAAAAGGGTCAGATTACAGGGGGAGAAAAGCAATTGGAAATGACCCGGATAGGCGAAGGGGTCAACGAAACTGGACGGCTCAGTCCTGCAGCCATTGAGCGGAGTTTAGACGCCCTTAGGGTCTTCCATGAGCAAGCAAAGGCCTATGGGTCTGAACATATTTATGCCATGGCCACCAGTGCCGTTAGGGACGCCTCCAACCGGGCAGAGTTTCTTTTGAGAGCCGAGCGGGAAGTGGGTTTAACCATTGACGTGCTCAGTGGTGAAGAAGAAGCAGAAGTCGGTTACTTGGGTGTTTTGGCTGGCCAAGGCGATTTTGAAGGCAATATCCTCGTCATCGACGTAGGGGGCGGTAGCACCGAACTGATTGTGGGTGACAAACGCCATATCCTATTTGGCCATTCCATTGACATGGGTGCCGTCCGAATGACAGGCAAACACATAAAGAAAGACCCACCAAGCAATGGGGAGATCAATGCAGTCCGCAAGGATATCCGCGGTCTGGTGCGTCCCATGGTGGACATTATTGAACAGGGGGCACCTGTCCGTGCAGTGGGTATTGGCGGGACAGCAACAACCCTGGGTGCCATCCAGCTGAAAATGGAGATTTATGACCGGGCCCGCATTCAAAAATGTGTGGTGGACCTGTCCAGCATTGAAGGAATGGTCAAGCGGTTTAAGTCCATGCCCCTGGACCAGCGCAGAGAAATCCAAGGCCTACAACCCAAGCGGGCAGACATCATTTTGTCCGGGGCCATGATCATTGAAGAAGTCCTTACAGCCGTTGGTATTGACCAGCTTCACATTAGTGACTGGGACAACTTGGAAGGCTACCTCATGAAAAAGCACCTCAAGGGGTAAAAAGTGTTGACACTGGACTAGTGCTCCTGTAATATATAACTTGTCGCAAGATAAGGCGTGGCGCCGTAGCTTAGTTGGCTAGAGCGTTCGGTTCATACCCGAAAGGTCGG
>CAYFHQ010000070.1:0-20066 GCA_964342805.1 uncultured Peptostreptococcaceae bacterium | reverse complement strand
AAGTACTTTAAGAACCGCATGGTCCCTTTGTCCCTGAGTGCGGAACCAACTATTATTTATGGTCGTACCTATGTGCCAGTGGAGTTCTTTGTAGAAATCCTTGATCGAGGCCTGGATATCAAAGAAGGCAAGGTCCACTTTAGTGGCGAGCAAATGGCTATCCATACGGGATACGTTCAGGAAGTTCAACTTCGAGACAAGGGCCAGATATCCATTGTGATTTCCTCAGAGGAAAAGTCCAAGGATATAATGGATCAGACCGTTATCCATACGTCGGCAGACCACACCTTGTTCAATACACCAGTGGTTGTAGGGGACCGCATTAAAGTGATCAGCCCACCAATCATGACCATGAGTATTCCTGGCCAAACTTCGGGACACGTGGTATACCAATCAGATCTATAAGAATGTTAAAGTCTATAAGACGAAAGGCAGATGTCTGAAAATTCATTTGCTAAACTTCTGTCAATCATGTTACATTGAAAAAGAAGTTGTGGACTCGAGCCATAACAAGATGGAAAATTTGATAAAACATTTGGATACTAGACAGAGAAAAATGATCAGTCAAGGCCAGTTGCAGTATATGCTGCAGCTGGCCTTTTATTTTTTGCTTTGTTAGGGAGTAAACCTAGAGAAAACAGGGGGTAATACAATGAAAAGCAAGATTTATCAGTTGGACGGAAGGCTGCCACTGGGGAAGCCGTACCGCTGGGGATGCAACACGTCTTGGCCATGTTCACAGGCAACATCGCACCATTTATCATCATTTTTGACGTACTGGGCCTATCGGCAAAACAAAAGACTTTTATGATCCAGTTTGTCAAGATTGTAGCCAGGCTTGTAACCCTGGTGCAGGTCTATACAGTAGGTCGTGTGGGCGAAGGCCTACCCCTTGGTCAAGGGGACTTGTTTTACATTTGTATCAACTGCAATTGCAGTTGGCGGGCCTTACGGACTACCGGGCATATTGGGGGCCTCTGTGGTAGGTTCCATTGCTGAGATTGTGACCGTGACACCACCATTGCCCAAAAAGTACCTGGTGTCGTTTGTATCCTTACTGAAGCCGACGCACCACCAACTCGCTTTACCCAAGCGGGTCAGTGCTATCCAGAATTGTCTGCCTATGACACCCGGATCTCAGACAAGTATGCCCACCATTGGTGGGACGCTGTGGCTATTGTAGCTGCTGAAACAAAGGCAGCTGCCCCAAAGGTCCTGGACTTAATCAAGAGGACCTATTAGGTTCTGGACCCTGTACTGGACTTTGAAGAAGCTGTGGGCCATCCTTCCAGGGTTCACCCTGAAGCAGACGCCTTTACCCAAATCAATGTAGGTTGTGACTTCAACCAGAATATCGCCTGTGTCAGTAGTTTTGGCATGAGAGACGTGGAAGCCGTTAAGAGAAAGGCACCCTTTGTTTTTACCCACCGCTACCAGGTCCAGGCCATTGACGTGGACGGACTCTCTGACAGTGGCGCTTATGGTGAGCCCCAGCAACCCCTGTCAATCAAATGGAGGAGGATTTAACTGATCCCGTAAGCCTCCAACTCCATTGGCAGACACAATTTCAGTTTCCGGGCTACTATGGGCCCTTTGGAATGGTCTTTGAAGAAGAGGGCTTGGGCGTGACCATTCTGCCTGGAATTGACCAGGAGGGTCATGCCCGACTCTGTACAGAAGAAGTAGCGGCTGGTCGGGCAACCTTCGGTGTGGGAGCATCGGGTATTCTTTTGGCCCAGTCCAGGGGAGCAGACTTTCAAATCGTGGGTTCATTCTTTTAGAAGTCGGCTGTCTCCTATGGTATCTTTCTTCCACACCCTTTTATGATGTGTCTGATTATTGAAACTGAGAACCGCAAGGCGAAAAAGTGACATGCTGGATATTGAACTCCAGGCCATGTTACTCCTCAGTGGTAACGTAGCTGAGGACACGTTTTTTTTCCAAGGACACCCAGTTCTCTATGGGGACTTGAGCCAGGAGGACTATGACATTGTTCCCCAGTACCTGGGCACCATCACCTGGCAGGCCTAGCAGGCAGGCGAAGGCCTTCGGACCATTAAAGCCGTGGAATATGGTATTGATTTTTATGGAGACAGTCTCTTTGTTTTCGGTCATGGGCAAGTGATGACCCAGACCTGGTTGAACGGTTTAGACGGGCGTCAGTCAAGGGCTGGATGTATGCCATGGACCACAAGAAGGAAGTTGCCAAGCGGCTGGTGGCAGACTTTTATGCTGGTGCAAGTAATCCATCTGACCTCCTCAACTATTAGGTCTTCCAGGCAGACCAAGTGGAGTCCTTAATGCCCTTACCCATTGGTGAAATGGGCAATGTCAATCCTTATAGGTGGCAAATCATGGCGGACACCCTCCATGAACTTAGACTCATTGACCAGCGGCTGGACGTCAGTCCCTTGATATTTGACTGGCAACAGATAGAAGACGCTGAAATGGAACGGACGGTTGCCTTTTATCGGTATGCCACCAATGGTCTTTTAATCGTTGTCGCCATTGGCTGGTCATGTACCTCATATGGAAGAACGGGTCCCTGGAAACGGAGCTTCAACTCAAGCAGCAGATGGCCGACGTGGTCAAGCGGTCCAATGAGCGCTATATGACCATGTTTGACGCTTCCTTCCTGGGCATCACATTGACCGATGGCCAGGTGCATATCTTACTGAGTAATGATAAATGGGCACATTTAACTAACTTTTCCACCGATGAGCTGACGGGTATGTACATATTTGATATTTTGACGCCGGAGAGTGCCAGCTCGAGTAAGGGCTTGTTCAAGGAACTTCGGTCGGGAGAGGTCAAGGCCATTGACCTTGAACGGGAATACATTCGGAGGACGGTCAGCGCTTTTGCGCGACTTGTATATGACAGCCATCCATGACCCGGCCTCTGAACAGCTTACTCTTAACACTGAGTAACCTGTCAGAAGACTAGAAACATGCAGACTTGGAAGACGGTGAATTTCAACGGTCAATCGACCGGTCCAGTGGCTAAATCCAGGGTATGAGCCAGATGCAGGTACGAGTTTTAGGATTTTACTACCGGGAAGGGGGCAGGACCAATGACAACCTTAGAAATTTTATCTGTTCTCTTTGTGGAGGAAGAAGACGAAGCCCGGAAGGAGATGGGCAAGTACTTGAGACTGCGGTGCGGCAGGCTAACCCTAGCCATGGTTGAGTCCTTGCGGGACAAGGGCTTCAAACAACACCATTATCATTTTGACAGCCTTGTCTGACCGAGACACCCTCTTGCAAGCGGTTGACTTGGGTGTGATCAAATACTTGATTAAGCCCGTAGACCCCATTGAACCGGAAGGGGTTCTAGCAGACCTTGCAAGCCAGCATTTTCAAGACAAGAAGCGGGTGGTTGTGGGCCATGAGGTTTTAAGTTTGGCTGAGCGTCAAGAGGTGGAAAAGGAAGCCATGAAAATCGTGGCAGGCCACTGGAAGCACCACACAGGAAAAGGACCTGAACACATTCAAGTCCAACTCCTTTCAGACCGCCTCCAAGTGCGGGTGGTTTCAGCCCTTACAAGGGCAGAACGTTTTTTGTTGCGGTCCAGGACCGATTATCAGGCGGTTAACCAGTTTCGGACTGTTTTGTCTGAACGCCTGGGCCATACCCTGGTCCCCAAGTTGGAAGACCTATTGGGCGGAACCCTAACATTGGGTCAAGTCCAGTCTGACCAGAAGTTGACCTGGACGGAAATTACCTTTAACAGACGGTGATTTAACCTGTGGGGTCTCCAAACTGGCGTTCATAAAACCGTGCCTTAATTTGGATGAACTCGTCCAAGTCGTTTAAGTACTGAAATAATGCGGCTCTGTTCTCAAACTCTAAACGGCTTGTGGGCAGGGGCGCATTTTTAAATGTGTCCTTGATCTCTTCCAAACGGAGGAGGAGGGCCTGGCCATCATTTTTTTCGTCGAACTCAAAGGCGAGACGGCCAGTGAATTCACTGAGGGTCATGGCGTCTCCCTGGTCTACAAATATCATGTCCAGGTGTTCTCTCATGTACATGAGGCGGTATAGCTGGACCAATCGCATTTGGAAGTACTCCATATAGTAGGGATTGTCCTTGATGAAAAAGTCGTTCATATAGTCATAGGCCAGCCGTTTGGCCTTCTTAATGTCTCTTTCTAAGTCCAGTAGGTTGGGGGCTTCGTCATGGATGGTACAGAGGTTTCGCATGTTATAGCTCATGGTCCACAGGAGGGCCCGAAGCTGTTTTTCCACATGGGCTTGGGCCTCTTTTAAGGGTTTTTCACGGTCGGGCATGTGGAGGCTGAGGAGTAAACTCATTCCCGCTCCAATGAGGACCAGAAGCACTTCGTTGGCAAAGAGGGGCCAGGAAAACTGACCGAAGCTCAGCAAGTGGGAGGCCAAAACTGTGCTAGAAACGATCCCTTCCTTGGCGCCGATGGAGACGGCAAGGGGGGAGAAGACCAATAAGAAGAGGGCCAGGACCAAGGGGTGGTAACCGATCAGCTCAAAAAGGCCAAAGGCAACAGCCAGGCCAATAACAGATGAATAGGTCCGTCGCCAAGCCACCCGGGCAGAGTCTCTTTTATTGTCCAGCATATTGAGGACAGTGATCAAGCCGGCGGAAACCGGGACGGACAAGCCCAGGGCCATGGCCAAGCCGACTGCTAAGCCAAAGCCAATGGTGTTTTTAAGGGTTTTATAGATTAATGCAGACATGGTGACCTCCGATTCTGGATCTGTATCATCCATTATAGCCAGAAAATCGGAAAGTCACCATGTTTTTTATGAATCTATGGGTTTGTGGTCTTTGAATAACCGGAAGACCGGCAGGAGGATCATGGCAACGATCCCTGCAGAAAATCCGTTGTTGTACAGGTTGAGACCGCCGTGCAGGCCGCCTACGTTGAGAACGACAGACATGTGGACAAAGGCGGCTGCCAGACCACCTAGCCAGCCGTACACACCGGTAAAGGGTGCCAGGGCTGTGCCAAAGAGGGCTGCCAGTTGCAGGGCAGGGTCAGTGGCATGCCAAATCTTCGAAATGGAGCCCAGGTAGACGCCTAGGAAAATGGGGAAGATGTTTCGCACATGCTTGCCCATGGCGCCAAAGCCAACAACGGTCATAATACCGCCAATAGTTGGGCCGTTGAGTTGGCCACCGATAAGAACAATATAACCAGTGGACAAAAAGCCATTGAGGCCCATGTTGATCAGGGTGGCCCCTTCTCCATAGGTCTTAATGAAGTCTGCGGGAGCTTGACCCGTGTCCTTGAGTAGGCGTAGGAAGGCGGGCACCGCATCCTCTTGAAGAGACCGCCCTGCAATGATCATGAGACCAAAGAGGGTGACCAACATGACCATGAGGCTGAACTGGTCGCCGCTGTGCCAGAAGAACCGGGGTTCAGGCAGGTAGCCATAGGACTTAAAGATGGAAACCAAGACCGTACCAATGAGACCCGCTGCCAGTCCGGCGTTATAAAGGTTAAAGCCTTCATGGATTCGTTTGATCCAGGCTGCAACCGGGGGCAGGATAAAGCCAATGAGTAGACCTATGGCAATCCCCGAAAAGATAGCCAGGGGGGCCGGGAGTAGGTCTGAAAACATGAGGTCACTGGTCATGGGTGCCATGGCCGTTCCGAAGAGACCGATGGCCCAGTGGCTGGAAAATGGGGTCTTGGACCATTTGGTATAACAGTAGACGCCCAAAAGTATGAACCAGATGTTCATGAGATTTTTCCCAAAGAGACCAAAGCCCATGACAAGAAAGAGGGCTGTAATGGTGGCTGTGGGCTCTTTTCGATCAATGTACATGGACATGGCCGTCATGACCAGACCCAAGAGGCCTGCATTGGCCAGGGCGGGTCCAACACCAACGATTTCCATGTAGTCACTGACCAGGGTGCCCGGTTGATTAATGATCTCAATAATGCCCTCAAGAAGGGCCAGGGGTGTGTCTGAAACAAATGCAAAGACCAATAGTGCAATGGCGGTTCCCAAGGGAACCATATAGTAATGATGGTGTAATTTTTGTGACATTCGACCTCCAAGAAAACGATTTCCACTCAGTCTATCAAGGATCACCCTCCAGTGCAATATGGAAAGTATAACAAATTAGCAACGTGAGGTACTTTTCGTGGACTTTTCTTGAACTCAGTTTAGGATGTTTCGATTAAAACAGGGTATACTGGTAGGGAGGTGACTTTATGTGTGGTAGATTCTATTTGGATGTGGACTTTGCAGAGGTTATGAAACACTATTTCGGCCAAGTGACCACGCCTGTACAAGCGAAAGCTGGAGAGTATTTTCCCACGGACCAGGTACCCGTGGTCCGTATGGGGAGTCAAGGGCCCAAGTTAACCCGCATGCGGTGGGGGTTTGCTCCTGCCTATGCCAATCGGCCCCTGATTAACGCCCGAAGTGAGACCATCCTAACCAAAAAAACCTTCAGTGAGGCTTTTATCCATCGGCGGTGCCTGATTCCAGCCAGTGGTTTTTACGAATGGGAGTCCCTTGGAGACAAGAAAAAGGCCAAACGAAAGGTCTTTGTCCCAGGGCAGGAGATAGTCTCTTTTGCAGCAATCTACGACCGCTTTCAAGACAAAAATGGGGAGAACTTTTGGGGCTTCTCCATTCTGACCAAGGCAGCCAATGTCCATCTGGAAAAGATCCATGACCGCATGCCCTTGATCCTAACAAAGGACCAGGAAAAGGTCTGGATAGGCAACCATGGGCAAACCCTGGACCCCTTGCTTGCCTTAATTGATGCGGTGGACCCCCTACTGGCCATTGAACCTGTAGATGATCCTGGAGACAAGGCTGGTGGTGACCCATCTCAAGAGCAGTTGACCCTCTTTTAGGGGGGGCAGTCTTGGGCCATCCATTTGAAGTTGGATAATGATATGACGCAATAGTGGAGGATAGATATGAAAACAGTAATTGTAACTGGCGCCGGTAGTGGCCTGGGCAAGGAACTGACTTTACGATATGCAAACCCGGGCGATCGCTTTCTCTTAATCGGTAGGCGACTGGACAAGCTTACACCTGTGGTTGAGGTCTTGGAAGCCAAGGGTATTGAAAGTGCAGCATATAGCTGTGATATTAGTGACCTGCGGGCGGTGCGCCAGCTCATGTCCATGGTAAGGGCTAACTTTGAACAAGTGGACATGCTGATCAACTGTGCAGGTGTCGGCTACTTTGGCCCCTTGGCCAGTACCAGTGAGCAGGAGATCCACGCCATGGTGGACATCAACTTAAAAGGGACAATTTTTATGACCCAGAGTTTTGAGCCCATTGTAAGGAAAAGGGTCCTCACCATCATTTCCACAGCTGGTCTTAAAGGCAAACCCAATGAGGCGGTTTATGTGGCCAGCAAGTATGGGGTCCGGGGCTTTATGGAAAGTCTACAAAACGAGTTTGAAGGACAAGAAAGATTTACCTCAGTTTATATGGGAGGTATGGACACGCCTTTCTGGGACGAGAGCGACCATATAGCTGACAAGAGTCGCCTTAAGTCACCTGTTGAGGTGGCGGAGGAGATCTTCCAGATGGACGATGGACGTTTGGAGATTCATATTAATAAGAAGTAGGCGTCTTTCTTTCCGAGTAAACTTCTTGTCTTAGGAGATTTCCCGAACAAGAAGTATTTTCTTCAATAAAATCCCCCAGAAGAATCCTGCGGGGTCCTCCGGGGTAGCAGATCCGTCACCTGGGACGCAACCTGTCATGAGGACCATGGCAAGGAGTGCCAGGACCAATACCAACCAAGTCTTTCTCTTCATGTCTTCCCCCTTAAGTGAATGGTTCTTGTTGACTTTATTTATCAACCGATTCGACCAGGGCTGTATAGTGCCTTGAACCGATCCGGATATCAAACCTTCTTGTGTACCCAGCAGCTTGCAGGGGATAGGTTGCCTGTTTGAGGTCTAGGGCCTCTTCCAGCTTAGTGGGGACAAAGGAAAGGGTGTCCCCCGGTCTAATTTGCCCTAGCTTCCACAGGTCTGCGCTGCAAACCTGTCCTATCTTTGTATACCCACCTGAGGTCTGGGCCTCAACACCCATTATGATGGGCTGGCCATTGCCTGGGATCTGAATGGCTCCAGGGACTATGGGCTCAGACAGGATATCTGGACCTTCCAAATGGTGGATGGCTTCACCTTGGAGGCGAATCCCCATCCGATCCAGTTGCTGGCTGACTTCATATTCCCCTTGGAAAAAGGTGTCCAAGGCCTCTTTTGAAAAGGCGTCCGCCTGGGCACCAGCCATGGTGCAGAGGGTCCAGTGGTGGCCATAAGCAGGCTTGTGGCCAGGTGGGACGGTTTGTCTCTCCTTACCAAGTGGTTTGCAAGGCGTCATGGCGGTTAGGGAGTCTCCCTTTTGAAGGCCACGTCCTCTGTGGCCACCAAGCCCAGCCCTTTCATAGGTTGACCGACTGCCAAGCACCTCAGGAACATCAATACCACCCTCCAGGGCCAGATAGGTTCTCATGCCTGTGACGCTGGCACCAAAGGTCAGCTTGTCACCGGGCTTGGCCTGACAGGTCGACCACATGGGGAGGTCGGAACCATTGAGTTTGGGGTGCATAAAGGCACCAGTAATAGCAAAGTTCACGGCTTTTTGGAAGGTGAACTGGCCACCAATTAAAGTCATTTCCAGGGTGGCTGCGCCATCAGGGTTGCCAACCAGTCGGTTGGCATAGGTATGGGAAATAGGATCTGCAGCACCACTTCGTGGGACACCGTAGGCCAAGTAGCCCTGTCGACCTAAATCCTGTATGGAGGTGCTAAAGCCGCCATGGGTGATCAGGAGGCTAGGGTCTTCCTTGGTTAGATCCTGTTCCCGATTCTCTATCTGGTCATGTCCTATTGGAGCTTTAGGCGGTCCCTCTTCTTTCGCTTGATTCTTGTCCTTGACCATGCGGTGGTACTCAATTTCCGAAATCGCCTTAAATTGAACTAGGTTGCCTGGGGCCAAAAGGAAGGGCTGGTCCCTGTGGACGTCAAACAAGTCCAAGGGGGTCTGGCCAATGATCCGCCAACCACCTGGGCTGTCAAGGGGATAGACCCCTGTTTGCTCACCGGCTATCCCAACGGAACCCCCTGGTATTTTGGTCCGTGGCTCCTTGAGTCTCGGTGCTGCTAGGCTGGGGTCCATTTGTCCCAAGTAGGGAAAACCAGGGGCAAAGCCCAGCATGAAGACCGGGTAGGTTGACCCTGTGTGACGGTCGATGAGTTCTTGGGGATTGAGTCCACAGTACTGGGCTGTGTCTTCCAGGTCAGGTCCCACATGGGGATCATACCAGACGGGCACTGTCACGACCTCTTGGTCATTGGCTTGACTGGCTACTGAGAGGTGAACCAGGTCTTCCAGTTCCCTTTGTAAGACGCTGTGGCTGGTCCCTTCATGGTCAAAAAGGACAACCACCGTATTGTAACCAGGGAGGACGTCTCTGACGCCACTTAAGTTTTTTTCTTTAACAAGCTGGACCATTTTATGGACTTGGAGGTTAATCGTAAGGTCTATGCGGTTTTCGAAGACCACATGGATACACCGGTCTCCAACCAGTTGAATTCTTGCCTTCATTATCGTGTCCCCATGGGTTCAATGTCTATGCCGTCTTGTTGGAAGGTTGCCCGGATGGACCGGACCAGGTCCAAGGCCCCTTCGGTGTCTCCGTGGACGCAAATACTACTGGCCTTTAAAGTAATCTGCTTACCATCTAGAGTAGGAATGGCCATACCCTTAGCCAGTTCCAAGGCCTGCAATACGGCCTTAGCCTGGTCTTTGTGGACAGCCCCCTCTAGAGACCTCGGTGCCAGTGACCCGTCCGCCATGTAGGCACGGTCTGCAAAAACTTCCGCCCGCCAGGGCTGGTCAGCTGCCATGGCAGCCCTAGCCATTTCCGACTGGGCTGGGCATAAAACGATCAAACGGTCGTCCAGCTCTTGTATGGCTGCAACAAGAGCCCGTGCTAAGACGGGGTCCTTTGAAGCTATATTATAGAGGGCGCCATGGGCCTTGACGTGTTGCAAGTGGCCACCTTCGGCCTCCACAAATCCTTTTAGGGCACTGATCTGATAGAGGACATAGTCACGAACGTCTTCAGCGGGCATGGTCATGGCCCTTCGACCAAAGCCCTGAAGGTCTGGAAAACCTGGATGGGCACCAATACCCACCTTGTGGTCTAAGGCCAGTTTTACCGTTTTTCTCATGATAATTGGGTCTCCTGCATGGAAACCACAGGCAATGTTGGCAGACGTGATCAAGGGCATGACCAGTTCGTCCAGTCCCACTTTCCAATGACCAAAGCCTTCGCCTAAGTCACAGTTTATATCCATTTTCATAGGAATCTCCTGAGTCTACAGATGAAACCATCCTGGTCAGAATGGTTAGAAAAAATAAGATTGAATTCTTGCTCCATCCACTAGTATTCGTTTTTTCCAGGTGGAAGTCCTCTTTTACAAAGGGCGAAAAAATACCCCGATGCGAAACCCAATAGCAGGAAAAACCCATTTGACGTAGAAAGAAGGAGTAGGATAGAAAAGACCGTGAGTATGTAAAAACAATCATTTGGGCCAATACCCTAGGGGTTACAATCCAAACCACTCGGTTGAAGTAGAAAGGAGCTTGCCTTGCACAAAATAGCAGTAGTCAGCCATGGCATGACAACTTCTCTTAATATCGCTGCAGATCTGGAAGGAATATTTGGACGTTATGCAAAGATCAGTGCCTATGCAGCAACGGACCAACCTCTTTTGGACGAAGAGACTCTGGTTGTCTTCACAGGAAAATATGGACGGGAAGAGTTGCTCCGTCGGGTTCAAGTGGATAGTCAGATGATCATTGCCCGTCGGGCCATCAACCAAAGGAATTTGAAGAAACTCTTGAAAATCCCCATTGGAGCCAAGGTGCTCCTGGTCAATGACCACCCCGTCAGCGCCCAACTGGCCCTTGACCAGTTGGAGGACCTGGGTTTTGACCAGTGGCAGGTGGACCTCTACTGGCCTGGGAAAAGCCATTGGCCCCAGCGGGACATTGTCATAACCCCCGGTGAGGCGCATCTTGTTCCCAAGGGGTCTGGAGATATTATCGATATTGGTACCCGGCAGATCGACATTACGACCCTGATTGAGATAGCCACCGCCCTGGGGATCGACGGGGAGATCGGTGGAACCCTGTCTGCTCAATATGTTCGGGATGTAGTCGACCTCCTCCATGAATCCCATGGCAACCAGTTGGTGGCAGACCGCTTATACATGGGTTTTCGGGCCCTGGCCAACCACTCCTCTGAGGGGATCTTGTTGTGTGATGGGGACTTGAGGGTCCAGGTGGCAAACGAGGTTGCCCTGACTATGCTGGGTCAGGAATCAGATGGTATTGTCGGTCAAGCGATCCAAGGGCTGATTCCAGGTGTCGCTGTCCATGGTCATAACAAGGGCAAGGATAAGGGCCAACTGATCAAGGTCAATGGACGGGAGTTTTATCAGCGGGTTCGGCTGATCCAGCAGGAAAATAGGGTGACCGGCGCAGTCGTAACCCTGGAAGACCCAGGTTTGATCCGCCAGATGGCCCACGAGATCAGACGAAAGAAAAGAGCCCACACCCACACGGCCAAGTATAGCTTTGAGGACATCCTCTACAGGGACAAGGCCATGGAAGGGGTTTTGGACCGGGCAAAGCGACTCGCCAACCGAGAGGGGACGGTCTTAATAGAAGGAGAAAGCGGAACGGGCAAGGAACTCTTGGCCCAGGCCATCCACACAGGATCAGATAGAAAGACAGGGCCCTTTGTTCCCGTAAACTTTGCAGCCCTACCTGAGAGCCTGCTGGAGAGTGAACTTTTCGGATATGAGGAAGGGGCCTTCACAGGTGCCAGGAAAAAAGGCAAGGCTGGCCTCTTTGAGGAAGCCCACGGGGGGACCCTATTTCTTGACGAAATAGGAGATGCGCCCCTGACCTTCCAGGCCCGTCTACTCCGGGTTCTCCAGGAGGGTGAAGTTCGCCGTGTAGGTGGGGTAGACCAGATTCCAGTGGATGTCCGGGTGATTGTAGCCACCCATAGGGACTTGGAAAAAGAAGTGGACCAAGGGCATTTTCGGGCGGACTTGTTTTACCGCATATCCGTCCTGCCCATTGAACTGCCAGCACTACGGGACCGGGGGCAAGACGTCCTCCTCCTTTTAAAGTCCTTTTTAAAAGAGGTTAGTGGCGTTCAAGTGGAAGTCCTAGACCAGTGGATGACACCCCCTCTTCAAGACTGGGTGGTGGCTTTTCCTTGGGAGGGCAATATTCGCCAGCTGCAGAACTTTGCCATGTATGTGGCCCTGGAAAAGGACCAGGAACCATTAGACCTAGGTGACCTGTCTAGCCGGTGGACAAAAGGGGAGAGAAGGGGTGGACAAACCCCTCACGACCAGACTCTTGGTGTCCTCAAGGAAGCCCTGGGCAAGGAACTGGTGTGGCTCCTTGAAGCCCTGTATAGGGAGGGGGCGGCTGGACGTCGATACTTGTCGCAGATGGCTAAGGCTGACGGGTTTGCCATTACAGAAGCCCAGCTCCGTCGTCTGCTGGTAAGCGGAGAGTCCATGGGGCTGGTTGAAATCCGTTCAGGACGTGCAGGCAGCCAGTTGACCCAAAAGGGGATTGGGTTAATGGGTGCAATAACGGGTGGCTAAACAGCCCGATATGGGTAACTGATGTCATGGAAGTCTTTTGACTTGCGTTTGTAATCCAGGACTGTCAGTCTTTTTTGTCTAAAAGATGCCTAGCTAGAACTTGGCACGATTCTTGAAATATATTGGTCAAACTTGTATTTCGAGGAGGCAACATGAAAACACTAGGAATTTTAGGCGGAATGGGGCCCTTGGCCACCACCGATTTTATGAGACAGGTATTAAAATCAACCTATGCAACGAGAGACCAGGAACATATCCCCATGGTAGTGGAAAACAACACCAAGATCCCTGACCGGACAGCGGCACTGATCCACGAAGGGGAGAGTCCCATAAGAGAAATGATCCGGTCAGCCATCCGACTGGAAGCCATGGGGGCAGACTTCATTGCCATGCCCTGTAATACAGCCCATGGTTTTTATGAGGATGTGCAAGCTTTTGTTGATATTCCGGTCCTTCATATGATCCAGGAAACCGTGGGAGTCTTGCTCCAGGAAGATCCCGACCGCAAGACCTATGGACTCTTGGCCACGACAGGGACATATGAGACTGGCCTTTACCAAAACGCTTTTCAGGAAGCAGGCCTAGAACTTGTGCTACCAGACCCAATCGACCAACAACTGATCATGGACTTGATTTATGACCTGAAGGCAGGGGTGGTCAGCTCCAGGGCCAAGGTAGAGGGGATTGTCCACCGGATGACTGCCCAAGATCCCAATATGCCCCTCATACTGGGCTGTACAGAACTCCCTGTGATCATGGAGACCCTGCAAGTTGACCATGTCTTTGTTAACCCAACCGAAATTTTGGCCAAGGCCTGCGTCAGAATGGCCCAGGGGCAGATGGTTGCAGACAGGGCGGTTAGTGATCCGGTTGCCTAGGCACGTTTGGGAAGACCTAGGACAAAACGCTTTTGCGGTCTGTCATATTTCGTCTTCCATTTACCTGTTCCATTTAAATGCAGGAAGTGGGTCAGTCAGAGGTATAATAGATTTAGGAATTGAAAATGGACTTGAGATAGGCAAGCAAAATGATGAGGAGCACGCTCGATTAAAAGCCCTTGGTATCCCCTGCTAGGATATTGTCCAGTACATGCCGACCTTTTCCTTTTTTGACTTTGTTGATCCCGATGGGAATGAGTGGACCTTGTATTCGTGTTAAGGTGGAGGGAAACATTGGTCATACATTATTGCAAAATGATGTGATTAGCAAAACAAAATACAACAAGTATGTTCGGTTTAGAAAAGCGTGCTAAAATAGTGCGCTTTTTTATTGGCTAGAATTACATAATAATTCTGAAAAGTTAATCGACAAAAACCGCACAATTTCAACACATAAGCGATATCAGAAAATAAATTAACATTAATTAACATACAATTCGAACAAATACGCTGATATAATGTTTTTGGACTGCATTTAATCAACGAAAAGGAGGTGCAAGGAAACGAATTGGGTTTCTTGAATGGCTATTGCAATACACCTAAAGAATTTCATCGTATTACCTTGGGCAAAGGTAATACAGAAATGAAAATCTATCAAATACCAAGGGGGTATTAGGATGAATAGCTTAAAGAAAATTAGTGCCATTATCATTTGTTTTGTCTTATTGTTCAGCGGTGTTCCAGCAGGAAGCGTGAATTTTGCTGAAGGTGAAGTGACAAATCTTGTTGTTAATGGTGGATTTGAAAATTGGACGGATGGGAAGCCAGACAGTTTTCAGACGTTCACACCTAAATCGGCTTATGCTCAGGCAGAAAGTCAGGGTGTTGACGGGTCTACAGCATTGCAAGCGACAGGTCCGAGTAAGAGTAGCGTTAAAGTTGGTCAACTAGTAGATGTAGAACCTGGAAAAACATATTCAATTACATACAAGATATTAGATAATGCAGGTGGTGCGAGAACGAAACTGTTCTTTTATCAGAAGGATGCATCTAAAGAAAAAATTGGAGGTGGCATATCAGGTGACTACTCATCCAATGGAACTTCTTGGGCAGAAATGTCACACACTATCAAAGTCTCTGACCAAACAGAATTCTTGGATGTCGAGATCCGTTCTTACAACGACTCATCGAATGACCTAAATACTGACAAAGTTATGTATTTGGATGATTTGAGTGTTGTAAAGGCGGCTGATAAGGAATACCAAGTATTAGACACAATTGAAAAAGTTCGAGCAGCTGCAAAACAGGATTTGGTGCAGTTTTCAGGAACCATAGCTGGTGATTATAGCTACAAGTCAGATCACTTTGTATTTGTGCAGGATGATGTGGATGGCATTGCAGTGAAGCTCTCTGCTTCAAATTCTTTACCAGTTGGAACGGTTGTATCCGTAAAAGGTGAGCGGACTGAAAACTATGGTTACACTTGTGTGGACGCTTCATTGGGGTCTGTAACAGATACGAATGCCACAAAAGTCCTACCTGCACCCCATGAGTTGGAGTTCTCTACGGTTACTAAGGATGTTCTGAACGGGCTAGAAGGACGTCGCATAAAAATCAAAAACTTCAAAGTAGCATCAAAAAACAAGTATGGTGAAAGCCAGTTGGTTACAAGGGATGGGCAAAATGCTGATGTATTAAACGTTAAGTCTTCTTCAGCAAAAATGGAACCAGGGAATGAATATAATTCCGTTATTGGTACTGTTTATTTTGGCTTTGGCAAGTACTTGCTACTGCCTGGCAGTGATAGTGACATTGATGTAGATGCCAGTTATACAAGCGGATTGACTATCCCTCAGATTCAAGGGACGAGTCATGTGTCTCCCCATAACAATGTGAATGTCCGTGACGTTCCAGGGGTTGTAACCAGTGTGATCTATTATGAGTTTGACCGAAGCTTCAAGGTTCAAGGCTTCTACATGCAGGACGAAACAGGAGATGGTGATTCGAAGACGTCTGATGGCATATTTGTTTCAACCAGTGATCTGTCCAGTATTCAAAAGGGAGACAAGGTTACAGTAACCGGCCAGGTCAAGGAAGTTCGCAAAGATATCGGAGATAAAAGTTCCAGTCGATATTTTGCCTATGACTACCATTCCCAGTTAACGACTACCACAATCCTGGCCCATGGCGTCACAAAAACGGGGACAGGCACGGTTTCTCCGGTTGTATTTGATGACTCCTATGCTCTTCCAGATCTCTTGTCCAGTGATGCCAATATGATAGAGGTAACCCATAGGGACTCTGGGAAGAAGATCATGGTGGGGGACAATACCTTCAAATCTTATGATCCATCTCAATATGTTTTAGATTATTATGAGAGCCTTGAAGGGATGTATATTCAATTGAATAATGCTCACATAGTTGGCCCGAGCCGATATGGAGCAGTCTCTGTTGTTCCAAATGATCGGAAGAGAAGCTTAGGTCAGGTTGGATTCGACGGAACCTATTTGGCTGTTGAAGGAAAGCACAACGCCGATTTGCTGACCGTTCATACGGGCTTGAAATGGGCCAATGGGTCAAACATCAGTAGCTCTGAATCCAAAGTGCTATTTGGTGCTGGAAACAAGTTTGATGCACCTGTTTTTGGAAATGTTGATTATGAATGGGCTGCTTATCATATTTACTCCGCGGATCTTGCTCCATCTTATTCCACATTGGATGCCTACAAAGAGCTTGTTGACTCATCAACAAAGGTAGCAAAACAAGAAGTTACGAGTCTAGTTGGAAGCATCTCAGAAGTTACAGTTGCAGGATATAACATCTATAATTACGATGGATCAAAGAATTCAGACCTAATCGCCAAGCATTTTGTTGAAAACTTCAAGTCACCGGACATCATTGCATTGGTAGAAATGCAAGATAATGATGGTCCTGACAATCCTTCAACGACTGTTGTTGAAGCAGACCAAAACTATGGAAAGATTATTGCTGCTATCCAAAGTCTAGGTGGTCCCGTGTATGCATGGACTGATATTCCACCTGTTGATGATCAAGACGGTGGTGAGCCTGGTGGAAACATTCGAGTGGGCTACCTTTACAACCCAGCTCGGGTACAACTAAGATCTGGAGCAAGTAAAGGTGGAAGTACGGAAGCTGTTGCCATTACGGGTACGGGTGATCAAACGCACCTCACTGTAAATCCTGGCCGTATCTTACCTTCGGACGCGTCGATTTTCAAGAGTACACGAAAGTCCCTTGCAGCGGAATTCGTTTACAAAGGAGAGTCTATTTTTGTCATTGCCAACCACTTCAATTCAAAACGTGGAGACACAGGCACCTTCTCAAATATCCAACCAACCGTTCTAGGATCAGTTGAAAAGAGAGTTAAGCAAGCGGAAGCCATTAATGCCTTTGTCGATTCAATTGTAGCCGCAGATGCCAATGCCAATGTTGTGGTTCTGGGCGACATGAATGATTTTTACTATTCCAAAACTTTGAAAGCCCTAGAGGGAAGCGGTAGTGATAAGGTGATGTCAAATCTTATTGATAAACTACCGGCAAACGATCGTTACACCTACTTCTTCAATGGGGTGTCTCAGGTACTTGATAATGCGCTTGTATCACTGCCATTGGCGGACAAAGCAGCCTTTGATATTCTTCATTTGAATACAAAGCTAAAGAAAAACTCTACTGGATATGCCAGTGACCATGAGGGGATACTCATGCGGTTAGGGGATATTGGAAAGGCAGAAATCCCTAACCCCGTTAAAGCGTCTCTTCCGTCAGGAGAAGTAACAGCAAATACTTTAATTACTTTGTCTGCAGAAGAGGGTACTGAAATCTATTTCAAAACGGATGGAGCCATCGATGTTGCCAATCCTAAAAATAATGCCACTAAATATGAGAGTCCAATCACTATTTCCTCGGACACAACCATTAGCGCTGTGGCAATCAGAGGAGAAAACCAATCTGAGGTAGCTAGCTTCTCCTACACTGTTTACGTGAAACCAGCGGTGATTACCATGGCCGAAGCAAAATCCAAGGCAGATGGTACAGAAGTCTATGTTGAGGTATCGACCGTGACCAGTACGAATGTGAAAGGTCAGGGGTATGTAGGTTTTGCTGACGCAACAGGTGCAATGATGATGAAACTTTCTGGCATTGCGAATGACCTTGACGTCGGAACAAAACTTGGCATTGAAGCGACGAAGAATACGTCGAAATATGGTGACATCATTTTCAAAATCAAGAAAGTGCGTGTGCTTTCTGAGCCAGGTGAAATCATCCATCCTCAAGAAGTGGAACCGAGTGGAGTTGCCAATGCAAACAAGGGGAACTTCACCACAGTAAAAAAAGCCAGACTAACAAAGATTGGTAAAGATAAATACGGAAGTGTATTGTTCACTCTTGAGAAAAATGACCAGTCTTTTGTTGCCTATATTGACAATCGGTCAGGAGTTGACTTTGGCTCCAAAGACTGGTCAAAGGCATTCGAGATGGGTCAACAGTACGACGTAAAAGGCTTCGTGGTTTACAACGGTAATGTCCCAGGTAAAGTTGCCTTGATCATGGACAAGGAATCGGGAATAGTAGCATCCCCCAAATTAACAACAACAGTCCAAACCCTAAAACTTGGCCAGACCACATCTACTAAGGAATTCAAAGTAGGTGAGACACTATTTGTCAAATTCATCATGGCCAATCCTACCGAAAGCAGTAAGAATGGTATGTTTATTTGGAAGCTAACTGGTGGGAATGGTGTTACTAAATACGGCCTGGTACCCTTTAATCTAAACAAGGGTCAGGAACTTCCTGTCTTCCAGGGCATAGGAACCTATGACATGAAACCAGGCACCTACACCCTTGAGTGGTTTGCTTGGAATGACTTTGTGCAACAACAAAGTATGATGAAGAAGCAATCTTTGCAGCTTCAGCTGAAACGGTAGGTGGGTCAAATGAAAAAAGTATATGCGCTAGTACTTGCTTTGATTCTTGCCGTTACTTTTGTAATTGGTAGTCCTGCTACAAGTTTTGCAGAACCAAGCTTTGATATGATGTTAAAGGGTGCGAAGACGGTTTACGCAGGAGAATGGAATGAAGTTGAAGTTTCATTCAAGGATAGTCAAGCTGGAAGGAAAAGAGACGATCTTGCTGTTACAGCAAAATTTGAAGGGGTCAATGGCTTTGTTCATTTAGACCAAATTGATGCCAATGCGGCCCAGGGTGCTAAAATCAAGTACCTCCTCCCCAAGGGGATCACAGGGAAGATTATCACATCGGTGACGACCGAAAATGTAACCTTCAATTTAAAGCAAGAGGTCGTGGTTCGACCCAAGCCATCATCAAACACCTCTTCGGGTCCAACGGTTGAGGAACGGAGGAAGGCTGCTGAAAAACAAGCCAAGGAAGAGCGTAAGGCAGCTCAAAAGGCTAAGGTTGACGCCTTGAAGAAAAAGCATCCTGCTGCTGTACCGGTGGGAGGAGGCAAGGTAAAGGGGGCCAATGATCTTAAGGTCATGGTCAACTATATTGACCAGTTGGACGAGGAAGACGCTGTACAGGCACTTGAAGACGCACTAACCTCCATACAGGAAACAGACTTGTCTAGCCTCAACCACAAGGAGCAAAAAGATATTATCCGCTCCACAAGGGAAACCCTCAAGAAATATGCACAGAATGTAAATGTATCCCTTGTACAGCTTCGCAAGGATGCCATGAAATCCATTACCCTATCCAAAGAAATGGCAGACCAGGATGGATCCACAAAGGCCCAGTATCGTTCTGCATTATTGGATGCCTACCAGGTGGTGATGGAGAAGGCGATTGCAGGTCAAACAAAGGCGTCGATTTACCGTACCAACGACAGCCTGCAGTTAAAGGTTAATAATCAAAAGGTGAATCAAGCCTTGGTAGCCATGAAAGAAGAGCAAGAAAGCTTCCGCAAACAACTGGAAGAAGCAGAAATGACTGAAAACATCATTTTTACGCCTATGATGACCCTGGAATCAAAGGAAATTGACTCTGACAAACGGGTTACCTTTGAACTGGATCAAGGTGCCATGTCTGCACTGAAAGACCAAGAAGCAGGCATGAAGATGGTTATGGAAGACCTTGAAATCGAAATGCCAAAAGACTTGGTTGAAACCCTAGCAGGCAAAGGATTGAAGGTAGAAAAATCCGTAGTGGAGGACACTAGCAGGCTGCAGGCAAAGACAGCACAGAAAACACTATCTGTCTTGTCTAAGGTATATGACTTAGACATCCTGACTACGTCAAGCACAGAGACCAAGTCCATGGTGTTTGATGGTGAGAAGCCCAAAATGCTCATTCGATTTGAAGACTTTGAAGACCAATCTTTTGCACTATCCAAAGTGGGTGTCAGTGTATATAACGACACCAAAGAGGAATGGGAGTTGGTCCAGTCCTACCAGACGAGTGCGGGTGTTTACTTCTACCCAGAGCACTTTTCCAAGTATGCGGTTGTAGAAATGCAAGAAAACTTTGACGATATGAGCGAGCA
>CAYFHQ010000069.1:0-20310 GCA_964342805.1 uncultured Peptostreptococcaceae bacterium | reverse complement strand
GAGTCAACAAAACGAAAGGAGAGTATGACATTTGCTTCTGTATTGATCATACAAGAATAGTATGCTACCCAATTGCCCAAAATGCAATTCAGAATATGCCTATGAAGACGGGGCCCTATTGGTCTGTCCTGAGTGTGGCCATGAGTGGAACCCAGACCACAATACGGAGTATGTTTGGAAGGATGTAAACGGAAACATCCTCCAAGATGGTGACTCCGTTGTGGTGATCAAGCAACTCAAGGTCAAGGGCAGTTCCACTGGCATTAAGCAGGGAACGAAGATTAAGAACATCAAGTTGAAGGAGTCGACTGACGGTATCCATGACATTGACTGTCGAGTGGATGGGATTGGTCGGATTGACTTGAGTTCTAAGTATGTGAAGAAGGTGTAGGACGGTTTATCATACTCAAGAAGGTTGAAGAAAGCTGAGCAATTATTGTTCAGCTTTCTTTTTTATTGTGAAACAGAACTGAATCATATCCTTGTCAAAGGAAGCGGTACAGTCATAACCGTGTAGGTCCAAAACACTTTTTGTTATGGAAAGTCCTAGACCAAAGCCACCTTTGTCACGATTTCTGGAGTGGTCTGCCTTATAGAATCGGTCCCATAATCGGTCGAGTTTGATCTGGTCCATGTTTTCAGTGCTATTGCGGATGCAAAATACCAGGTCATGGTCTTGTATTTTTAGCGACAGGTGGATAGAACCCAATGCTGGAGCATGTTTAATGGCATTTGACATTAAATTATTAGTGACCAAATGCATGAGTTCTTGGTCAGCATAAATAAGCCCTTGATCGGTGATTTCTGTTGTCAGATGGAGTTGCTTTTCTTGAATGAGGGGGAGGAAACGCTCGAGCGTGTCCATGATTTCCTCATTGAAGTCATAAAGTGTCCTATTGAGGATATAAGTCTCAGATTCCAGCTTCGAAAGTTCCAGTAAATTATAGATAAGTTGGGTCATTTTTTGATTTTCATCAAGGATTACCTGTGTGTACTTTTTTCCCTTCATATCTGTTAAGTGCTTATCCTCAAGTCGTTCAGTGTAGGCGTGAATGATACTTAGGGGTGTTTTTAGCTCATGTGAAACATCTGCAACAAATTGCTTTAGGGCCAGCTGTAGCTTCTCCTTTTGCATGAGGTCATGGCTTAGAGCCTTATTCTTTTCCTCATGTGTTCTCAAGGCGATTTCCAGTTCATTGGCCATGCTGTTAATACTGTTTGATATCATACCGATTTCATCATTGGACCGAATGGGTAAGCGCTCAGAAAAGTTTAAACTGGACATGTTCTGTGCAACTCGGTTGATGGTAAGGATGGGATGCACAATAATTCTTGTTGCGATAAGGGTGAAGAGGATAACAATGAAGAGGGTGATCACAATCACATAATTAAAGAATTCTGGCATAAATGAGATCACACCATCCAGTGGGTGGACACTGAAAATAGTGAGTGCAAACATGTCCTCATAGGGGATAAGAACCATATAATTTTTAATACCTGTCAGTGAATCATCTTGATCAAGCACGTAAGTACCAGAAGGGTGAAGATGATCAATAGCTCTTTGGACACCATTTCCTCTGATCCAATCGTATAGGATATCTTGTTGGTAAATGGAGCCCCTGTCATAGATATGAACATCGACATCTGAGATTATTCCTGAAAGTTTGATGATATGATCAGACTGTATACCATAGCGGAAAAAAACTGTTGTGTTTCTATATCACTCAATTCATTGATAGACAGACCTAAAAACTCACTGGGAGTATAAAAGCCATACAAGGATAAAGGGTTCCCATACGCAAGAGTTTCATTTGCGTCTTGTAATTGAAAGAAAGCATCACCTAAGACAACATTGACCTGACGACCTTCTGTCTCAAGTACAATGTTTTGGCTTCGGGATGGGTAGTACTCTTCTTCTTCTTGAATCAGGACTAAAGGTTGGGCATGGTTTGCCGAAAATGCAGTTACAATTTCTGATTTTCGAGACGAGCTCGAATGATGATCAACCCCACTGTTACCTAAATAAGATATGACCTCCTTCTGAAGTTTATTGCTAACCTTATGGCAGACGCACTTGGCACGCAAACCCAGGTCCTGCCCCTGGAACACACAGATCCAAAATCCCTCCAGCCAGACCGTCAACTGATTTTGGTCTATGCTATCCATACCTTCAATGCCCCTGAAACCGTCAAACGTTTTGCCCGAAACCTCCCCCAGGGCCGGTTTGAAAAAGTCCATATCATCCGTGTGGGCTGTTACACCAGTTGGATCAACGACGCCTCCTCCATGGACATTCGAAAAGAACTCTCGGCCAAGGGCTACAGCTTTGGTGTCGACCAGGTCATGGCCATGCCCCTCACCCTGGTAACCGCCTTTCCAGAGGACATGGTCCAAAAACAGATCAGCGAGGCAAGGGAGACTGTTAGGGTCTTAGCCAAAGACATTCAAACCGATGCGGTTTATCAAACGACAATTTCCACCAAGGCCAAATGGCTTCGGCGACTTGGGCCTGTCGAATCGACCGCTGCAAGACTCTGGGGTCTAGAACTCCATGCCAACAAAAACTGCATTCAGTGTGGTCTTTGTGAGAGGGAATGCCCAGAAGGAAATATTCGACTCACAGAGGGCGGAAAAGTGAAGTTTGGATTTAAATGCATCATGTGTATCCGCTGTGTCAACCAATGTCCAACCCAGGCCATTTCTCCAAGAATATCGAAATTCATTCCACTAAAAGGGGGGGACGATATTCAGAGGTATGTTAATAACGATTAGATTACAAGTGGTTGCCAAGCCGTTAATATGTTTTGTGGAGCACCTGGCCATGACATGGAAGGTGCTTCTCATTCAAAAATATGTTGCATATACAACCGTTATCCGTTACACTGATTCCATGAGATATCAACCTAACCAATGCATCGGCGCACGATTCCGCCGAATTTCCAGGATCGTAGACTCAATTTATCGGACGCACCTTGCTAATGTGCCAGTGACGGAACAGCAAATGAACATCCTTTTTTATCTGAAAATGAAGGGGACGTGTGAGCAAGGAGCCATCGGCAGGGAGTGGGAGCTGGAACGATCCACGGTCAGCCGAAACGTCAAGGCTTTGGCGGCCCAAGGTTTAGTGGAAAAATCCAATGAGTATAGGCCAACCTTGCGGTTAACAGTCAAGGGAATGGACATGGTGACAACCTTATTACCCATATGGGAAGACATCATGGATCAACTGACAGAAACCCTAGGAAAAGACACTGTCGCTATGATCCAGACCTTTGAAGCCAAATTGCTAAGAGGAGAATGAGACTAGTTATTGACTGTCACATATTTTTGTGATGGGTAAATACAAGTACATGTGTTGTATTTACAACATCAAATGGGGGGAGGACGCATCTCATAAATGGAAACCAGAAGAGTAGGAGGAAAAGGTGGAAAGTAAAATTGAAATGTTAGTAGATGTAAGACAAGTGATTGAAGGATCTCTTGAGGGGGTCAAGGGCGTTGATTTTGGTTTCATTCCTGTGGAGACCCTTGAACCAGACCAATTGAAAAATGCTCTCGAAATCATGCCGACTGCCAAGGCAGTCTTGTCCTTGGCAGTCAAATACAATCAAAGTGCAGTGAAGAGTCAGCACCAGCCTGTGTCCAATATGGAGTTTCGCAGTGCCTACCGGAAGAGGGACAATCTATGCACAAGTCTTGTTGAAGGTTTGCAAGAAAATGGTGTTGAGGCAGTTGCGGTAACAGACACCTTTGCGCTCAACTATGATTTAGAAACCCCCTGGCTGATTGCCCATAAGGACGTGGCTGAAAAAGCGGGGATTGGGGTCATGGGAACCAACCGGATTATTCTCCATGAGCAGTTTGGTGCTGCATTTGTACTGGCAAGTATACTATTATCCCGTGAACCAAATCAGTTTGACGCCCCAGCTGACTACGCCCCCTGCCTCAACTGTAACCTGTGTCGGACGGTCTGTCCCACTGGAAGCATTGGTAAGGACAACTTTGACATGATGGGGTGCTATACCCACAATTATCGAAATAGGGGAAATAGCCTGGGGGACTTGGTTCAGCGAAGCGGTGGCAGAGACAAGGGACTTGACGCCCTGAACTATGATGATGTTAGTAAACTTTGGGCCAGTGTCCAAGAAGGGTTTGGTTTTTCATGCAATCGTTGTGTTGCTGTCTGTCCTGCTGCGACAGCTGAAAAACAGCAGTTTACGGATGATCGAAAATCCTATTATCAAACCTATGTCCATCCATTTGTGAGTAAAAACGAGGTGGTTTACGTTAAAAAGGGGAGTCGGGCTGAAGGATTCGTGATGGAGAAGGGCCTTAAGCGAGCAAAGCGTGTATCCAATGGTCTCACCCTAGACTCCATTGACGCCTTTAAACATGGTCTCAAAATCGTATTAGACCATCAAAGAGCCTCAGGAGTAAACCGTCGATTTGGCTTCCAATTTACCGGGCACATGGCGACTGACTTCGTTGCTGTCTTGGAAGAAGGGATTTTGCATATTGAAGAAGGACCGCCAATGAAAACGGATATGACCCTGGTGGCAGATGGGGATATGTGGCTTCAGTTCTTGAAAAACCAGAAGCTCCTTCTAAAGGGGCTGATTACTGGGAAAATGAAGATTAAGGGGAGTCCGAGTTTGTTGAAAGAGTTCGGTGACCTGTTCCCTGTGTAGGGGTCGACAATCCATCTGTCTTTATGTATCATAGAAACGTAGGAACAAACTAAACCAAAAAGGTCGACTTTGAACACCCAAGGTCGCCCCATGACCATAAAGATAGCCGTTTGGAAACGGACTCGAAAGGAGCACCCATGCTACTACTTCACTACCCCTCTTGAACAAGCAGTCGAAAGGCCAAGGCTTGGCTAGACGAAAATGAAATTACTTATGACCTGCGTTTGATCCATAAGGACAACCCAAAAGCAGAAGAGGTCAAAGACTGGATGAACCGCAGTGGCCTGGAATTGAAGCGTTTCTTCAATACCAATGGTAAACTGTTTAAAGAACAAGACTTGAAGACCAAGTGGGAGACCCTGACGGAGGACCAACTCCTAAGCATTTTGGAGTCTGACGGCATGATGCACAAGCGTCCTGTGCTGGTTGGCGACGACTTTGCATTAACGGGTTTTAAAGTGAAGGAATGGGAAACACAGTTTAACAAGTAAAGCCTTGCCTGAGCCAAAGGAATTTGGCCAAGTAAGCCAATTAACAATCAATAACCCCAGACTACTTTTACGTAAGTCTGGGGTTTTGCTCTTTTGGATTACATGAGGTTATGACAGCGAAACTGTGACCCAAATCACAGACGGGGGTAAAGGGTATATGGGACAATACCCATAAGAGTCAAACACGAGGCAATCAAACTGACCCACGGAATAGAGGTGACCAGATGAATGGACTACAACTCATGGTTGAAGAACACGTATATATCAAGCGAATGCTCAAGGTGATCCGTCAAGCTTGCCAACTGATCCTGGAAGACAAGCCGGTTGACTATGGTGACTTTGCCCTCATGATCGATTTTGTCCGTGAATACGCAGACAAGCACCACCATGGCAAGGAAGAGGACATCCTCTTCAACCGCATTATTGAGGAAACTGGAGAAACCGGAGAAAAGCTTATTACCCATGGCATGATGGTGGAGCATTTGCAGGGCCGCCTGTTTATCCATGACTTGGAACAAGCAGTGGAAGCTGTCCAAAAAGGAAATCATGACGCCCGACTGGACGTCATTGCCAATGCCATTTCCTATACCCACCTACTCAACCGTCACATCGACAAGGAAGACGACGTGGTCTATCCCTTTGCTGACCGCAAGCTCAAGTCCGAAACCCTAGAACAAATCCACGGGGAGTGCGCCATTTTTGAAGGCAAGCAAATGACTGACCGGATTCAGGAAAAGTATGTTCGTCTAGTATCTGAACTGGAAGCCAAGTATGGTCTATAGTATGCTTTTCATTTTAAGAATATGGTAGATCAGTAAGGGAATGAGTGCATACATGAGTATCTTGTGTGTTGCACGAATGAAAGATCGCTTAGAAGGCCAAATCTTTCTATAAAGGAGTATTCCTGTCATTCCAAGCAAGGCGAGCAAGGTCCAAACCAAATAACCAGAATGAACCTCAACACCAAACAGCAAGTAATAGCCATGGATGAGTCCGTAAAATACAATGACACTTCCAAAGACAGGGTGGTAGGAACGAAGGAAGGGTAAACTGATCTTAGACAAATGATTGACTCGTTCAGCCAAGGGCGACTTATGGTTTCTCGTCAACTTGTAGAGGCCAATCGTGACATGCAAGCCAATCGCCAGGAGTACAAGGAGGACATTTGCCCAACCCATGATCCGCAGAATCTGAATAGGAATTGTAATCGTATCCATGGGCTCTCCTTACTCTACGCTTAAAAGGTGCTGGAGTATGGTCTGAATATCTTGAAGGGTGGAATCGAGTAGTTGAACATCGCCAGACTGATCATCAAAGGTCTCAACTCTAAACATGTGTCCTTGCAGTACTGCGTGAACTTCAAGGTTTTTTTGAGAGAGTTCTTCTTCAAAGTGAATGTAATTCTTTTGAATGAGCTCTCTTTTTAAGTCCTGGACGGACAGTTCTTGGTTTGTATAGGCATCGAGGGCAGATAAGATCTTCTTTATATGGGAAATGGAATGCGGGACTAAGGCTTCCATGTCATAGGACAAATCGTCCAAGGGAACAGAAGTCTCAGTTTGGATAGATACAGCTTCTATGCCTTCCTCAGGGGCCATTTCTCCATGAGCATTTTCTTGACCTAGGTGATCTTGATGGTCACTATTCTCCGGTGAGGAATCTTTATCTGACGCCCTTGAAGGCTCATGATCTTCCGAATCAGGACTAGCCATGTCTGGGGTTTGAGGGTTTACAAGGCTTTTGTCAGCCTCATCAGCGTCTCTATGTGAATCTATGTTGGAAGTATCCTGTGTTGAGGTTTCATTAAGCGAAGGCCCTGTAGAGGCATCCCAAGCTTTCAAGACGGTTTGAAGGCCATACACGGATAGTACAGAAAGCAAAACAACAAAAGAAACGATCAAAAAACGTTTAACAAACATGTTGCCCTCCCCGTTAGTGAACACCATCGTTGGGGTCTAACAAAACACCACTCTTAGAAACATGAGGCTCTGTGCTGCGACTATGGTCAAAGCAACAGGGTCTCTTTTTGCCTTCGCTTAACATGGAACAAGCCGTCTCTATTCGCTTTACACGGGTTGCAGCATTTGCAGTGGCCCTGACCCACCGCACCCAGGCCCACTTAGCCTTTGGGGTCAAGTGGGTCCAGACAGGGATTAAGCCAGCCTCGTCAAAGGCTTGGCCAATGTCCGCTGGAAGCACTGGGTCTAGCCAGTCTCCACCAGCCAGCTCTATCAGTTGCATTTCAATGAGCCACTCCTCAGGAATGGAAAGGGTTTTCATTTTTCGTAAGAGGTCGTCAGGCACACAGAACCAGTGTCCCATATCCCCGTCGGGTTCCAGGGCCACTACCCAGTCCGTATTGAGGGCACTCATTAACCCCATACACATGCCTCTTGACGACAGGGGGTCACTGACCTCCTTGGGCAGGCGTATGATCTTCCAATCTTTGATGGTTTCCACCTGGCCATTAAATGTGCTTTTTTCCATGACTGACTCCCTTCTCATTGCATTACATAAGTACCCCCAAAAGCAAGGGGTCAACCAGTGCCCCTTGCAAGACGAAAGAGGAGGCTATTACCCTGAATCCTACTTGTTCTAAAGGTTTGCAGGACACTATGGTTTTCCATACTGACTACCCAATTTCATATTAATGCACAAAAAAGACCGTTCTTGTGGAAAAGAAAGGTCCTGTTTATACTGCAAGTGAAGATGCATGTTCATAAAAAATACCGGGAGGTCGGTGCAAGGGCACCGTCACTTTGTTCCCGGCATGTTAGGAGAATTTATGAAATTTACAGGATCAATATACCGACCACCCCTGGAAGCTAGCACCCAGCTTTTGCAGGTGACGTCAGGCTGTGCACACAACCAGTGTACCTTTTGCACCATGTACAAAAATGACCCCTTCCATGTGGAAGACCTGGGACAAATAGAAAAGGACGTCTTAGAACTCAAACAGGGCCGAAAGACCTTAAAACGGATTTTTCTAGTGAATGGGGACGCCTTCGTCCTCAGTGCCAGACGCCTAAAGGCCATTTCTGACCTACTGATCAAACACTTTCCCATGCTTGAAACCATCACCATGTATGCCTCTATTTCCAACGTCCGCAGCAAGACCGACCAGGAACTTGCCATGCTCAAGGAAGCTAGAATTAACGACCTCTGGATGGGGATCGAAACAGGCCATGGGCCCACCCTGGACCACATGAATAAGGGCCACCATATTGAAGAAGCCTACGACCAACTGGAAAGGCTCAACAAGGCAGGTATCCGTCATTTACACGGCCTAATGATCGGCATAGCAGGCAAGGGAATGGGTCAAGAAAATGCCCTGGCAACCGCCCAGCTCCTCAACAAGACCAAACCAGCCCTAATCTGGATCTGTACAACCGGTATATTTGAGGGGTCCACCCTGGGTCAACAAGTGGAAAGTGGACTCTACACACCTGCAAGTGAACGGGAAGTCCTGGAAGAAGAGATCAGTCTACTCAACCATCTTGACCTAGACCAAGTCCCCTTCTACAGCAACCACCCCACCAATACCTCCAAGTTCTACGGCATTCTTCCGGCTGACAAGGACAGGATGGTCCGGCACATTCAAGCCACCATGGACAAGATGACAGAGGAAGCACTCAACTCACCAGGCACTCGGAATAGCTTATAAACCAACAAGAAAGAGGTACTCATGAAGAATCAACTGGTATTACTGGTAAAGATCCAAGTCAAAGAGGACCAAATGGAACCTGTCCAAAAGACCCTCAGGGAAATCATGGCTGCTGTGAAAGGTGAAGACGGCTGTCTATACTTCGACCTACTGGAGAGTGAACAATCTCCCAACCAGCTCACCATCTACGAAATTTGGGAAACCAAGGACCACTGGCAGACCCATCTGCAAGCGCCCCACATGGAAACCTTCAATGGTCTGGTGCAAAATGCCTTTGATTCACTGGACATTCAGGAACTCAAGCACCTTCTGTAAAGCTATTTTGGCTAAGGCTTGACGCCCCAAGACAAGAGACTCCCCACCGTATGCACCAGGTTCACTTGGTCAGCAGGCCGCTCCATAAATGTTCTGCGACGCTGGTACATGTCAATATAACGGAGGGCCTCGTAGCGACTGAGCCCCCTTTGCAGAAGAAAGTCCATGAAGCCTTCTTCACTTATGCTGGTGAGGGCATAGTGGTCATTGATCAAATCCAATAGGGGTTGAGATGCGGTCTCGCCACCGATCACATTGACCCGGTCATTCAAACGGGTGCCAATGTCTCGTAAGCCCGCCTGCTTTAGGAGCAAGGGGAGGCGGAGCCCCATCCGGTAGTCTCGGCCTTCTTCACGCATTTCTGTTTCCCACATTTTTTCAAGGAAGACACCCTTTTCAAAACTATCATCTTTTTCATGTCCCAAGAGCAAGCCGTTCATTTCAAATGGACGGTTTTCTTCGTGGCAGGCGATCAAACCACCGGGTCGTGCAATAGACTTCATGCTTGTCAGGACATCCAGCGGACTGCCCTGATGTCGCAGGTAGCCCTGGCAGACCACCAGGTCAAAAACCGTTTTTTCTGTATAAAGCGCATCAAAGGAAAGGAGGTTCACCAGAGGGTTGCCTTCAAGTTCTTTGGCCCCTTCTTCCCTGAGGAAGTCGCTGACTTCATATCCCGTGTAGGTACTTCCTGCTGGAAGACAGGCCAACAATTGATTTGCGAAGATGCCCGTCCCACAACCGATTTCTGCAATGCGAATGGGACGATTGATCTTCCAAACCTCCTGGATAATAAAGCGGAGATAATCGTCATTCCAATACAGGCGGCGGCTTGCCTCAAACTGCTTTTTATTGGCACTCCGGTAGGCGGCGGTGTCCTTGTTTCTTTTTCCGTAGGGATGGTCATCCAAGGACGTTACGCCCAGTAGTTGGTCAACCGATACTTCATAGATTTGAGCCAGTTTGGGGAGTAGGCTAATGTCCGGCAACCGGGTTCCATTTTCCCACTTGCTGACGGTCTGGAAGGTCACATTCACCTTGGTTCCCAGGTCTTTTTGTGTATATCCGGCTCTGTTTCTCAATAGGATCAGATTTTCCTTTAGTTTGTCCATAGCTACCTCCTATATCCAGTCTAGCGGTAAAGGGCTCCTAGCTCAATCACCCTATTGGAGAATTGACTCGCCATGGGTCAAGGACTTTTGAAGGTCCTGCGTCTGGCTAGACTTAATGGGGTAATTAAGGGATGTAAGAAAGTAAATTGGAAAGCCAAATGAGACGATTAGGCAGGGTCATAGCAGGTCGAGGCTTGTGGGCCTGCCGAAGGATAAAACGAATGCGGTCGCAGTCGGGAGGGGTGTCTGTGCAAAATAAAAAGATCATTCCAATTAACTTCATTAATTTGGCTGTGATCGTCACCATCATGGCGGTGGTGGCCGTCCTGACCCAGAATATTATCAATGACTTGACCCTGGAGGACATACGAAATGTCACCCGGTTGACCCATACCAACATGTACTCTGAAATCAGAGACGAGTTGGTGGAGCCCATTAATACCTCAATGATCATGGCACAAAATGTCATTGTCCATGACTTCATGAATGAGGACACCGAGGAAACCGAAGACCGGATTGCCCGCTACTTGTCAGCCATTCAAACAGCCACGGGTTATGAGTCTGTTTTTCTTGTGCCCCACGAAACCCTCAGCTACTACCATCCCGGAGGGACCGATGCCAAGGTTGAACTGGGCACGCCAGCCGCTTTTTGGTATGAGCCCTTAATGGTTTTGGAAGAAGACTATGCCATAGAAGTCAACACGGAACAACTGGATGATTTCGCCTTAACCGTCTATGTCAACGCCATCATGAGGGACCCCAGTGGGGCCTATGCAGGCGTGACAGGGGTAGGAACCCGGATTACCCACTTGCAGGATATCCTTTCCCGGTATGAGGAAAACCAAGAGGTGGGTGCCTACTTGGTCAATGAGGAGGGTCTTATTCTTGTGCACCCCAACTTAGACCTGATTAAAGAAGAGACAGTCTTCAGCCAGGAAAACATCGCCCCTGAGCTCTTGGCGATCGCCACCAGCCAAGAGGGTCTACTGGAAAAACAACTCAACAAAAAGTATTTCACGGTCCAGTACCTGCCCATGTTGGACTGGTACCTGGTGGTGACCAAGAGCACCTCTCAATTTACCACAGCCCTTAACCAGTACACCATTCAAATGTTTGGTGCCCTTGTGGTAGCGGCTTGTATAATGATGATCGCCACCAACTTTGCCATTACCCGCTACAAGAAGCAGATTATTCGTCTTTCCAATACAGACCAATTGACCACTGTCCCCAATCGGACCATCTTTGAAAGCACTCTTAAAAAGGCTGTCCAGAATCGAGACCGGGTCCACTTTACCCTGGCCTTGTTTGACTTGGACAATTTGAAAACCATCAATGACCAGTTGGGCCACGACCGGGGGGACGACGCCTTGAAAGCTGTGGCCAAGATTGCCATGGCACATTTTAAAGAACCCCATGTTCTATCCCGTATTGGAGGAGACGAGTTTGCCGTTATCCAGTATGCCACCTTGGAAGAGTCCATTTTAGCCCTAGATGCCTTCCACCATGAGATTCAACGGGACCCCACCCTCAATGAAGTGGGTACAACCATTAGTATTGGAGTCACAGAAGCCCAGGGGAAAGACACGGAAGCCAGTGTTTTCAAACGGGCTGACGACGCCCTTTACCGGTCCAAGGAGGGGGGCAAAAACCAAGTAGAGGTCCATGACGACATATGATATGATAGCAGGAGTAAATGACTAGAAAAGAGGATCAAATATGACGTTTATCGTTAATGGATATGATTATACTGACGACCAGGCCCTGGCAAGAAGGCAAGAAGCTAGGGAGGCCCACTTGGAAGGGGCTAAAAACATGAAGGCGTCTGGGACCTTGGTTTATGCGGTGGCCATGCTCAATGAAGAAGGAAACATGTGTGGGTCTACCATGATTATGGAAATGGAAAATCGTCAGGCTGTGGACGCTTGGTTGGATGAAGAGCCCTATGTGAAGGGCAAGGTTTGGGAACGGGTAGAAGTGATCCCATGTGCTGTCCCACCACTTTTTCGTTAATAGGAGTCGTCCGTGAGAAAGATTGAATCATTGGAAAGCCTGTCCGACGGAAAACTCTATGACCTCAAGGACATGGTTAAGGCCGACGCTGGCGGTTGTGATGCTTGCAGTGCCTGTTGCGAGGACGTTGGGGATATGGTTGAACTCACCCCCTATGACCTTTATGAAATTCGAACGTTCACCCAAATGACCTTTGAGGCCTTTATGGACAAGCATGGCCAGATCCATGACCATAACAAGGTGGGAATTCCCCATTTGAAAATGGACCAAGGGTCAAATAAGTGTAGCTTCCTGAACGACCAAGGCCGGTGTTCTGTCCACGCCCACCGCCCTGGCATTTGCCGCCTTTTTCCCTTGGGAAGGGTCTATGAAGACCAGGACCTGAAATACTTCCTCCAGGTGGGTGCCTGTGTCAAACCCAAGCTGGGCAAGGTCAAGGTGAAAAAATGGCTGGGGATTGACCGCTATAAGGACAACAAGGCCTTTATCCTCCAGTGGCGGTCTTTTGTGAAGGCGCTTGCCTTCCGCCTGAAGTTCGTGAGGGACCAAGAAGAAGTTGCCAAGATCAATGCCTATGTTTTAGAGCACTTGTTTGATCTTCCAGTGGGTGGGTCCGACGACTTTTACACCTTATTTGCAGATCGGTTGACCCAGGCCAAAGAAGACCTGGGTATCCTATAACCAGTAAACAGATCAAAAACTATAAAGCCAGAAAACGCAAACGCGTTTTCTGGCTTTTTTATGTGGTCGGTCGCATACCAAACTTCCTGTACTGGGAGGGGGTGCGCTTGTATTTGGCCTTGAAGGCCTTGCCGAAGTTGGACGGATGACTATAGCCCACATGCCTTGAAATCTCATCTACAGGCAGGTCCGTGGAGGCCAATAAATTGGCTGCAGTGGACAGGCGAAGTTCCTTGAGATAATGGCCAATGGTCATATGATAGAGCTCACGAAATCCAGTGGTGAGCTTTTGTTCATTAATGTAGACCCGCTTGCTTAAATGGCCAATGGTGGGTGGGTTCACAAGGTCACCGGCCAAGATTTCTCTGGCCTTATGGATGGCTGCTATATCATTGGAGGTCAATTGAAAACTCCGAGTGGAGGAAACATGGACCTGACCGATATTGTCGGGATTATAGAAGGCTTGATGGCCAACCGTGAGGAGTTCGTTTCCGATCAGGGAGACACACTCTAACATTTTTGCCTCTAAGAGCAGGGGACTAAGGCTCCCATCAAGGGCCATTGTTTTTAAGGTTCTTAGGATATCGATGACCTTGAGGGGCAAGTAGAGGATGGCGTGGTTTTGAATGAGTCTTAGAATCTCTGCCACTTCAGCATAATGCTCCTCATAGGTCCTACTCAGGTAGTCACAGTCCACAAAAAACTCAATCCCTTGGTAGTGCTGACCCGTCCTCCATTTTTGATGGCCTGACAAGTGGTCTTCAATGGCTATGTAAGGGGCGGGTAAAAAGTTCATGATGGGCTTGTTGTCTATTTGATACTGGGACACGCCGTCAGAGACCAGGCCAAAGCGGAGCTGGGTGTCATGGGTTCCAAAGTCCAGTTCAAAATCCCTTGGAATCGTATAATCAGCTACCACCAGCATATACTTACCTGGCTGACGGAAAAACTGCAAGTAGCCACTGGCCTCATGGTCGGGGTTAGAGCAATAAATGAAATGGCCGTGGTCTTGGATTTGGAAGTTCATGTTGGCTAAAAAATCTCTTTGGAACCTTGTTAGATCAGTCATAAACCCCTCCCGAATGGAGCCTTACCCTAATAGTGAGAAACCATGTAAAAGTAGTGATGTGGTCAAATAACATTGTAATGAGAATGGATATCAATTATAATTCCTTGTGTCACATGATCCCTGACATTCAGGAGAAAAAAGACAAATAGGTCACGGTAGTTGATGATAATGATTTTCAAAACATACCTAAGCCTATTTTATCATAAGCCTGAATCCAGTGGAACGCTACCAATTGGAGAAAACATGAATCACATTACAGCACAGAAACTCACCGTGGGTTATGGGGAAGTAGAAATCATCAAAACCATTGAGGTTGATCTCCCCATGGGGCAGACCACAGCCATTATTGGCCCCAATGGGTGTGGCAAGTCGACCCTACTCAAGGCCATTTCGAGAATTATCCCCTATCAGGGCCAAGTCATTATAGATGGCAAGGATATTGAGGCCTACTCGCGAAAAAAACTGGCCCGGGTCTTGGCCATGCTTCCCCAAAAGCCCGAGGCTACCCATGGATTGACCGTGGAGGAACTGGTGACCTATGGCCGCCACCCATATGTGAGCGGGTTTGGAAATTACAGCAAGGAAGACTACGAAAAGGTCAAGTGGGCCATGGATGTAACAGGGGTCCTGGCTTTTCGTCACCGGAAGTTGGACACCTTATCTGGGGGGCAAAAGCAGCGGGTATGGATTGCCCTTTGTTTGGCCCAGGACACGGATATCATTTTTCTGGACGAGCCAACAACCTATTTGGACATTTCCCACCAACTGGAGGTCTTGGAGATTCTACATGACCTTAAGGCAAATCACGGAAAGACCATTGTCATGGTCCTCCATGACTTAAACCAAGCGTCCAAGTATGCTGACCACTTAATTGCTTTAAAAGAGGGGGCCATTGTCAAAGTGGGCACCAGCGAAGAGGTCATCACCCAGGAGGTCCTGGAAAGACTCTTCCACATTCAAGCGGAGATCATTCCCGATCCCAAAACCCAAAAGCCCCTTTGCCTGTCATTCAATTTATTATAGCTATTTTGCTACCAGGAGGACTAAAATGAAAAAATTACTCACACTACTTATGATAACGGCCCTACTTGCCGGTTGTGCCGGTCAAGCCCCTGCTCAAGAAGAGGCGGAAGGCCAAGCAGTAGCACCAGTAGAGGCGACAGAAGAAAGTAGCGTAGAAGAGAAAGAGGAAGCGACCACCATTATCTATGCAGCTGAATCGGGAGACATTGAAGTTCCTGCTGACCCCCAAAGGATTGTTGTTTTGGACTCTTCAGCAGCCGGCGCTATCCTCATGTTTGACGGTGACGTGGTAGGCCACGAGGTTTGGACAGGTGGTAACCCCTTGTTTGCAGATTACTTAAAGGATTCCACTGAAGTTGCTGTAGACAATATGGAACAAGTCATGGCCTTAAATCCAGACCTAATCATCACAGGCTCTAACAATGAAAATATCAAGGAGCTATCGGAAATTGCTCCTACGGTTTCCTTTACATACGGTAAGAACACCTACCTAGACGCTATTATTGAGTATGGCAAGCTAGTCAACAAGGAAGCAGTAGCCCGTGAGTGGGTTGTCCAGTTCCAAGAAAAAGCCCAAAAAGCGGGCGCATCTTTTAAGGAAAAGTACGGTGAGGACGTGTCCATTTCTGTCATGGAAGGGTATGGGGACGAGATCTACCTGTATGGCGACAACTGGGGACGGGGTACACAGATTGTTTATCAGGAAATGGGCCTAGTCATGCCTGAGGCAGTTAAGGAAGTGGCCCTAACAGACGGTTACTACAGCATTTCTGCTGAGGTTATTCCCAAGTATCAAGCTGACCTCATGGTCTTTGCCTATTTTAATGGGTCTAACCTGGCCTTTATGGAAACGGAAACCTGGAAGAACCTTGACGCTGTGAAAAACGAACGGGTTCTAAAGGCCCAAGCCGAGAGCTTCTATATGACAGGTCCCATAACTCTGGAATACCAGTTGCAAGAACTTGAAAACTTCTTCTTAAAATAGGACAGGAAACTTCAATGAACAAAAAACAACTTGGGTTGATACTGGTGCTACTTGTGGCACTGGTATCAGCCTTTATTGCCGCTATGGCATTCGGTGCAGCAAAGATTCCCTTGGCAGATCTCCGGGCATTTTTGCTACAAGCTTATGAAAATGAAAATACCCTCATACTGGAGGAAATACGTTTCCCAAGAGTGGTTGCAGCGGGTCTGGTGGGCATGGCCTTGGCCGTTTCAGGGGCCTACATGCAAGGGATGACGAGGAATCCCCTGGCCAGTCCCAGTTTGTTTGGGATCACTGCTGGTGCTTCTGCTGCCTTGTCCTTCTCCTTGGCTCTCTCTCACAACTTGAGCTATTTTGGTGTCTTAGTGGCCTGCCTCTTGGGAAGTGTTGTTTCCGGCCTGATCGTATTTCTGATCAGTTTTTCTGGTCGCCACGGTCTCAGTAATAACAAAACGATTCTAGCAGGTGCGGCGGTGTCCACCTTGCTATATGCGGTGTCGGACGCCCTTGCCTTACACTTTACAACGTCCAAGCAAATGACCATGTGGGCTTCCAGTGGCCTGATAGGAGTGACCTTGAAGGAAATCTATATGGTCCTACCCATATTGGTGGTTGGCTTAGGCCTTGCCTTGGCCTATTCGAAAAAGCTGACCCTGGTCAGTCTCAATGAGGAGCTGGCCATCTCTCTGGGAGAGAACGTCAAAGTCTTGCGGATTGCTTTCTTTTTCCTAGTCACATTTCTGACCGGTGCAGCCATTGCCCTTTCAGGATCGATTGTCTTTGTTGGCCTTGTGGTTCCACACTTTGTCAGACGCTTGGTGGGGGGAGACTATAAGCACATTATTCCCGTGTCTATGATCACTGGGGCTGCCTTTCTCATGTTGGCAGATCTGGCCTCACGCCTGGTGAATGCCCCTTATGAGACCCCCATTACAGCTGTTCTAGCCGTGTGTTCTTATCCAGTCTTTCTATTTGTTGTACGGAAGGGAGGCGGTTCTCTTGGTTAAAAGTCCTACCCTTCGGTTGCTGACCTATGGCGGGCTGCTACTAGCCACAGGATTACTGTTTGCCATGGGTCTTACCTTTGGTTTTCTACGGATCCCCTTGGAAAACGTCTTGCAGACCCTTTTGGGTGGAGGAAGCAAACAGGAGGTTTTCACCATTTTTACCCTCCGCATGCCTCGCTTGTTGATCACCTTGATCATGGGCATGGCCTTGGCCATGAGTGGGAGTGTCCTGCAAACATTGACCAAGAATGACTTGGCTGACCCGGGGGTTCTGGGTATCAATGCTGGAGCAGGCCTGGGGGTGACCTTTGCCTACCTCTTCATGGACTTTTCCAGTACAAGTATTGTCTATACCCTACCCTTGGCAGGTTTTCTAGGAGCGGGTGTCACTTTTCTCCTGACCATGGTCTTTTCCACCGATCCCGGTGGACGGCTCAATGTGGACAAGTTGGTCTTAACGGGGATTGGTAGCGCCATCGCCTTGTCCGGTTCCATGATCCTCTTTATCTCCTCGGCTGGCCGTGAGGACGTTCAGTTCATCTATCGGTGGCTTAGTGGGAGTATATGGGGGGACAAGTGGGACTTTGTCTATGTGACCCTGCCCGTCGTATTGGTTCTCATGATCTGGATTTTTATGAAGTCCCAGACCTTGAACATCATGGGTCTGGACGACATCTCAGCCCAGAGTCTTGGGGTGGATTTGACCAAGGAGCGCTATATCCTCATTGGCTGTGCGGTGGCCTTGGCTGCAGTGGTGGTCTCCGTGGCAGGTGCCATTTCATTTGTGGGCCTGATCATCCCCCATATGGCCAAGCGGATTTATGGACCCAAGCACCAGCACTTTATGGTGGGAAGTATGCTTTTAGGTGGAATTTTCCTCATGGGAGCTGATTTGATCGGACGCAACATCCTCCAGCCCCAAGGCCTCTTGCCGGGGATTATGGTGGCCCTGGTGGGCGCTCCATACTTCCTCTTCTTGGTGGTTCGAACCAATAAGGGGACCCGTGGCTAAGTGTCTTGAATGTCATAGCCACCTACCATAGGCACAGTCCACGGAGAGCCATACATCAACAAGAAAAGCAGGTGCAGTCCACAAGGCGTGGAAGGCACCTGCTTTTTTTGGGTATGGATAGAGATAGGAGGTGAAACCATGAGCATACAAAGACGTATTCAACTCGCAGTAACCGCTTTAAGCTGTTTGGCCATTTTAATCATGGGCGCCTTCTCCCTGTATATTTCAAGAACCACTTTGATGGACCGGAGTGAAGACTTCATGGCAACCATCCTCCAGGGGGCAGTTTTTGAGATCGACCAAAGGCTCCAGGCCACAGAAAAGGTGACGGAAACCCTGGGTGCAGAGTTGGCCATTACCTTTAATCCTGCCCGGGCCCAGGAGGAAACCAACTATCTGCCTACATATCTGGACAAGTACAAGTCCTCGGTCAATGTGGCTGCCGACTTGAGCCCTGCCAAGTCAGCCTTTGTGATTGTTGTGGGGAACCAAGGGACCAAGGCCATTTGGTTCGCCGATGGCAACGGAGACTTTATACCGGAGGGTCAAGCCCCCAATACCTATCCAGGGGCCATCGATCCCCAGGAAATCATGGAACAAGAAAAGGTCAACCTCTGGATCAACGATCTTGATGACCAGGTCATTTATCAAGTCAGAAGAGTGGCCTTCAACGACGCCTATGTCATGATCGTTGGCAGTGGGACCTCCACAGCAGGCATTTTTTCCACTATCAATGCCAACCCGGTCATGGACGCTGGTTTTCTTTTCCTGACGGATTCCCAGGGCCGATTGATCTATGCCCCAGGACCCACGAGGCCCTTTGACAGCGTGGTACTCCACTCACCAGGGCAAGGGGACAAGGAGAGACCGGATGACTTTCTCGATCAAACCCAAAGCCAGGTGGGGGACTTGGTCTATGCCAGCCAAGCCCTGAGAAATGGCTGGCACCTCGGGGTTGCAGTTCCCTTCCAGGTCTTGACCAGTGGCCTCGACGCCATTGTGATTGTGATTGTTGTGATGATTCTAATCGTCATGCTATTGGCAAGTTTTTCGGGTAATCTCATTGCCAAGGCCCTGGCCAAGCCGGTGGTCTATATAGCGGAAACCATAGACCAGGTGGGTCAAGGCAACTATGATGTGGCCATACAAGACAACTTCAAAGACCGAATGGACGAAGTGGGTGTCCTAACCCGGTCCCTGCAGATCATGATCAGCCGTCAAAAGGCAACCTTTGACGAAATCAAGGAATATAGTGAGTCCTTGGAACATAAAGTCGAAGAACGGACCCAGGAGTTGACCCAGGCCAACAATGAACTGGAGGACGCCATGGGAGAACTCATGGCCCAAAGGGAAACCCTCATGGTGACCAACGAGAAACTGGAGCAGTCCATAGAGGAAATTGAGGCCACTCGAAAGCGTCTTGTGGAAACTGAAAAGCTGGCCTCCCTACGCCTGGTAGTTATTGGCTTAGCCCATAAGCTCAACACCCCCATTGGCAATGCCAAGACCTTGAGTAGCCACCTGATTCAAACCGTGGACAAACTCAACGGGCATGTGGGCACCAATACCTTGTCCAAAAGACAACTGATTGAGTTCATGAAGGACATGGACGAAAGTGGGGCCAATATCCTTCAGAACCTCAACACCAGTATAGAAATTATCAACAAGCTTAAGGGCTACTCTAAGGTCCAGCGAACCTTGTCCTCAGAAGCTCAATCCATGGAACAGGTGGTGCGGGACGCCTACCTGGAAACCTCCATGAAATACCGTGAAATCCCCTGTCAAATCCAGGTCCATGCCCATGACCAAGCCATGTTGGACAACCACGGAGACAGCCTCAAACAGATCCTTGTGGAACTCATGGAAAATTCCTTTGTCCACGGGTTTACAGGGCAAGCCAGCTGGCAAATTGAGGTCAGTATAGCAAAAGGAAACCAGGGTCAAAACTGGGTGATCCAATACAAAGACAATGGTGGGGGCGTTAATGCCCAAATGGAGAGAGACCTCTTCACCCCCCTCTACACCAGCCAAATGTCCTCCAACCTAGGCCTGGGCTTGTCCATGGTCTATGCCATCGTAAAAGACGTTTTCGACGGAGATATTCAAGTCCTATCCCACCAAGAAGAGGGTTTAGGATTTGAAATCACCTTCTAGTCATAGAGGAAAGGAAGCCAATATGAAGACCTACTTAAATGAGGAAGTTCCCAGGAGCAAATGGACAAGGGCCTTGGTTGTCCTCCTCTGCCTGACCTT